>NZ_AONB01000015.1:0-111833 GCF_000585235.1 Nitrincola nitratireducens | reverse complement strand
TACTTAAAAAGAAGCCCCGCTTCAGTGACTCTCCCCCGGAAGGGCTTGTCTCTCAAGCGAGGCGCGAATATTAAAGAGGTTTTTGGGAGAGGTCAACTACTTTTTTGTATTTATTTATCTAGGTGCACCCCCCGATGCTTACGGCAAGGAGGATGTCAGCAATATGTTTTTAAAGCTCCAAAGCAAGAAAAGACTATAACCGCTGTTTGGCAACACTTCTGTAGAGCGTGTCAAATGACACTTCCAACTCATACGCTGTTAATGATTTTGAAAACAGATACCCCTGTACAAACTCACATTGCAAGTCCTGAAGTATGGCAAGTTGATCATCCGTCTCAACACCTTCAGCCACAATTCTAAGCTTTAAGCTTTTTGCCATTGAGATGATGGCTTTAACCACAAGCATATCTTGCGTGCCATGCCCCAACTCTCGAATGAATTCGCGATCTATTTTCAATATATCAATTGGAAATCGTTTAAGATAACTCAGCGCTGAGTAGCCTGTGCCAAAGTCATCAATCGCTAACTGAACACCCATTCGGCTAAAGGAACTCAACCACTCAATGGTTGCGTGACTATTGTCTAACAACATCCCCTCAGTGATTTCAAGCACCAAACTTTCAGGCCTAAACCCTGTTGACTCAAGGATATTCCTTAGCACTATATCATCCAGGCCTAAACTTCGCTGACGCCCCGAAAGATTAACCGACATATATAAATGATATCCTTGTGCGACCCATTGGCCTGCTTGCCGACAAGCCGTCTCAAGCACCCATTGACCTATAACACCAATCATACCGGTATCTTCCGCTAGAGGAATAAAACGATCAGGTGAAATCATGCCATGCAAAGGATGATTCCAGCGGAGCAATGCTTCTACCCCGACTAAAGACAAGGTACGGCTATCTATAATCGGCTGATAATATACTTCAAGTTGCTTTTGCTCTAATGCAACTCGCAAATCCTGCTCCATTTCCATCATGCTATTGGCATCTTCTTGGAGCTGTTCACTGAAAAACTGGTAACGATTTCGTCCGCCTTGCTTCGCACTATACATCGCTAAGTCGGCATTTCTGAGCAGATTATCTGCACCTCCTGACACGCTCGGATACATAGCGATACCGATGCTTGCACCAATTATAATTTCTCGGCCAGCCAGCATGAACGGATACGAAAGTTGTTGGATCATTTTTTCGGCAATACGCCCTGCTTCTTTTCCCGAACAAATATTATGAAGTAGAACAACAAATTCATCCCCGCCAAAACGAGCAACCGTGTCACTTTCTCTCACACAGCTCAACAAGCGTCGCGCCACATTTATAAGAAGCTCATCACCGTATTCATGACCAAGCGTATCATTAACATATTTGAAACGATCCAAATCCACAAACAATAACGCCAAGGTTTGTTGATCTCGATTTGCTGAAACAATTGACATTTCAAGCCGATCCATTAACAACGTTCTATTCGGCAACTCCGTCAAAGCATCATAATAGGCTTGATGCCGAATCCGTGCTTCGGCATTTTTTCGACTGGTTATATCTGAAAATACAGATATATATTCACTAATGTCACCTGAGTCGTTTCGTATAACTGAAATTGAGAGCCATTCCGGATAAACACTACCGTCTTTACGTCGATTCCATATTTCACCAGCCCAAGCCCCTTCAACGGACAATGTACTCCAAAGCTGATGATAAAAGTTTCGATCATGTCGCCCAGAACTTAATATACTTGGATTTTTACCAATCACTTCTTCTTTTGTAAAACCTGTTATTTTAGTAAATGCGGGATTAACCGTTTTGATTCGCCCATTCTGATCTGCAATCATAATGGCTTCATTCGTTGTTTCAAATACAACAGCAACCATTTTCAACTGTTCTTCAAGCACAAGACGCTCAGTAATATCTTCTTTCACAGCTATAAAATGACTAATGTCACCTTCTTCTGTTCGAAGCGGAGATATAGATGTTGAGTCCCAAAAAAAACAACCATCTTTTTTTCTATTTAACAAGTGCCCCGACCACGTATTTCCACGATTTAGCTCTTTCCACATATCTGTAAAAACTTGACTCGACATTTCGCCAGATTTGAGAATGTTATTATTTTTCCCTAATAACTCTGATTCTGAATAGCCTGTCATTTCAGCCAACTGTGCATTAACATACTCAATGATACCTTTCCTATCGGTAATCATTACAGCCACTGGGCTTTGCTCCAAAGCACGCCCAAGCATTCTCAATTTGAACTCTGTCTGCTGTATAACACTGATATCTGTCCTAACACAAACCCATCCTCCATCTTGTGTCATGTTATTACTGGCCTGATAACATCGATTATTCGGCAAGTGTTCAATATAGTATTGACTCACTCGGGGATTTGCCGTCTGCGCGGATAGGCTTTTGATTCCGACTTCGGCATGCTTAGATGCAATGGACGGCCAATCAACTAACGAGTCATAATTCAACCAAGGATAATACTCAAGCCACTTTTGATTGAACAAAACCAACGACCCCTTTGCATCAAATAATGCAAAGGCCTCAGATAGGCTGTTTACAGCATCTTGTAAACGATTAGTTGCTTGTTTAGAAGCGTGTGTTTCATGTTGCAGACGCCTAAACAGCAGTGTCATAACCAACATTAGCAAGGCACTTAATACTAATAAAAAAAGCGTCAAGTACTCTGAAGCCTTCAATCGATTGAGGTAAACCTGTTGGTAGGATAGTTCTAATTGCCTTAAGATTATTCTCGTATCGACAGCAACATACTCATCCCGATACTGATGTAAATTACTTAGATGCCGCAAGCTTGTTGAGGCCTGAGAAATAAACAAGCTTAATAATTCATCACCCGTATTTTGCCTTACTAGATTATACAGCTGCAGCTCTAGCTCATCTCGTGATTCAGTCAAGGGATATAAATGGTATCGATAAAGCGCACTCAGTATACGAGCCGCGTCATCTCTATGCGGATGATTATCCTGCCTGAGTGCTTGCACCTGCTGTGGCATATATAAAAGACCATTTCGTATCAGTGATGCGGAATGTTTTATTTCTTCGACAACATCCTCTTTATGCAATTGCATGGACTGATAGGACTTTAAGAGCATGACAGAGGTTTCATCTAAACCAGCAATAAATGAATGACGCGTATCGAGCATCTTTTCTAGTAACTCATCACTGTTTCTTCGATACACCACAAGCTGGTCATAGTGTGTTCGCAGTCCTGATGCTATCAACAAGACCTCTTCGTCTAATAATGCATCTAATTCACGTAACTGCAAAAAGCCGTCTAGACGCTGCGTGTGCTCTAATACGTCATGCGTTCGCGTTGAGAAAAACAAAGCGAGCACAAGCCCTGCCAAAATACAGAAAAACAGTATAAAACCTTGTTTATGTTGATTAATCACTCAGCACCTGCTTAAGCAATGGGTGCTCACCTAATAGTGAACGAATAAATTCTGCAATATCCTGTGCCTGATCTCGAGTGAGCTGCCTTCCTAGCTGTACACGAGCCATCATATCGATCGCTTCTTCCAAGGAGCTTGCACTTGAGTCATGAAAAAAATAGTGATTTAAAGCGGCGGTTCTTAGCCCTGGCACTTTAAAAACGTACAAATGCTTACGATTTCCTGTTACGTTGTACCGACCAAGACTAACCTGCTCCATTTCAGCCGATTTAAATAAGGTAAAGCTTTCCAGCGATCCCATTCGAGCAAACATATTCCCTCCAACATTTGCACCTTGATGGCAACTGATACAGCCGTACTCTTGAAACAGTCTAAATCCGTTTTTTTGCTGCGCCGTAATCGCTTCCATATCACCTGCTAGCCAGCGATCAAAGGGGGAGTTGGTGAGCATTAATGTTCGCTGAAAAGCTGCCAACGCTATTCGAACCTGCTCTGGATTAAGCTCCTCATCAAACACTTTTTTAAACTCTGAACGTAACTGAGGGTCCGCGTTGAGTCGACCTATCACCAAAGGCCAATTTGAGGCCATTTCCAGTTCATCATGTAAGGGACCATCAACTTGCGCTTCCAAGGTTTTTACACGCCCATCCCAAAACTGCGTATGATTTAAATGGCTATTAAAGACGCTGGGGGCACGAATGACACCTTTTTTACCGCCAACACCTGTTGAGACCTTTGCAAGATCCATCCCTCCTGTCTCCAATGCATGACAGGTAGCGCAGCTCACCGTCTTATCACCTGACAAACGCTCATCATGAAAAAGCTGTTCGCCTAGCTTTACAAGCAGTGGATTTTGTTCTGGTGGGTTAGGTACAGGTAAAATTGTTGCGTGAAGCACCTGTGCAACAATGCAGCACAAAAGCAATATCACAAATCGGATCTCGCGGATCATTTTTAAGCGCTGCAAAACGGCGACCCCTAACCAGAATTATAATCAAACCATTAAGCATAGATTTAACCGCACATATTGCAACGTTTAAAAAACTCTTGATCTTGTCCTAGATCAACAAATATACACTTTTTCATCTTTTTAAACCCAAATCTGGATTTTAATGACATTAGCCCTTAACATTTCAATCTGTTACTAAGGGAATGATGACGAACCGCTCAGTACATTCTAATTTTCACATTACACCGACAAAGGAATTGGCGATGAAAAAACTCGCTTTTGTACAAAAGACTTCATATGCTGCCTGTCTAGCTATCACGCTCACACTCAGCGGCTGCAAAACCACAGGAAGCGACATGTCAGGACTGCTATCCGCAGGCATGGGGATGGCGACCGCAATTACGATGACAGACCAACAAATGAAGCTGATTGGTGATCAATCAATTGCCCACCTTGATAGTCAGCATCAAATTGCGCCCTCAAACAGCCGCTATGCTCAACGTTTAGCTCAGCTAACTCAGGGCTGGGAAACCGTTGATGGCCAGAGCCTTGAATACAAGGTCTATATGCTACCCGAAATCAATGCGTTTGCTGTTCCAAACGGCTCTATTCGCATGTACAGCGGCTTGATGGATGAAATGACCGATGATGAGGTACGCTACGTCATTGCCCATGAAATTGGTCATGTGGTGTTAGGCCATTCCAAACGCGCATTCCAAGTTGCCTATGCGGCTTCTGCCGCACGTGAAGCGGCGGCGGCCAGTGGCAACACAACCGCAGCAGCTCTTTCAAACTCGGAGCTAGGTGAACTGGGCGAAAAACTAGTTAACGCTCAATTCTCTCAAACTCAAGAGCATGAAGCCGATGACTATGCAATTAAATTAATGCAACGCCATGGTATGAATGCACAAGCAGCCGTGACTGCACTCAGAAAGCTAGAAGCAAAATACGGAAATAGCCGTAGCCTTTTCTCTAGCCACCCAGCTGCAGGAGATCGTGCGGACCGCTTAAGCAATTCACTCAGATAGCAAGCCTCTACCGATTGCGGTGCCTATGATCGACTGAGCATGCACCGCAGTCCACTAAAATATTCGCTTGCCAAGTGATGATTCCATTCCGTACTCTATGACCATCTAAAACATTCCCTTTCTTGCAAAACCAAACCACTAACGGATTAAGGATAAATCTATGAAAGTAGGCATAGCCTTAGGCAGCGGCGCATCCCGTGGCTGGTCTCATATCGGCATTCTTCGTGCTTTACATGAGGAAGGCATTACACCTGAAATCGTCTGTGGCACCTCAATCGGTGCGCTGGTGGGAGCCGCCTACGCAACAGATCATCTCGACAAACTGGAAGATTGGGTTCTAAAACTCACTAAACTAAAGCTTGCACAGTTTTTTGAAATTAACACGTCCTTAAATGGTTTTGTAAATCGTGATCGGTTAGTTGAACTACTTGATGGCCATGTTGCTCCGAAACAATGCAATATTGAGGACCTGCCTAAACAGTTCGCTTCAATCACAACTGATTTGGAAAGCGGTCGTGAGTTATGGATTACGGAAGGGTCTGTTTTAGATGCAGTATGGTGCTCAATTGCACTGCCTGGGTTGTTTCCGGCCGTCAAATACCAAAATAAATGGGTTGTGGATGGTGGGCTTGTCAATCCAGTTCCTGTATCAACTTGCCGAGCGCTAGGCGCTGACGTGGTCATTGCAGTGAATCTAAACGGTGACCTATTAACACGCCCCCAACCCAAACCTGTACAGAATGTCAAAGCCTCAACGCGTTCATCAAAAGCATCACCTGTTAGTAAAATTACCGAGCTTGTAAATTACGCGGGAGCCGTTTTCTCATCCAAGGAAGATACTGAAGAAGCCGCTCCCAGTATGTTTGATGTCATCGCAGGATCGGTCAATATCACTCAAGACCGAATTACGCGCAGTCGTATGGCAGGCGATCCTCCAGACATTCTTCTATCACCCCGCTTGGCCAAGATCGGATTGCTTGAGTTTTATCGAGCAGAAGAAGCGATTGACGAAGGAAGAGCCTGTGTTAAACGCATGTTACCCGCCTTGCAGCATGCGCTAGGGCTATAAAACCCTAACGCATGCTTGGCAACCTCAGCTAGCACTGCCTTGGTTTGGAGTCTCACCACAGCGAAACCAGAGCGCATAGAGTGCGGGAACAAAAATAAGCGTGATCAAGGTGCCAACAGCAACACCCCCAATTAAAACATACGCCAACGGCCCCCAGAAACTATCAAAGGTGAGCGGCACAAACGCCAAAACGGCCGCCAAGGCTGTCAAAATTACAGGACGGGCACGTTGCACCGCCGCCTCCACAACCGCATCGCGAGCACTCATCCCCTCTTCAAAGTTATCCTGGACCTGTTGAGTCAAAATCATCGTATTGCGCATCAAGATCCCCCCCAGACCAATCAAACCCAACAGCGCGACAAATCCGAAGCTGATCAAACATTAACAAGGCCAAAACAGCACCGACGAGACCTAAAGGCGCTGTAGCCACTACAATAAAAGTCCCTGAAAAAGATCGCATCTGCAACATGATAAAAATGAGCATGAGCACCAACATCAACGGTTGCAACTTCTGAATCGAGGCATCGGCTTTGCCAGATTGCTCGACTGTTCCACCTATATCGATACGATACCCCTCTGGCAGCGCTTGACGAATATCCTCTAAGGCTTGCCAAATATCGGCCGTGACATCAGGCGCCTGGGCACCCGACACATCAGCATGGACGGCCAAAAACCGCTCGCCACCAAACCGCTTTATAACAGGCTCTTCATAGCGTACTTCAAGCGTCCCTAATTGCGACAATGGAATACTGCGTCCTTCCTGTGTGCGGATTTCAATATCTTCTGGTGAACCTTGCTCAACACGCTGCGCCCTCGCATACATTTGTACTGTTCGGATATTTTGCCGAACCTCAGTCACCGGAGCGCCATTTAACTGAAACTGCAATTGCTGAGCGACATCCATTGGCGTCAAGCCATTAAGCGGATGTGATCCTTATCCATGACTAAGTGCAAGCTTGGAATTCGCTCATCCCAATCCAGGTGCGGATCCTCCGCATGAGGATGCTCACGCATGACATCTCTTACTTGATAGGCGATTTCACGAAGCTTCAGTGGATCTTCACCCACAACTCGAAAGCTTACCGGCCATACAACGGGCGGACCGTAAAGCAGCTTACTCACTCGCACTCGTGCCTCAGGAAACGCTCCTGCATGGATATGCGTCTGCAACATATCGATAATCCGATCACGCGAAGCTTCATCATGACCAATCGCAATCATTTTGGCAAAAGCCGGATCAGGCTGTTCAGGATTCGCTGAGATAAAAAAGCGCGGTGCGCCAGCTCCGATATATGCAGATAAGGATTTAACGTCATCCACCTCCGACAAAATAGCCTCTAATTTTCTAACTGTGACATCCGTTGTCAGAATAGAGGTACCTTGCGGATGCTGAATACTAATCAGAACTTCCGGGCGATCTGAACTGGGAAAAAATTGCTGCTGCACTACGCTTGCCATCGCAACCACACTGATAATCAGCAAAGATACCGTCAAGACAACGACTGTTTTACGATAGGTGACACATGCGCTGATAAACACACGCAATTTTTGATATAAAGGCGTCTGATACAACCCACTGTGACCAGATGCACTGTAGTCAGGTAAAAGCTTTACACCTAAATAAGGCGTGAAGGTAACAGCAACCAACCAGGACACAAGCAGCGCATAGGCCAACACCCAGAAAATATTGCCTGCATATTCACCAACACCTGACTGCGCAAAGCCAATCGGCACAAAGCCAGCCACCGTCACCAATGTTCCAAAGAGCATTGGGGCAGCCGTGACACTCCATGCATGACTGGCAGCACGAACTCGGTCCCAACCCGACTCCATTTTAACAATCATCATTTCGATGGCAATAATGGCATCATCCACCAATAAGCCTAACGAAATAATGAGCGCACCTAAGGTAATTCGGTCTAGATTGATACCGGCTAACTTCATGAGCAAAAACGTAAGCCCCAGTGTTAGCGGAATAGCAATACCGACCACTAAGCCAGCTCTAAAACCGATTGCCAAAATACTGACGCCCATGACGACTATAACAGCAACTAAAAACTTCACCTGAAAAAGGTTAACAGCCCCCGTGATCGCTTCAGTCTGATTGGTGATCACAGTGAGCTCAATGCCCAGAGGAAGTCGGCTCCGTTCACGTTCAACAAACTCGCCAAGCCGCTGCCCAAAATCCAAACCGTTCTCACCTGAGCGCATGACAACCCCTAATAACAGGGCATCTTCCCCTTGTGCCCGCACAAAATACGACGGAGGGTCTTCGTACCCATAGTGAATATCCGCTATATCGGATAAACGCAGCAGGTGATTCCCAATTCGCAAAGGAACAGCCGCCAATTGCTCTTGATCCGATAAATCAGCAGCAATTCGCAGATGAACACGCGGTCCATCCAATTCCCATGCACCAGCAGACACCAACTGATTGTGAGCCTGAATGGCTGCAAAGACATCTTGAGGGCTTAATTCCAGCTGACTCAAATAGGTCATATTAAATTCAACAAAAACACGTTCGGCTTGCTCAGCTAAAACTTGAGCCTTAAGCACACCCGGAACACGCTGCAACCGATCTCGCATTGCTTCAGCCTCTCGCGTCAAGTCACGCATGGGAAACCCAGGAGCAGTGAGCGCCATCAAGGAGAAATATACATCTGCGAAATCATCATTTACGATGGGACCGATAACGCCTGCTGGCAGGTTTGCGGCCTCATCCATCATGCGTTTTCGGACTTCATAAAAAAGATCAGGGACAATCTCACCTGGTGCGAAGTCTTGAAACTCGATCTGTAGAATCGCTTGGCCCGGACGAATCGTGGTTTCGATGTTGTATAGATAATCGATTTCTTGAATCCGCTTTTCCAATCGATCAACCACTTGGGTTTGCAATTCTTCTGTTGTGGCACCAGGCCATACAGCCGAAACAACAGCAAATCGGACTGTAAAGCTTGGATCTTCGGCGCGCCCTAATGAGAAAAAGGAGTAAACCCCTACGCAAACCGATAAGAGTATAAAAAACAAAGTAACGGATCGCTCACGAACAGCAAGCGCGGATAGGTTGGGAAAACTCATAGAGCCCTCTCCCTAACCTGCATGCCGGGCGTTAATAAATGCGTCCCCAACGCAATCACTCTGGATTGAGTATTAAGATCCGCTCGAATCCGTGCATATTCCGTTGTAAGTTCAAGAACATCAACCGAAACGGGCTGTGCCTGCCCTTCAATCACTTGCCAAACCTGAGCCCCCAAACCTCGCTCATCCAATGCAGCCAATGGAACTCGTAGCACATCCTCTGCATTATCGGATTTAAACAAGGTCACCTGCACGACACTGCCTAACAGCAAAGACTCATTTGACTCCAGCAAACGATAGCGTGCCCGCCAACTGCGACTTGATGAGTCTGCCGCGCCAGCTATTTCACGTAATTCAACCTGTATTGAACGCTCACCTCTTAAATCTATCTGCCCTACTTGAGGAGGAGATTGCCCATCTGGCAGATAAACTTCGATCTCTTTATCGCCTTCTTGAGCCAAGGTTGCCAGCACCTGTCCTGCTGCAACGACTTGCCCCGCCTCAACCTCAACATTAATCATTACACCTGCATGCTCAGCGCTGAGTTCTGTATAGGTGCGAGTATTTCGTGCTTGTGCCAATACCGCACGTGCTGACTCACGCTGACTCAACGCTTCCCGCTCGGCCAGCTCAAATCGTTCAAGCGCTTGGCGACTAATGTAGTTCTGCTCCAGCAGCTGCTGTTGACGCTTCAGCTCATTGCGTGCGGTCGCGAGCGCTGCATCCGCTACCGCCAACTGAGCCATTGCGCTTCGTTCAACCTCGTCAACATCACGTGGGTCCAGTGTGAATAAAGGATCATTGGCATTAACCTTTTGTCCAGCAACAACATGTTTTGTCAAAACCCGACCATTTAGCTGAAATGCGATTGGCGACTCATAGCGCGCTTTTACGCTACCCGACAGTCGCACGTCCGCTCGCTCATCTTGAACCACTTCACGTGTTAACACCCAAGGTATCGGCTTTGATTCAAGACTTGTATAATCCTCTTTAAAGCAGCCACTCAACAGAAGAAGTGGTAACAACAGAACGCAGACTTTCTTTAACATAACGGTAAGCCCGATCAGAAATTAATTACTGAACGCAATCGTACATTAATCTATTTGGAATGCAAAGTGCCAACGAATGAACGCGCAGGCCGCCCTGTCGACCCGAGCAAAGATTTAGCCATTATTTGTGCTGCCAGAAGACTTTTATTTAGTGAAGGGGCATCTGCTGTCTCGATTGAAGCTGTCGCTAAACTAGCAGGCGTTTCGAAAGTAACCGTCTATGCACGCTATGCTAATAAAGAAGAGCTTCTAAAAGCCATCACCGAGACAGAAACAGCGCAGCTCATGATCGGTCTTAATATAAGTCCGCAAAAACAGTCGGATGTCAAAGATGCTCTGATCACGTTTGGCACACATTTGTTATCATTCTTGATTAGTAATGAATGCCTGCATTTTATGAGAATGCTCGGAAATCCTGGCTGTTTTCCAACAGACGCTGTCAATCAACTGTATGCAATGGGGCCTGAATCCACCCATACGCAACTCGTACAATGGATGAAAGATGCGCACGCAGCAGGCTTGGTGCAGATTCCACAACCCGACAAAAGTGCGGAAATGCTACTCGGGATGCTATTTGGTATTGATATTGTCAGAGCCATGTATGGGCAACCCTGTATACGACATGTAGAAACGGTTCCAGAGCACGTCGAGTGGGTGGTAAATCAATTTTTACGCATTCACTCAGTGGAAGGCGAATCTACTTTCAGCGAAAGCTGATTTTTAGCCTCAATCCATTGAGACATGTACTGTGTGCTCTTCATACTGTGATGGCGCAGCATTGAACTCATGAAATGCTGCCCTCGCAAACCATTGAGCTGTGAATGATGCATAACCAACTTTTCAATTAAAGCCGATGCATGCAGAGAGGCTAAAAAGCGCGATGCCAGCAGAGCATCACCCCGTTCTTGTGCTTGGTGCCAACGAGCGGAATCCTGATAAAGGGCTACGGCCTTTTCAATAAAATCCTGATCGTCGTAGGCAATAGCACCGGGCCAATCGTCACTGATACCCTCCGCCCCCACTGGGGTGGTCACACTCGGAGTGCGTACCGTCATGGCATCAATCAGCTTACCTTTAATCCCCGCACCAAAACGCAAGGGAGCCAATAATATACGTGCTTGGCACATCACCTGCAAAGCATCGTCCACCCAGCCCTTAACACAAAAGCCATCTTTAGGATTGTGTAACTGGGTCGCTTTGGGCGGTGGATACGCACCGTATATATGCAACTCCGCCTTTGGCAGTTTTTTACGTATACTCGGCCACAGATGTTGCTTTAACTGCAGCACCGCATCCCAATTCGGTGCATGACGGAAGTTCCCGATCGTAATAAAATGCTGACGCTCATCGAAGCTGGGTAGGTGGCATGATGACTGAGCTTCAACCATCAAAGGGATATAATGCAACTGTGTCGCAGGGACATGAAACTGATTCTGTAAGAGTGTCATTTCCACGTCTGATATCATCAATGTCAGATCACTGCGAAAGATAGCTGCGATTTCGCGCCACGCCATCGGCGTATGCATATCGCGCAACTCAAACTCTCGCCCCTCCTTGACCGCTTGATGACGCCCATCTCTCAAACTGTGTAGATCTTCGGTATTCAGGACCCTGAGCGCACTGGGTAGACACTTCTCTACACGCCAGCCAAATTGCTCCTCCATCATAAAACGATCAAAAACAACGATATCAGGTGCCAGATGTTGAATAAACCGATCAAAGGATGCTGAGTTCAGCTCTATGCTATGGCAGGCTATCTCGATACGAGACAAGTCAGCCATGTGCTCTGTCATCTGTGCCGGACTTGCAAAATGCACTTGCCAGCCCTGACCTCGAAACACCTCCAACAACTGCATCATCCGACTGCCCGCTGCAGAGGACTTAGGTTCAGGCCAGACGTAACCGATTACCAATAGCTTCAAAGAAACACCCTAACCATTTGACTTAACAGGAGAAACCCACTCTAGAAAACGATCTGAAAGCGACGTTCTTTTTAAACTCACCAAGACAATACGCTCAAGTGGCGACTCGCTCTCATAATCGTGCTGATACTCTATTAAGCCCGTTAAACCGAGCAGCATCTGTATCCGATGCGTAAACGCATGCCAAAGCGTAGACTCAGGATCATAACCGCTAGAATCATCCGCCTCCTCTAACATCATTGGAAAAGTTGCAACGAGACGCTCAACGCATTGATCCGTCGTCACCCAATCATTTCGGGTCTTTAAAAAGCGCATCAAAAAGAGAGAAGTCAATCGTATGGACTGCAGCTCGGGATTTCCGTCTAGGTAGCCCCAGTTTAATTTCGTAATCAAGCACTCGATCATCGGCTGATACAGCTTCGACCATTGTTGTTTTTCTAAGGCCGCTTCTGATTTACGCGTCAACAAAAGACGCCCCTTTTGCACACGGCATAAACCAGAATTCTGAGCCAAGAGTCGAGTAATGTGAACCGGCAAAGAGTCTTCTTCACTTCGCAATCGCGGCTGATACACATCAAACCCATAAAAATAGCGTTGGGTATCGAGTGCATCATGCATAGCACGCACGACGGTCAGGGGCAGATTTCCTTTGGGCGTGAGTTTATTATTGCCCTGAAGAATCTCATCTGCCAAAACCTTAAACATCGCCAAAAAAGGCACTTGATCTGGTGTGGCATGCTCGGGATGAAAACGTATCACCTCTTCAGCCTGAAAGGGTGTGTAGAGCAAATCATGCAATTGGTTGGGACTCAATCCCAACAAGTCATCTTCAATCGGCTGCTCAAACATGGACCGAAAAAAGTCCTCGATGACTTCATAGCGCATTTCATCGGTTTCAAATTCAAACTCTTGCAATAACGCTTCAAGCTCCGATTTAGCATCATCTGCTGCGGCGCGAATTTCGGGATCTGTCATCAATGGCCCAAAGCGCGTCACTAAATCTAAATCCTGGTTGACACGCTCAGTATCAAAACCATCGTTATATAAGTCATCATAATTAAACCAAGGGTAACGATCGCTAAAAACCTCAGCACTTAAATGCTGTACAGCTGACTGCAACTCTAAATACCCTTCAACCCCTCTGGAAGACTCTGGCGGACACGCCCTTTCACCCGCCAAACACAAAATCACGGCTGATCATCATCAGCGAAATATGGCAAGGTTTTTTCAAGTTGAATGAGATGCTCCCAGCCATCCTCCTCGTCATAGCCATACATTAAGCTAGGCTGCTTGGTATGGAGAACATCACTTAACGTATATAGCGTTTCATCACGCTCTTCAAGCGCTGCGCTCGGATCACCATAGCAATTTCCCGCCGCATCTTCGAAATAATGCTCACCAATATCTTCCCAGCCCATGGTGACCTGCAAGATACAATGCAATTGATATAGGGACAGATCACTGGGAAGCAGTAATCGACGCCAAATTTCAGGCTGCACATGTTTTAGGGTAACTTTAATTTGAAGCAGAATGGGGGCATTATTCTTTGAGGGCATACTTCTCTAACATGCATTGTGACAAATGAAGGGATGAGTATAGAGACTCATTGCAGGCTTTGGCAACATCAATAAAAAAGGGGCTAGATCGCCCCTTCTCTGCTAAATCATCTTAGCTTAGTGCTTTTTTGATACGTGAAATCGCATCTTCCAGTATATCCATACTGGTCGCAAAGGATAAGCGCATATTCCCCGGAGCACCGAATGCAGATCCTGGAACCAGTGCCACGCCTGCTTCGAGCAGCAAGTATTCAGCCAATGCGATATCGTCAGCAAACTCTGGGCGGCTGTCGATCACCTTGTGAAAGCTTGGAAATGCATAGAAGGTTCCGTCCGCTGGGATACAATCCACCCCTTCGATTTCATTCAAAGCATTCACGACAAACTCATGACGTGCTTTAAAGGCTTTTACCATTTCAGCCACACAGCCTTGATCGCCATTCAATGCCGCTTCAGCGGCAACCTGGGCAATAGAGCATGGGTTTGATGTGCTTTGTGACTGAACCTTAGTCATAGCAGCAATCAACCAAGCAGGGCCTGCTGCATAACCAATACGCCAGCCCGTCATAGAGTAGGCTTTGGATACACCATTCAATACGATGGTTTGATCGTAGAGTTCAGGGCATGCATTTAAGATATTGCAGAAAGGCTCATCCCCAAAGAGAATGTGCTCATACATATCATCGGTTGCGACCAAAATATTTGGATAGCACTTCAGCACTTCACCTAAGGCCTTTAATTCGTCTAGTGTGTATGCAACACCAGATGGATTTGAAGGACTGTTTAACACAACTAAGCGTGTTTTATCAGTGATGGCATTTTGCAACTGTTCCGGAGTGATCTTGAAACGCGCCGCTTGGGTCGTTTCAATAATCACTGGCTTGGCATCCGCAATCAGGACCATGTCTGGATAAGATACCCAGTAAGGTGCTGGGATAATTGCCTCATCGCCCGCATTCAATAACGCTAGCGCCAAGTTGAAGAAGCTTTGCTTCCCGCCACTGGAAACCAATATTTGATTTGGTTCGTAATTAAGGCCATTATCACGATTAAATTTGGCTATAATCGCTTTTTTAAGGCTTGGCGTCCCATCAACCGCAGTATATTTTGTAAAGCCGCCATTGATCGCGTTGATCGCAGCTTGTTTAATATGCTCTGGGGTGTCGAAATCGGGCTCGCCCGCACCTAAGCCAATGATGTTTTTGCCAGACGCTTTAAGTTCAGCCGCACGTTTAGTAACGGCAAGAGTCGGGGAAGGTTTGATACTGTTTACGCGGTCGGAAAGCTGCACGTCCAAGCTGAAATCCTCGTTATATTCTGGGGCACAAATATCCATCAAAAAACAGCGCAAATCATACAGTATTGCGCTCGCGGTCTAAATCCCTATAAGGGTGAATTTACATTTAATTTTTACAGGAGTCGTCTGTGAAGCAACGTTTCAGAGTTCAATCAGCCTTTAAACCCGCGGGGGATCAGCCTATGGCCATTGCTGCCTTGGTTGACGGCATTGAATCCGGCTTAGCCGCGCAAACTTTGCTTGGCGTTACCGGGTCGGGCAAAACCTTTACGATTGCCAATGTCATTGCAGCTGTGCAGCGCCCTACAATCATTATGGCGCATAACAAAACGCTGGCGGCTCAACTTTATGGCGAGTTTAAAGAGTTTTTCCCTGACAACTCTGTTGAGTACTTTGTCTCTTACTACGACTACTATCAACCCGAGGCTTATGTTCCTTCCTCCGACACATTTATCGAAAAAGATGCATCCATAAATGATCATATTGAACAAATGCGCCTTTCAGCCACCAAGGCCTTACTTGAGCGAGAAGATGCCATTATTGTCGCGACAGTATCGGCTATTTACGGCTTAGGTGATCCTAAGTCCTATCTCTCGATGATGTTGCATTTAGACCGTGGTGATCAAATTGACCAACGCACGTTATTGAGACGCTTAGCAGAGCTACAATACACACGCAACGATATTGAACTGCACCGAGGTAATTATCGTGTGCGAGGCGATGTCATCGATATTTTTCCTGCAGAATCCGAGATGGAAGCTATTCGTGTGGAGCTGTTTGATGAAGAAATCGAACAACTTTCGTACTTCGACCCTTTAACGGGTGAGATCCTTCGCAAAGTCCCACGTGCAACCATTTATCCAAAAACGCATTATGTAACACCCAGAGACACGCTAGTGGAGGCAACGCAACATATAAAAGCAGAATTACAAGAACGCCTGGCGTTTCTTAAAGAGAACAACAAACTGGTTGAAGCTCAACGTCTTGAGCAACGCACAATCTATGATATCGAGATGATTCTTGAGCTGGGCTACTGCTCTGGTATCGAAAACTATTCCCGTTACTTATCTGGACGCGATCATGGTATGGCCCCACCTACCCTGTTTGATTATCTCCCCGACAATGCGTTATTGGTGATTGATGAGTCTCATGTGACCGTTCCGCAGATTGGTGCGATGTATCGGGGTGATCGGTCGCGCAAAGAAACTCTGGTTGAATATGGTTTTCGCCTACCCTCTGCGCTGGACAACCGCCCCATGAAGTTTGAGGAGTGGGAAACGATTGCCCCTCAAATGATTTTTGTCTCTGCCACGCCAAGCAAGTACGAAGCCGCGAATGCGCAACAGGTCGTTGAGCAGGTCGTACGCCCAACAGGATTAATCGACCCGCTTGTTGAAGTTCGCCCTGCCTCTTCTCAGGTTGATGATCTTCTGGGGGAAATTGATACAATTGTCCGAAAAAAAGAACGTGTCATCGTCACTGTGTTGACCAAGCGGATGGCCGAAGATCTAACAGACTACCTATCAGAGCACGGTGTCAAAGTTCGCTACCTTCATTCGGATATTGATACGGTTGAGCGTGTCGAGATTATTCGTGATTTACGGATTGGTGAGTTTGATGTGCTGGTTGGCATTAACTTACTTAGGGAAGGTATTGATATGCCGGAGGTTTCCCTCGTGGCCATTTTAGACGCCGATAAAGAAGGCTTTCTACGCTCAGAAACATCCATGATTCAGACGATTGGCCGAGCGGCACGTAATATCAATGGTCGCGCCATTTTATATGCGGATCGAATCACAGGATCAATGCAGCGTGCCATGGATGAAACGGAGCGCCGTCGGAATAAGCAGATTCAACACAACCTTGAGCAAGGGATCACGCCTAAAGGTATTTTCAAATCTGTTGCAGACATTATGGAGGGCGCCCAAGCACCTGGCTCTCGTAAGTCATCGAGGGGCGCTAAAAAAGCGGCTGAAACAAATGCTGAGTATCGCGTGGATGAAGCGATCCTATCGCCGAAGGATCTTGCCAAGGCATTGAGTCGTTTAGAAGATCAGATGTATGAAGCGGCACGCAATCTGGAGTTCGAAAAAGCAGCGAAATACCGTGATGAACTGGAGCGACTGAAGCACAGTACAAATATTTTATAAAAATCGTTAAAAAAACAGTTGCAAGGATCTCAAAGCTCTCTATAATACGCACCACAAAACAGGACTATAGCTCAGTTGGTTAGAGCACCACCTTGACATGGTGGGGGTCGCTGGTTCGAGTCCAGTTAGTCCTACCAAATTTACAAACAAAAACAGCGAGTTAGCGCAAGCGGCTCGCTGTTTTTGTTTGTGAGTTTCCATAAAGTTTCCAATACACCGAACGCCCACTGGTCGCTTATTTCTCAGATTACTACCCCAAACACTATTGACTTCCGGCCCAATAATTTTTTAAAAATCAAATCGCCATGATCAATCTTCACAAGATCATTATTGATCATCTAATACTCAATAAAGTAAAGCTAAGCACCTAGCAGCAAATCGCGAACTTCAGCCACAGATGAGTTTTGTGTTGCTGCCAGCACTGGCTGGCTAAATAAAACAGCATAAGCTTCCGGCCGAGTATGGTGAGCAGCTAAACGTGGGTGTAGACGTTGCTTTAATGCTTGACTACTTTCATGCGCTTGCACTCCCTCCCCCAAAACATCCAGCAATGCCCCTTCTAAGCACTGTGGTTGCCACAAAATAATACCGTAACCCGCTGCTTGGGCATTTTTTTGCTCGGCAGGTGTTGGTGGAATATCGGCATCTAGCACTAAGTAGCGCTGATTGTACGCTTCAGCCTGATAAGCGCGACTCGCATGGGTAATGATATTGCCGGGCGAACCACCATCACCGGCTTTTACCGTGACTTTACGGCCACTATATCTTTGCTGAAACAAATTCTTCAGATGATCAATAAAGGCTTTATCATCACTGCCTTCACCAACAATCAGTAGTGTTGTCAGGCTTACGTGGCGTTGCTTCCTTGGCATCCTTCCTCCTATAGATCCGGCACTGCACCCAATGCGCCTGCCATATACTTGGCATATAGGTTATCGTCGGCACGCAGGCCAATAATCTCATCCGCCCTCCAGGCTTCGCTGAATTGCCCAACCTTTTCTACCAGATAGATTTGATGCTTTTGCAATAGATTAAGCACTTCAGGCGTATGACAAGTAAAGATTAACTGCGCTTGCTTGGGGTTGGTATGCTCCAAGCGGAACCAGTCTAGCAGTATGGGAACCAGATGCGGATGTAAATCATTATCCAGCTCGTCAATTACCGCCACGCCCCCCTGTTGCAGCGTCTTTAAAATAGGCTCCAATAACACAAAAGCTGATTGTGTACCGCTGGATTCTTCAAAAAATGGCAGTTCAAAACTCTCGCCACTCGATGTTTGGTGCAAGCCAAATGGTACATGAATAGTACCCTCTTTACCCGTTTCATCACGGCTGACCAATTGCTTAATTTCAACACGGCTTAAGCCCAGATCAAACAGGCACATCGCCTCTATCATTGGTTCTATCAGCTCAGGTGTTTTAGCAAATCGTTCAGCCGCACGAATAAGGGCGCCATGCTGAAAATGTCTGCGACCGGAACTGGCTACATTGGTTTCAATGTGCTGAAAATAGTCCACAAATTCTTTGGCTTCAATGACGTCAAAATTATGCGCGGCACTAATGATAGAGGCATTGCTACGAATTTTTTCTGCTTGAGGTTTGGCAAAACCAAAGCCTTTTTGTTTAACACTGTAACCGTCTGCGTTTTTTTCTCTTTTTATCAAATAGCTAAACTGATTGCTAGTTTTTTCAAATATGGCCTCAAATTGTACCTCACCCTGATTGAGCTCAAGCTGATAGCGGTAATCTTTGTCATTTAACCGAAACTCAAGCACCAATAAAGTTGGTTTATCTTCAAGCAAACGATGCGAGGCGTAGGGAATATCATCATCCGGTGCAGTGCCTAAAAACGAGTCAGTAATAAACCAGCTTAAGAATGCCAACGGCTTTAACAGCTGTGTTTTACCCGAGCCGTTGGCACCAATAATAGCGACTGCTTTATTAAAACGCTCACCATTAAGATGAAGATCATACCCTGACGGAGTCGGCTTTTTACCAAGCGCAAAATCGATTACTGTTGTTTCTGCAAAGCTATAAAAGTTACTGATAGTAATTTTTTTAAGCATAAAAGGTCTATTTCAACAAATTTTTGTTTATTTTGCGCTTTTAAATTAAGTTAAACAAGCCTTAGTCAGCTATCCAAGCCAGCATTAAGCCGCTTAACTCCACCATCAATAGCTAGGCAATTATTGACAATAACCGCGGTCTATCACATTCGCTGATACATCAGCTGTTTAGCCCAGCGCCCTTATCTCCAGTCATTATTTCGCACGGCTTCGTTTTCTAAGCGCATGACCCAAGTGAAAAAAATAGTCCTCAAATGCGGCGTTTATTCGGCTTCTTTCGTCTCCTTGTGGATAGAGCCCTAACTGAGCCTCCTCAGATGATTTCGTCCCTTTCACCAAAAAATGATTACAAATCGAATGATCCTGCACGAAGGCTTCAAATGCTCTAGCTGCCATTTCTTCAGGCAAACTCCAATATAAAGTACCTTGTGCGCTATCGACTTGTTTAGATGATTGAAACAACTGGCTTGAATCTCGCCCCTTCTCGTCAAGGAAAATAGTCTCAAAGCATTTGAACAATCGATCATTTAGTGGATGTGGAACGGGCGTAGCATCGTGTAGCCAAGCTCTGGATGCAAACATTTTTATTGGCACATCACTAAAACATTTATCCGCCAAGTAGTGATCTAGGGCATGAAACCATTCATGTGCAATACTCCCAGGACCTGCATTTTTGGCCAGAGAAAAACACCGTGTAGAAAGATGGTAATGCGCCGAAACTCCGGGTCTTCCGCCGATACCATATTGAAATGCCAATGTGCCTCGAAGAGAAATAAGCGCCTCCGTACCATTGAGTATCGTCATAAGGTCAGCCAATGCATCATAAAAATGCGCTGCCGCTTCTTCATTTTCGGCTCGCGTAACCCAGCGGCCCACTTCAACAGAACGAAAGTCATACAACTTTCGAATACTCAGAAAATCAACGATTTCACCGTAACGGTGTTCAGGTCCTCGGCGATAGTAGGATTTCATAAACTCAGTACTTTTTGTTTTCGGATCCAGACTATATGAGACGCCATGTCAGGATCTGACTTTAATGCCTCAAGCGAGTTAAACCGCAAGGCCAACTCCATCTCATCATGTCGTCTATGCACCGCTCGATGACAGGGATAACACAACCAAACGCCCTGTTGGAGTTGCTCTAGAGTGTAATGTTTTTGGAATCGTGCTCGACGATGAACCTTGCGGGGTATCAAATGATGAAATGTCAGTGGCGCATCTCTCTGGCACAACTCGCAGTGAGTATTTTCAGGTTTCTTTCGCACCTTGATCTCCTTTAGGCTGCAGTAGAGCACTCAACTTGATAAAAGACCCATATGAGACTAATATAACAATACAATTCAATATGGGATCAAAGCAATGACAACGGTAGCAGAAGCCCAACATGCTCCAAGTATCAACCATGGCGCAGCGTTTAAAATGGGCAACAATATCCTTGATAAATGGGGATGTTCTGCTGCTCAAAAGCAGGCCATCTTGGGCATTCCAAAAAGTTCGTTTCATCGCTATCAAAAAGATGCCAGTACCGTCTTTTTAAGCAGTGATCAGCTTGAGCGCCTTAGTTATCTTGCCAACATTCATCAGGCACTCAGAATGGTGTTCTCCAATCCTGATAACGTGTATGGCTATATGGGTATGGTTAATCATAATCCATACTTCAATGGCAGAACACCGCTATCAATTATAAGCACAGGCAATTTTGGCGCATTGTATGAGGTGTTTAAACGAATCGATAGCATGAGAAGCGGGCAATGGTAGACAAGCAACCGCGCATTTCTTTTTCAAAACAAGAAGCCTATCGAATGGTTAACTCAAAGTTCCCTCCCATTACGTTGTTCGATGACGTAATAAGCGCGGAGGACTTTGAGACGGCCTATGCCTTGCAAGCATTAACCAACCCTAGAATTCTTAACGCGCTTGGCGACCTAACGCTTATTCCTACAGAGGAGATACCTTTTGGTATTACAGGGGTAAATTATGCAACAGCCCCATTTACCCATGTTAATCCTGACGGTTCTCGTTTCAGCGATGGCTCATTCGGCATACTTTATCTTGCCGATACCACCGCCACAGCCATCGCAGAGACTCGATATCACCAAGAAAAGTATTTTCGCAATGTTGAAGGTCTCCATTACGACACTGTTGATATGCGATGCCTCAAATTTACGTTTTCGGCCGAGCTTATTGATGCAACATCGATTGATACAATCCACGCACCCGATGATTACACGACGTCCCGAATTTTTGGTGCGCAGGTTAAAAAGTCAGGAGAGGCTGGACTTCAATACCGCTCTGTCAGAAATGAAGCGTCTATTTGCTGGGGACTCATGTCTCCTTCATTTGTAGAGTCCGCCGTTCAAACGCGGCACTTTGAGTTCGTCTTTGATGGTGAGAGTATCTCAAAGGTTCGTGAGCTCAAGTACACTATGAGTTCATAGCACCTGAGTTTTCCGCTTCGAAGTCAAAAATCGCCAGATTTATAGACATTCCATAAAAGCCACCTACCACCACACATCAAATATTATGTTATAGTATAACAAACAAATCTGCTTTTGGCCTTCTGAGTTAACCATGAATGATCTAAACCAAACGACCGATGTTCTTACTATCACCTTGCCAAACAAGGATGAGATCCACTTACCCTCACCCACTACACTGCTAGAAATCGCACAAAGAATTGGACCCGGTCTGGCAAAAAGCGCCATCGCGGGTCGTGTAAACGATCGGTTAGCGGACCTATCTGACCCGATTACAAGCGATGCCAGCGTCCAAATTATTACCGCCAAAGACCCAAACGCACTAGAGATCATTCGGCACTCATGCGCCCATTTGGTAGGGCACGCCGTCAAACAACTCTATCCTGATGCCGAAATGGTCATAGGACCTGTGATCGAAGATGGTTTTTATTACGATATTGCATACGACCGTCCTTTTACGCCAAATGACTTGCAAGCGATTGAGGAGCGGATGAGAAAACTCATCGCGCAGGACTATCAAGTTATCAAGAAAATGACGCCACGAGATGACGTCATCCGTCTTTTTAGTGAACGTAATGAGCGCTATAAATTACGTTTAATCGACGATATGCCCGATGAGACATCACTGGGCCTCTACTTTCATCAAGAATACGTGGATATGTGCCGCGGCCCTCATGTTCCCAACACGCGTTTTCTAAAACACTTTCAGCTGACTAAACTCTCGGGGGCCTATTGGCGAGGCGATGCCAGCAACGAACAATTACAGCGTATTTATGGCACTGCATGGGCCGATAAAGAAGCATTAAACGCCTATATAAAGCGGATTGAGGAAGCAGAGAAACGCGATCATCGCCGTTTAGGACGCCAACTGGGATTGTTCCATTTTCAAGAGGAGGCACCTGGCTCCGTTTTTTGGCACCCACACGGCTGGACTCTGCTTCAGATTCTCATCAATTATATGCGTCGTCGACAAAAAAACAGTGGCTATGTTGAAGTCAATACTCCCGATCTTATGGATAGAAGCCTCTGGGAAACCTCGGGTCATTGGCAGAACTATCGTGATCATATGTTTACTACGCAAACCGAGGATGAACGGCATTTAGCACTCAAACCCATGAACTGCCCTGGCAGCGTCCTTTTGTATAAACACGGTCTAAAAAGCTACCGTGATTTACCCATACGCATGGGTGAGTTTGGCAAGGTTCACCGCTATGAACCATCAGGATCGCTTCATGGCTTATTGCGCGTCAGGCACTTCACTCAAGACGATGCTCATATCTACTGCACGCCTGAACAAATGAATGAAGAGTGCCGTCGTGTTGTTGAATTAGTCTTAGACATCTACAAAGAATTTGGATTTGACAATATACATCTAAAGCTCTCTACCCGCCCCGAGAACCGAATGGGCAGTGATGCAGTATGGGACCGTTTAGAGGAAGCACTTGTCACCTCTCTAGAGTCAATGAGCTTGTCTTACACTTTCAACCCTGGTGAGGGTGCTTTTTACGGCCCTAAACTTGAATTTGTTTTACGCGATGCCATTGGACGCGACTGGCAATGCGGAACACTTCAAGTCGACATGAACCTGCCGGAAAGATTCGGTCTGGAGTATGTTGATGAGCAAGGTGAACGCCAGCGCCCAGTCATGCTGCATCGCGCCCTGTTTGGATCTTTAGAACGCTTCATTGGTATTTTAATTGAACATCATGCGGGTAAATTACCGGCGTGGCTTGCTCCCGTTCAAGCGGTGGTCATGTCGATCACAGAAGCTCAATCCGATTACGCCAATGCAGTGACGGATATCCTTTCAGGGGCGGGTCTTCGTGCAATAGCAGACATCCGAAATGAAAAAATCAGCTATAAAATTCGCGAACAAACACTGCAACGCATCCCCTACTTATTAATTGTGGGCGCAAGAGAGGCCGAAAACGCTCAGGTCACTCTAAGACACCGCGATGGAGAAGATTTAGGCACCTTCTCAGTTGAAGAAGTAGTAAAGCGTCTCAACACAGAATGCGCCGCACCCGATAGAGAAACACAGGAACGTCAGCAAGCGGCAAGACTCGCCGCTATCACACACTTAACCGCCTCAACCTGTTAGGGGTTTCATATGAATACGCTCGCAAAACGCTTACCCGTAACGGTTTTATCAGGCTACTTAGGCGCCGGTAAAACCACCGTCCTGAATCACATACTCAATAACCGCGACGGCCTCAAAGTAGCGGTGATCGTCAATGATATGAGTGAAGTGAATATTGATGCGGCACAGGTTCAACAAGAAGTCTCGTTAAATCGATCTGAAGAAAAACTGGTCGAAATGAGCAACGGCTGTATTTGTTGTACCCTGCGTGAAGACCTGCTGATCGAAGTCAGAAAACTTGCAGAAGAAGGTCGTTTCGACTGTCTTGTCATTGAATCTACTGGGATCTCTGAGCCCCTACCAGTTGCAGAAACCTTTACCTTTGCAGATGAAGACGGCATAAGTCTTTCAGACATTGCTAAACTCGACACCATGGTGACTCTTGTTGATGGCGTTAATTTTTTACAGGATTATGATGCCGCCTATTCACTTCAGGACACGGATGAAAACCTTGGTGAGGAGGATGAACGGAGTGTCACGGACCTGCTAGTGGAACAGGTGGAATTCAGCGATGTTATTTTAATCAGCAAAACAGATCTAGTCAGTGATGAGGATATCAAGCGTCTAACCGGTGTGCTTCGAAGCTTAAATACGGATGCTGACATTATTCCGATACAAAAGGGTGCCGCTCCCCTAGATAAACTACTGAATACGGGACGCTTTAGTTTTGAGCGAGCACAACAAGCACCTGGTTGGCTGAAAGAAATACGCGGCGAACACATTCCTGAAACGGAGGAATACGGTATTTCCAGTTTTGTGTATCGGGCACGCCGCCCTTTCGATCCCGCCAAATTTTATCAATTTTTAAATACCCGAGTGACCGAAGGCAAACTTATTCGCTCTAAGGGGTTTTTCTGGCTAGCCACTCGACCCGAGTTTGCAGGTCAATGGAGCCAAGCAGGTGGGATAGGTCATCACAGTATGGCTGGACTTTTCTGGAAAGCCGTACCCAAAAACCGCTGGCCTGATGATCCTGAATACTTAAAGTCTATTGAAGACATATGGGTAGAGCCCTTCGGTGATATGCGACAAGAGTTGGTGTTTATTGGCCAGAACCTAAATCAAAAAGCCATGATTGATGCACTCGATAACTGTCTGATCACCGACGAGCAATTATTAGCAGGTAAGTCGGAATGGGCTTTACTCGACGATCCTTTTCCGGCTTGGGAGTAGGATCATGACAATAACAAAAGAGCAGCTACTCCAGGCCTCTGAATCAGCGTATATGAATGATGAGCAGCTGAATTTTTTTAAAGCATTACTGGAAGAAATAAAATTTCAGACTCTAGAAGACATTGAAGCAAGCAAAAATGAGCTCTCACATCCACCTGAAATGAATGATGAGGGAGACCGTGCAGCTTATGAGGAAGAGTCCAGCATTCGGCTCAGGACACTTGATAGAGATCGAAAGTTAATCCCCAAAATTGATGCTGCTCTGAAACGAATTAACGATAAAACGTATGGCTACTGCTTGGAGTCTGGAGAGCCCATTGGCATCCCCAGACTCTTGACTCGGCCCACTGCCGAGCTTTGTATTGAAATAAAAACACTCGCAGAAATGAAAGATAGGAATTACTCGAAGTAAGCTAAGGCCAAGGTTTATTCCTTGGCCTAGCAATACTGAGTCAACCTGAATCACCTCCGCCAACGGGGTGCAACGCACCCACAATAAGATCTTTAAAATAACACTTCACGCCATGAAGTCCGGAATATAATATCCGGCTGCAATTGAGTCTCGGATGAATCACAGTTGCCTTCTTCATCACAGGTAATCATTTTGTCTTCAATAAACACTGGATTTCCAGTTGGACTGGAAGTGCCCAGCCCAGACACAGGCACTTTTTTATCATCAAAGGTCACATAATCGGACTCATTAAACACTCCATCGGAATTCACATCAAAGAAGCTGTAACTCAGTCTTCCACCAGTAAATGGATCTATCACCATCTGATAGCCGCGACCACCCGGCATACACCGATCACTAAAATCAGGTATTCGAGTTGTTCCCAGGAGCACCCGACCTCTAAAAACATTACTCAGTACCATGCGTTCCCCTTCCTGACCAAACGTTGGGGAAATCAAAGGAATAAACCAACCAGATTTACCTGCCATTTCGTTTGTAGTTCCCTCGCTTATCACACGCAGATCGCGACCAGCGGCAACGACTTCAGCAAGAATTTGTCGCTCAACCAACTGATCTTTTTTAATCAACGTATTAGAATCCTTTAGTCCATACCAAGTTTGTAAAGACTTATCCGTAACATCTTCAGCGACTAAATAGCGTCCTGTACCAAAGAAGATCCAGCGTTGCAGATCACTAGTATACGGATTCTGACCCAACAAAGGTGCACTCGATATGGGTTGCCCACCTGTCTCGAATAGCTTGGTGACCACTGGATTCGGGCTCAATAGACTTGAGAATTTCCATAAATTTCCCTTTTGATCACCAGCAAAGACTAAATCTATAAAGCCTTGCTTAGATGAATCCCACACCGAAGCTGCCGATAACCCATTGCCTCCACCCACTCCAGTATCTATCCATTCCATTTTTCCAGTATCAATACTAACGAGTAATAATTGAGCCTTGCCAGACTGACTGTTTAATCCATTACCGAAAATAACACGCCAATCTCCATCCGCCACTTGAGCAATAACAGGTTTTCCTAATATCACTCCAAGTTCTGGAGCACTGTCAGCACTAATTTCCCACAGCAGGCTAATATTATTAGGGTTCGTAACATCTAAAGCAAAAATCCCCTTGCCTCCCAAGCCTAGACTACCCACAAGCACACTTCGCCATTGATTATTAATAAAGACATCCGCAGCCGCCAACTCCCCATCGACTAGATAGGCATGCTCATAGTCTGGATTTGCCAACTCAACCATTTGACCTTTAATCACTGCATTCGGCACAAATGCAAAGGTCTCAACACCCGTGTTTGCATCAAAACTATGCAGCATACCCGAGTTACTGCCAGCATAGACTCTTGCAGCACGCGACTTTTGAGATCTTGCCCAAGTTAAATAGCTATTTGCGCCTTTAAATGTATACCCTTCGTATCGTGCCACATTTTCTGGGCTGCCTATATAAATCGGAAGGGAATTAATAAATGTACCCAATACAGACTGCCGAGTCCGATATACGCCATTAGGTTGCGATTGCTCTAAACTACGATCGCCCCGCAAATAGTTAACAAGTGTTTCATCCCCAAGTGCCGATTTTTGTTCAGCAGTTAAAAACTCAAACACAAACGGCACTAGTGTAGGCTTATGATTTACACCATAAGTACCGGAGTGAGTATAGATCTTGCGCCCACCAATTGCTTCCCAAGTTGGCAGTTGCTCATTGGCTCTCCAAACACGTTCGTTGCCGCCAGCGACAAGTGGTTTATAGGCAACTAGATCGCCACTCCAATGATTAGAATTATATTCAGTCGTAAAGGTTAACGTATTGCTGTTGAGCTCGCTGCTGGTGGCAACCACACCTCCACCAGAGGCAAAGCGTTCAGAACTGATATTTTTGAATGCATCTTCTAAGCTTTGCACCATTTTATCGGCTTCACTGGCAACATAAAAATTCCGTGGACGTTTGTCGCCTGTTTGGGTGAGTACATCACCGGAATCATGCCACCAATGATCAGGAATTGGGCCAGTGAAGGTCTCCGGATCAAAATCATCTGGAATCTGCAATCCACCATATTTAGCGGCCAACCAGTACTGATTGCTGTTTTTGCCCGCTAAAGCTTGACCTTCTCGCACATCGACCCAATGCGTTGATAGGGTTTGCTTACCTTGAAGATTCGGCCTTAGATCAGACGTTCTTGCATGATAGGCCATGCCCACCATATAGGCTGAGTTCTCGCGTCCAGTGAAGGGGGTATTAATGGTGATACCCTCCAGCTTCGCCACCTTATCCGTCCAACTCACAACGCCTTTGTCTCCATAGCTCGTATCTGAGGCAACTCGCTGAGGAACCGAAGAGGGCTCACCCTCCATCCGAGTGTTACCGGGCAGGTTTTTATCTCGGTGCGTATTCACATCTCCAATACCTAAAATAGCACCTGCTTGGCACCAATACTGGTAGGGATCGTCCCAATCAGTGATTACGGGAAAAGCATCCGCTAACTCCCAACGCTGCTTGTCCGTCAGTTGACCTTCTGGAACCGATGAATACGCCAGGATAGGTAGCTGATTCTTCATGTAGCGTAACGCGTGATAATACAGCTCACTGACTGGGTCATGTGATTTGTGTTGTTTTTCTGTTAACTGTCCAAATTTATTCAAATAGTTAATAACACCACTATTAGTTATATGAAAGTTTGAGTCTTTGATTGCATAGTAGGTATTGGTGGCACTTGCATCATTAGGATCTGGATTAGTGACAAGCACCCCTGTAACGGGATCCCATTCCCGATTGGGGTTCTCTTCCATTTGTCCTGATACTGGATTTAAGCGAACAGGGCCAACATACTTCTGTCTAGCTCGCATAACACCACCATCACGGAGTGCGTCATGATCGTTTAAAAAAGCGAACACGCTATAACGCATTCTTGATGCATACTCCTGAATTAAGCCTTCAGGTTTCCAGCCTTCTTTATATTGAACACAATTTGATTCAAGCAAACCTTGTACGCATACGGCCACTCTCACATAGAAATCGATGGGTGCTGACGACAGGTGAATATTATTTAAGACACCGCCCACACTGTCTTTATTGGCAGCACGAAACTCCAAACGATGTTGACCCGTTCGATTTGCATTGAGCGTTAACTCAATCACTTGCCAACTCGTATTGCTACCTGACAAGCTACGAATCAATGCTCCATCCCAGTAAACGTTTATGTTTGAAGAGTTCACATGACCTGAACGTGGCGCATATGAGAACTTCAACTGGTAAGTTTCTCCACTTCGAGCAGAAAGATCTCGATATAGATTGGACGCATCATTTGTATTCCGCTCTAACTCGATGACTAAGTCATCTCCCCCGGCGACTCCAAACGCAGAGGCTTTATTAATCTCTACCAGCCCATTGGGATTATCCGTTTGCCAAAAACCATCTCCCAGCCGATTGACAGGGACATTGGTGCCAATCAAGGCCGTTGGAATTTCAAAATCCACGGACTCTGATCTTACAACGCGCATACGATTCCCTAATCCATGCGCCACTTCTGATACCAACGCATTCGAGAAAGGTGTCACTTGATTCACATTGTTTTGCAAACTACGATTGCCGAAATACTGATTATTGCGATCATAACGAGCTTTCTCTAGCCAAGTAACTGTCGGAGTATCTTTTACTCTCAGCCCCCCCGTCAGCGCTTTTCGGAAGATCAATCGTCTGCGTTGCAGCCCAGTTAAGATAGTTACCACTCCACATAGCCCCTTCACATGAATACCCTGTCGTAAACATGAGTGGAAAAAAGTGCTCTTCCGATTTATTGGCAGAGGTTTGATAGCCATAACATTTATCTGAATCAAAATAACCTGAGTAACGCTGATTAAGAGAAAACCCACCCAAATTGGCAACACTCAAAATGGTCGGCCATTCCACTGAGGGGGTGAGTACTAAATTCGATGGCAAGTTTGACACTACCGTTAAAGGCTTAGTCGGAAGTTCAAGGGGCGTTGCAAATACCGAACCCGCATATGCAAAGAATAAGGTACTGGTAAACAACAAAGAGACTCTATTCTGAATAGCGAGTCCTTTTCGAGAAAACTGACGAAGCATTTGTCGAGTATCCATTTTAGTTCTCACTGAAGTTTTACCATCATTTGTAAAATCACTCTTCCACGCTCATCCCCAACCGAGCCACTCACGCTCGTCACTCTAAAATATCGAGTTGGGATTTTGGCGGACTCGCCATAGTTTTGAGTGGAGGACTGGGTTAAGTTCGATAAATCCTTTGATGCACGTGTTTCAAGGTATTGAATCATGTACTCGGCTCCAGAAGGGCCCGCACTCACCCACCCCTTCTCTTTCTGATCCGGCATACTGGCAGAACAGTCATTCGAGACTAGAGTGCAGTTTATAACCTGATTTGAGGAGATGAATGCATGAATATCTTTTTTTGCTTCTTGCAGTATGAGTGCTTCTGCATCATTTAGCGCATCCTCAGCGCGCTGAAACGCAAACGAGCGCTCTTGTAGATTGCCTGCCATTCGTTCTTGAAATAGTGTGGAGCGCATGACCGACAGACCTAAAACAGTCGAGATCAACAACATCACCAACGCGGTTAATAAAGAAACACCCGCTTGCCTTTGCATTAGTTTCGCCTCGCGATTGTATAGCAAAATCCTTGAGAACCTACATCATTGCAAAAGTCTGTTTCCGACATTAATGATCGCTCAATACGTTGAGACGGATGCGAAATTGACTCTAGACCAAAGGCAATTTCAATCACATTTGCGTTTCCTGCCCAAGAACGAATATTGAGCTGCGTCACGCCAGGGACAACTTCATCTATCACACTATTGCTTCCATCAAGCCTTACCCGGAACAATGCTCTGCCACTTGAGTTACTGGGCGAATGACCAACGTACCAAGTTTCAGCATGCAAAAATCCAAGAAGCGGTAAGGTATAGGATGACAAATTTAAAGACGCATCAAAAAAAATTGATTTTTTATTCGTACCCGTTGGGGCTGTAGCATTAAACAAAGCGACTCCACCGGCATCACACGCCATTAAGGCATCGCCCACGGACACATCATGCTCGGATGTGCTCAAATCAGAAATAACTCTAAAGCCTGAAGCAAGCCTTTCAGTCACTATCCAGGGATCATCTGCCATTCTTCTGATCATCAGAGCACTCGTGCCGTTTATCCGCTCCCCAACTTGATCACCAAATGCCACGGCTGGACTCGCTACATTCGCCGGATATACGGTTAATGCGTCATTCCAAGATGCTCCAGCCCACCAGGGTGACGGTGTGTTGGTTAGCAAGCTTTCCAATGGCTCATCGGGAGCACATCCTGTTGAGCCTGCTTCTCTGACTTCTCGCGCAAGGATTTCAAACGTCAAGCGAGCGCGGTCTTGCACTTCTGCAAGGGTTTGATTGGTTTTAAACGTTTCAATATTGGCTAAAACCACTGAGGTAATAGCACCCACTAGGACCAATCCAAGCAACATTGAAATCATTAACTCGATTAATGAAATTCCTTTGCTGTAGATGGGTAACAAACATCTTTCAAGTTTGTTTCGATTTAAAGTCATAACGTTATATCAACCGAAAATTGAGAAACGGCTAGGGCTTTTGCATCAGATTCGTTTAGTGCAGCTCTGGAATCATCCCACTCTACCGTGATTTGACATGCACGAACGACGCAACTGATTTGCCCTCGCGCACCGTTAAGTTGAGTGGATAAGTTTCGCCTCCACACCTGAACAGCTTGTGCTTGATAGGAACTGCCAGACGGAGTCGATGCGGACAAGGCAACGTTATAGACTGAATAGTCCTGTGTTTGAGAATCAGCCCTCATCATATCGACCATCGAATATACTTGACCCACCACTAACGAGCGATCCATCGCACTTTGACTTTGTTTAAGCGCAGAGACTTGCAGCGATGCGAAGCCTAAAATTCCGACAGTCACCAATAGTAAGGTAATGAGTATTTCTAAAAGACCAGCCCCATGTTGAGAGAAGTACCGAACTGTTCGCAATTTGATTGGCATTGAAGGGGCGTCTCCTTAACACACGGCTTTAACTGGATCCAATGTCATGATTTGCTGGGAGGATATCCCTAAAACCACTCTTCGAGTCCGCTCAGGTAGTGCCACTGAACACACTTCGATCCAAGGTTGGGGGTTAGAAGAGAGTAAATTACGGCCTTCATACGCAAAACCATTCCCTCTAAAATCAATACGGTTCCCGTTTAAATTGGATTGAACCTGCAATATTCCCGGAGTGATATCACCGCGCATACTGACCTGATTAGACTGATTATCTCTCAGGAGCCAAAAACGCCAAGGACCCGCAACGGTGGAACAGGCTATTGCTGTCTCAGAGTCCGCCTTACAAAATGAAAAGCTTGTATTACGTTTAATCGCCTCAGAGCGTGCCAACGACAAGGCTGCATGAATTTCATTAATCTGCGAATTAACACGATTACTCAGAACAAATGTCTGGTAATTGGGTAAAGCAATTGTGATTAGAATCGCAAGCACCATGATGCTAACCATCAATTCTATTAAGGTAAGGCCTTGATGACGTTTCATACGCTCACTGTTTCAAACAAGATCTTTCCGTAGTATAGATCAAAAAAATTTGATAATGAACAAATATAACTCACCCACATTCCTCAAGCGACACTCTGATCCCTACAGGCATGTGCAGTTAGAAAATAACGCAGCGATTCCCTTCAATCCGTCCTTTTCCCCTGCAGGATTACGCTCTGAAAAAGAACCCATAGCTTAGTCAAAAGCGTACCTTTTTTTAGCTCATAACCAACATGAATGATAAACTCTTTAAACCAAGACAATGCGAGGCCATACAATGAAGCACATTCGGGGCATAATTTTCGATCTAGATGGTACACTGGTGACCTCATCTCTCGACTTTTTGGCCATTAAGCATGAAATTGGCTGCCCTGATCATGAGGACGTGTTGTGTTTTTTGAAATCCCTGCCTGAACAGAAACAACACGAAGCTATGAGCATTATTCATCGCCACGAATTACGCGATGCTGAACGCAGTGAGTGGATGCCAGGCGCTCGGGCTTTTGTCGATCAATGCCTCGTTGAGAATATACCCATGGCGATCGTGACTCGAAACTCGCATCACCCTACAAGGGTAAAAATCAAGCGCAACTCAATCCCTATTCACCGTGTCATCACTCGGGAAAACTCAAAACCTAAGCCCGACCCTAGCGCCTTGCTCCAGATTGCAAACGACTTCGGACTCTCCACCTATTCAATGTTGATGGTCGGCGACTACAAGTACGATTTAGAAGCGGGTCGGAACGCAAAGATGCACTCTTGCTTAATTAACTATCCTTCTTTACCGGACTATCATCACCTAGCGGACTACACGTTTGAGCATTTTGATTTACTGCACCAAGCCATGTTTAAGTGATTCATAGACAAATAACTGTTAATTTGAGTCCAATGAGCCAGCGATAAAATCCATTACTGCCAAATCCAGGGTTATTCAATTGAAAGCAAATAATAAAATAGGGTCTACCACCGCAGATAATGAGTTAAAGCCGGATGACTCCCAGTCGCATAACGGGCCTAATACTGCTGAAAAAAACGCTCCAACCATTGCAACGCTTGATGACCTTGCCAAACTGACCAATTATTCACTGTTAGAGGCTCTCAATTGCGATCCTGATGCAACCGTCGATGGAGTGGATCACAATCCACGACAGGTTTTCTCCGGTCATTATGTCCCTGTTAAACCCACTCCTATCGAAAACCCTGAATACGTCGCACATAGTAAAGACTTCTTTCAAGAGTTGGGACTTGCTGATGACCTCGCGCAATCCGAAGCCTTCCTGCGCCTATTCTCTGGTGATATAAGCCAAGTCCCTGAACCCATGCGTGACCACGGATGGGCCTGTGGCTACGCGCTGTCCATTTACGGTACTGAATACACTCAGCAATGCCCTTTCAAAACGGGTAACGGATACGGCGATGGACGCGCTATTTCAATACTTGAGGCTGTGATCAAAGGGCGTCGGTGGGAAATGCAATTAAAAGGGGGTGGTCGAACGCCCTACTGCCGTGGTGCTGATGGCCGAGCTGTTTTGCGATCTAGCGTTCGGGAGTTCCTAGCACAAGAGCATATGCATGCGCTTGGCGTTCCTACGTCACGGTCTTTAAGCCTGTATGTTTCAAAGTCAGAAAAAGTTAAGCGGCCCTGGTATTCAGAGGGGTCACACTCTCTCGATCCGGATAGATGGGTAATGGAACCTGTTGCCATCTCAACGCGTGTCGCGCCTTCGTTTATTCGGGTGGGTCAACTCGAACTCTTTGGTCGTCGAGCCCGAAAACAGGAACACCCGCAAGCTATGATTGAGCTGAAACAACTCGTACTTCATTTAATTGATCGAGAATACAGTCAGGTCATCGACCCATCGCTCAGTCTGGAGGCGAAAATACTGTTACTCGCACGAGCGTTTCGTGATCGTTTAACCTCGCTGGTGGCAAACTGGATCCGTGTCGGCTATTGTCAGGGCAATTTTAACAGCGATAATTGTGCCGCTGGTGGCTTCACCCTTGATTACGGCCCGTATGGTTTCTGTCAGGCATTCCACCCCTACTTCCAACCCTGGACAGGTGGCGGACGCCATTTTTCGTTCTTTAACCAACCCATGGCGGCAGAACGAAACTTTCAAATGTTTTGCTCGGCCTTGCGCCCCTTGCTTGAAACTCATTCAGAGGCTGTGGTCCAACTTGATGAGATTCAAGAAGGCTTTACAGAGGTTATGCAAACTAAGCTGGAAAAGATGTGGGCTGCCAAACTGGGCCTCAATACATTTAACGCTGAGCTATTCAACGAACTCATCATGCTTATGCTACAAACGCCCGTTGATTATACGATCTTCTTCCGCGAGCTCTCTAATCTACCTAATGATATGATGCCCCTTACAAAAAGTTTCTACACGGAGGCCATGTCTAAATCAGAGTCACAACAATTGGATGCGCGCTGGGCCGATTGGCTCACTCAATGGACATCACTGATCGCGGAAAGAACACCACAACTCTCTCGTGATGAAATATCCAGTCAGATGAAATGCGTTAATCCTAAATACACTTTACGGGAATGGCAGGTGGCACCTGCTTATCAGCAAGCGAGTGATGGGGATTACGCTCTTCTTCGAGAAATTCAAGACGTCATGACACAGCCCTATACCGAGAAGTCAAAGGATGTGGACGATAAATATTACCGACTGCAACCCGCTGCATTTTTTGAGGTGGGTGGTTTGTCGCATTATAGTTGTTCGTCGTGACAGACGAAGTATTCGGCGACACGTATCAAGTATGAGCAATCATTAATGGCAGCCGCATCTAATCGACTCGACCGTTTTTTAGCACGCAGGTTGCAGCGCTCACTAAAACAAATACGGCTGGACCTCGTTAAAGGACGGGTAAACGTCGACAATGAACTTTGCGATGATCCCTCTCGGTTGGTGAATCAATTTACCCAAATTGATTACGATGGGCTGGTGCTGCAAAACAACCAGCCTATCTACATTCTGTTACACAAACCCATTGGTGTGGTGTGCGCGACGAAAGATGCTCAGCATAAAACGGTCATTGACCTAATCGAGCACCCTCAAAAAAATGAGTTGCATATCGTAGGTCGACTGGATTTAAACAGCTCTGGGCTGGTTTTACTCACCAACGACGGACGCTGGTCGAGTGCACTGACCGATCCTAAGCATAAGGTGAATAAAGTCTATGAAGTTGAAGTCGAGCACCCGATTACTGAGGACTACATTACCGCTTTTGCACAAGGCATGTATTTTGAGTATGAAAACCACATCACCGCACCTGCTTTACTAAGAATTCTTTCAGTAAACAAAGCACAAGTCGTACTAACCGAAGGTAAATACCACCAAATAAAGCGTATGTTTGGTCGGTTTCGCAACCCTGTACTTAAACTGCACCGAGTTGCAATTGGAAATTACACTTTACCGCCTGATTTAAAGGTTGGTGAATGGCAGTTACTCTAAATGCACAAGGTGTATTATTTGTTTTTTCGGCGACTAGGCCGAATACTCAAACATCTCTGTTAGAATTTGTTCTTTGTAGCCAGCGATGGACCTACGCATCGCCTTTAAAAATGACAACCGGATTGACACAATGAACCAAGAGCAACCGAACAACCCTTTACATGGTTTAAGTCTCGAGAAAATCGTCACTCGCTTGGTCGAGCATTATGGCTGGGAGGGTTTACATGCACACATCAATATCAACTGCTTTCACAAGGATCCATCAATCAAATCGTCACTCAAGTTTTTACGCAAAACCCAGTGGGCTAGAGACAAAGTAGAATCTCTGTATATCAACACCTTTGCTTGACATCTTCCAGCCTCAGAATGACTGGGTTTTACGCGCTATTCGATAAATCACACATCGACTAATGTATCGTCACAGGAGCCTTCGACATGAACCGTATGATGCTTTTATTAACCGCCCTTGTGATCAGTGGCTGTGCTTCGATTCCCTCCGATTTGCAAACAAATACTGAACAAGCACTCCTGCCTTTTTCAGCGACAGCGACGAATGGACCAACGGGCCAAAATGTGCGTTGGGGCGGTGAGATTGCCAAAATACATAACCTACAGGAAGGTAGCCTACTGGAAGTGGTTGAGTTTTCATTGAACAGCACAGGTCGTCCAGTGAAATCAGATACCAGCGGTGGTCGATTCCGTATTTTAGTATCTGGATTTATCGACCCCGCTATTTATGTGCCAGGTCGCCTCGTCACAGCCTTGGGCAATTTCTCAACCACTGAAGACGATAAGGTAGGAGAGCAATCTTACGTGTTTCCGGTACTCCATGCCCAACACCTGCATCTTTGGCCTGAGGTTAAAGAGTCTCCAACCCAACAATGCAATTGCGATCCCTTTTTTCTACACAGAAGCCTTATGATGCGGCCGATCATCGTCGTACCCGCCGATTCGAAAAGATCTGACTAGTCGCTAACTTGCATTAATTTACCTGAAGTTGGCAGACTCTCTGCATCAGATCAATCCTATTGAAGGAGCCCTATGTAGGTTGGATAACACTTGCATAAGGACTCTACGCGACGTCCATCAATTTAATTTATGCTCTTTGCCATGGCCTACTCACACCAAAATCGGTTATGTTAGGTCTCCTTTCAGACGATGACGCACCTAAAGGTTATTCGGTCGCGCCACAGCAGCTATTTCAGGATTTAAACCATGTCATTAAGTCAACGTCCAACGACCTGGGTGATGATCTTTCTTCCCTTTGCTCTGGGCTATTATCTTTCTTACCTGTTACGGACCGTAAATGCCGTCATTTCGCCCGAACTGACAAGGGATCTAGCCCTGTCTGCAGCGGATCTTGCTTATTAACCAGCGCCTACTTTTTGACCTTTGGTATCGCACAAATTCCGCTCGGCATTGCACTGGACCGTTATGGACCCAAGCGAGTTCTAGGCTGTCTATTGCTCCTGGCGGCTGGTGGTTCTGCTGCCTTTGCAATGGGGAATTCATTGGGACAATTAACCTTGGCACGGGCACTAATCGGCTTCGGCGTGTCGGCCTGTTTGATGGCGAGCCTAAAAGGGTTTGCTATGTGGTACCCGGCTGAGCGTCAAAGCTCAATGACGGGCTATATTATGGCCGCCGGTGCGTTGGGCGCATTGACCGCCAGCACGCCGATGGAGGCCATGCTTCCCTTCCTTGGATGGCGCGGTGTGTTCTGGCTCATTGCATGTATTGCTGCCGCCTTGTCAGTCTTTGTTTTTATCGCCCTCCCTGGGGATGCTCAACAAACCTCACGGGAATCGCTTAGCGCCACATTAAAATCGGTCGGAAAAATCTTTGTGGCACCAGACTTCCTGAGATTTGCAGGCTCTGCAACTTTCTTTACAGGCGGTTTCATGGCAATGCAAAGTCTTTGGGCTGTGCCTTGGCTCATGAACGTCAATGGCTTATCCCTTAGTCAAGCGGCCAGCTATTTAATGACGCTCAATCTTGGCATGTTAACGGGACAACTCTCGGTTGGTATCTTTGGGACAAGACTGAGCCAACGAGGCATCACTCCACTGAACTTTATGCAAATAGGCTATGGCTTGATGCTGATTGTGCAAGGCTTGATTTTGTCCGGTTGGGGTCCGATTTTAGTCTTTTGGTTCATGCTTGGCATGCTATCAGCCGCCAATGCACAAACCTATATTGCAACAGCGGCTAACTTCCCTAAATCCGCCTTTGGACGAGTCAGCACTGCCATCAATCTGATGGCTTTCGCAGGTGCCTTTATTGTTCAGTGGGGACTGGGCATTGCGCTGGATATTCTTCAGCAAAACGGCGTATCCATGTCCGGTTCATTACGCATGGCATTCGCCGGACTCATCGCCTTGCAAATACTGAGCTTTATTCCTCTGGTATATAAAAAACGCCTAGATAAATAGAGGCCTTAAGCCAACAAAGCCAACAAGGTTTCTTGATCCGTTGGTATACCTGCACGACCTGTTTCATCAAACAAGGCATCGGCCAATGCCTGCTTTTGCTGTTGCATCTGCTGGATACGCTCTTCCACCGTATCCGCTGCAACCAGTTTGTACACAAACACAGGCTTATCTTGGCCTATACGGTACGCACGATCCGTGGCTTGTTGCTCAACCGCTGGATTCCACCAAGGATCCAAATGAATAATGGTGTCTGCCGCCGTCAGGTTTAAACCACTGCCTCCGGCTTTCAAACTAATCAGAAACACCGGAACATCGCCAGATTGGAAACTGTCGATTGCTTCCTGGCGCTTTCGCGTCTGGCCTGTCAGCTTGCTGTACTCCACATTCAGCTCTTTTAACAAGACCTCTAGCAACCCCAATACGGCGGTGAATTGCGAGAAAATCAGCACTCGCCGCCCTTCGTCTAATAACTCAGGCAATGTATCCCGCAGCCAATCCAGCTTAGCACTTCCCTCTATCTGAGCAGCCTTGTCCAGCTTTACCAGTCGAGGGTCAATACAGGCTTGGCGCAGTTTCAGAAGCGCATCAAGAAACTCAATGTGGCTGCGAGCCAAACCTTTCGTCTCCACTAATTGTCGAATCCGTTGTTCCATACTGATGCGAATACTCTCGTAGAGCTCACGCTGCTGTCCTTCGAGCTCCACATACTGAATGATTTCCGTCTTGGGTGGCAGCTCTTGTACGACATCTGTTTTGGTTCGACGCAGCATGAAAGGCGCTACCCGCTTCGCAAGTGCTTGCTGCGACAAACGATCCCCTTCCTGCTCAATGGGATGGCGATAGAATTGATTAAACGACTTTAAACCTCCAAGAAGCCCTGGCATTGCAAAATCCATTAAGGCCCAGAGTTCACCCAAATGATTCTCCAAGGGCGTTCCCGTTAAACAAAGGCGATTGGCTGCATCCAGAGTGCGAACCTGCTGAGCAACCTTAGTATTGGGGTTTTTGATCGCCTGCGCTTCATCCAGCACAAGTAGCGAAAACTTACGCTTTTTATAGCGATCCGCATCACGCAAAAGCAGCGGATAACTGGTGATCACCAAGTCACATTTACTGATTTGATCAAACTGTGTGGCGCGGTTCGAACCATGAATCAAACAGGTTTTTAACTCAGGGGTGAACTGAGCTGCTTCGCGTTGCCAGTTGCCCATCAAACTGGTCGGTGCCACCACTAGAACAGGCCGCTTATATAAGCGCTTCTTGTCTTTCAAGCTTTGAATCAAACAAAGAGTCTGCAGCGTTTTGCCCAACCCCATATCATCCGCCAGAATGCCACCAAATCCATACGCTTGTAAAAACCCCAACCAGTTCAAGCCTTGCTGCTGGTAGGGGCGCAATTGTGCTTGAACATGCGTAGATAAAGGTAACTCTTCTAGCCCAGCATAGCTTTTAAGTTGTTTGACAAGCTTGGTGGTGAGCGGTGCCTGACGCTCATCCAATTCCAACGTGTCAGCCAACTGTGCTGCCTGAAAAGGGGGTAAGGAGACAGGTTTATCGAGTTTATTTTGCGAATAAAGCTCTAAAATCAAGCTATACAAGGACTTCAAGGGTTTCGTATCAATTCGTATCCAGCCATCGGTCAAAGGCAAACAGAGTTCATCCGGACTGCCCTCTTCTAGCCATTGTGCAACAATATCCTGTGTACTCAGACTTCGTTTATCATCAACGGGCAGATTCAATGCAAAATTGAACCAATTATTTTTACCATCAAGAAGATGAATATCAAATGCCGCCGATTGCACTGGCAATGCATAATCCGGGTCAATCTCAATCTGCCAGCCTTGAGCTTCTAAGTCAGACAGCCCCGTCTCCATAAAGGCTTGCCAATCATGCAACATCTGACGGCCATTAGGATTTTTGGGCACCCAAACATCGCGAAAGCCGCCCATCCGCCTTACCAATCCCAACTCATAGGATAGCAACTGCTGAAGCCAAACCTCCTCAGCAGACACATCTCGTTGAACAAGGTAGGTTTTGCCATTGTGTACACACACCTCAGGCTGGGTAGAGATCATGGCATCAAAATCAAGACCAACTCGATAGCCACCGTAATCAAATGCGACGAGGACACCTGGCAAAAGAACACCGCCATCAACCTCTCCCACGAACACTCGTAAACACGGAATTGGTGTATTCTCAATAACTGTATCGACCTCTTCAGGGAGCGGAACTTGCTCTGGAGTCAGATAACAGCGCAATGTCGCACTAAATTCAGCCATTTGTGCAGGTTCGATAGGCGGCAACTGAAGAAGGTGTGTGATTTGCTGACTATCGAGTAACGACTGTAGCACTCCGATACCATTGCGTTCTAAATCCATATAGCGCGGTGGATTAACGGGCAGGAGTTCCCAGCGGCTGGCATCCTGCACCTCAGGCAATAAGTGCTGTCCTTCATCCCCCTCTTCCCAGCGCCAACTTAGAGTTGTTGTTGGAAGTAATTGGATAGGCAATAACACTGAATTCGACGCTTCCACCCGATACATGCGCTCAGTACTGAGTACTTGGTCCAGCAGGAATGCCCCTGACTCCCCTTCAATCTGAAAACCTGAAGGGCCTTGCGCGCAGCCCATTAAAAGACGCAATATCTGCACATCAATTGGAGACATGAACTCCGGTGCTCTATAAATCAAGCTGTAAGGTTCCGGAGTATAGCGACTGATCTGACTCCACGTTCCATCCTGTCGCAAATAGGCCTTACGAAGACTCAGAAACCATTGGTCAGATGCGGCCTTATTCAAAAAATACAGTAGATAGAAGCGACTGGGAATCGGTGCTAAAGCAGCGGCGCGATCCGACAAGGGCAAAGCATCTAGCCACTCCCGCCAAGCAGTGGTACCCTTTTTTTTGGCATTCGCCTGTTTGATCTCATCAGCGTGCTCAACCTGTTTAGGTTTAATTGATAACCAATGAAGTGCAGCGGCGACGCCATGCTTGCAGTCAAGTGTCACTGGGCATGTACAGATAGATGAAGGTCCATCCTCCGTCATAAACACATCGACATCATAACGATTTCGGCCTCGTCCCTTCACCTGTGCACTAAAGGTCTCACTCGCCTCGTCATAGCCTAGCATCTTCACACGCTTCTGCTTGAAATACTCCACCCCTCTCTGAAAGGTTGCAGAGTCCGTCATTTTTTGGATGCCAGTGATAGTGAAGTTGAGCATAGTGACCAATGTAATCCTTAAACAAGTGGGCATTTTATCAATAGATTGCGATTGTAACGCTCAACAAGGATAAACACGAACGCTAAGTCGAAATAAGTTAACGGATTTGTTTCCCTCCTTAGCTGTGAAAACAGATAGACATCCCTTTCATCACTAAAGATAAACCTTAAGCTTAATCATTTGCATTTATAATTAGATATCTATATGATCAAATGCATTCCGTAACAGGCTAGCCAGTGTATTAGCCAGCGCAGGGTCCTATCCATCAACTTCGTCATCCTGACTGCCTCATAATGCTTAAAGAACCTTCGACTCATAATGATTTAGGTATGCTCTACCGTCAAAACAGGCAATGGTTATTGGGTTGGCTATGCAAGCGGCTTGGCTGCAACCACAGAGCAGCAGATTTGGTGCAGGACACCTTTGTGCGTTTATTGAAGCGAGATGAATGGCAGCATGCTCGTGAACCTAAAGCCTACTTAATGACCGTTGCAAAGCGGGTATTGATTGACCATTGGCGACATCAGCGCATTGAAGACGCCTATCTTGAAGCCTTTAAGCCAACACACGACATACCTGATCAGGTGGCACAACATGCCATTGAGCTTTTAATGGACTGGCAAACCCAAGCGGCTCCAAACACATGGGATCGAATTCTTGATTGGCGCCGAGAACACCCTGATCATGAGCGCGCCTGGCAACAGATTGAAGTCACTTACAAACACTTTGCCGCACTCTCTCCAGCCTCCACCGAGCTTGCACGCCAAACACTTAACTCATCCCAGCAGACTCGCAGGCGTACTGTAAAAATGCTGACGCTGCTCTGCGTTGGTGTTGGTGGCGGTTTACTGCTCAGCCAGCAACCCGATCATACGATCCAACAGGCCTATCACCAAACGGACACAGGAGAGCAGCTGACACTTGAGTTAATGAACGGAAGTCTCGTACAGCTCAATAGCCGGACGATTATTCAACTTGAGCGCAACTTGGAGGATATACAGATACGTTTACTGCAGGGCGAAATTTTTATTCGCACGGCGGCACTGGACTCAAGTGCTCCACGCCTACCCTTGTTCGTTACCACACAACAAGGGCTACTCACGCCCGTTGGCACAGAGTTCAATGTGCGTCAGTTAGCAACGACAACCGAAGTCTCCGTTCTAGCCGGGCAGGTCTTGTTGCTTTCCGGCCCAATCACACAACCTCACGTCATCCCGACTGGACACGTTATAACCTTTTCTAAAGATCAGCTACTTGAACAGCGCCCCATACACCCATCGGATGCGGCATGGACACATGGCATGCTAATCGCAGAAGGTATGCCCCTACGGCAGTTTATTAATGAACTGTCTGTTCACCACTTGGGTGTGATACGGCTAGATCCTGCGCTAGACACCTTAAGAGTCTCTGGGAGTTACCCAATCCACGATACCCAGAACGTCCTAGAAAGCCTCAGCTATAGTCTGCCGATACAGTTAAAGCACGTCTCGCGCTACTGGATTTCTCTGCATCCATCAAAGGAACTTAAAAAATGAAAAAAGATGGACTGATTTTCATTCTTAACCGTCAAGGTAGGTAAATGACGTTTCTTTGAGGATGTATTCATGTCATACACGGTGATTGCTGTACCTTTTAAACGTAAACCTATATCGCATTTGCTGTTGCTCGGTACCCTTTGTGTCGGTATCCCGGCGGGCATGCTCCCCTCCTCTGTAATGGCCTCATCGATGCAGGAAGCATCAACAAGCCGTCACTGGAATATTTCGGCAGGTCCCTTAGGACAAGCGCTCAATACACTGGGTCAACAAAGCGGCATTCTACTTTCTTACTCAACCGATTTAGTCGAGGGTAAATTCAGTGCGGGGTTGTCCGGTCATTACACGGTACAAGAGGCCCTCGATCTTTTACTGTCTAGCACCGGGCTCCAATCATCCCCCATCATGAGTGGCGGTTTTCTAATCCGCGCTAGAGGTCAAACAGATACAGATCAAACCGTTTTATTGCCTCTAATGAGAGTTGAAGGTGGATACGCTCGCTCAGGTTTTTCATCTCTTGAAAGCGGTGAAATGCGCAATGCCATGCGAGGGGATCTTGCAGAATCGCTCAGTATCATCCCGTCAGTTCGGGTTGCAGATCGTAGCAGCTCCAGCTTACAGCAAGGGGATATTAAACCAGCCGAGTTTTCCATCCGAGGTGCCGCACCCTATCAAAACAAACTGATGCTAGATGGTGCCGCGATTGATAATCTAATGGACCCTGCACAGCGTGAGGGGGTGGGTAATTACACCAGTGTTGCTGGCCACTCGCAAAGTATTTTTATCAATAGCGACTTTCTGCAACACGTAGAAGTCATCGACGTAAATGCATCCGCAAGTGAAGGAGGATTCACAGGCGGGGTGATCAAGGCAGAAACCAAAGCCTACCAAGGTGAAGATAGCTTTAGCATCAGCCGTCGTATGACCCGTGACAGCTGGACAACCTTTCATGTTGACCCTGTGCAGCAGGGTACGTTTGGTGATGCGGCGGCCCAGCTGCCTGTCGGACTACCAGGTGAATTTCAGCCCAACTTTCGCAAAGACCAAACCAGCATTCAGGGTGCCACTCGCTTAGGGGATATCGGAGTGTTTGCAGGATTGGATTTAAATGTCAGTGCAGGGCTCAGCTCAGATGAGCGCTACTTTGAAAAAAATATTATGGACCAGTACAAAAACACAACGGTCTATGACGGCGGCATGATCGGTGGCTATGGTGAGTTAGAAAACGAACAACACACCCTTAATACCACACTAAAATTCAGTTCTCCCTTGGCTGATACCTTAAGCTTTGATTATGGCGGTGAACTGCGCTGGACTCACTTCCGTCAAAATCGACTCAATGATTTTATTTTCAATGAATACAGACTAGATTTTACCCAACCACTGCCTCCTCAAATAGGCCTGGGGTCTTGGTCTCCGGCGGATCAATTTAAATACCGCCAAGTCATTTACCAAGCAGGTAAAACACAATTTTCCAACCTAAACTCAGCGGCTTTTGCTGAATTGCACAGCGATCAGCAACGTATTTTCTGGCGCACGGGTTTGCGTCTTGAGCGAGATGCCTGGCTAGGGAATACCAATGTCGCACCGCGATTAAGTGGGGGGATTTATCTGGATGACGATAAACGTTACCGCCTCAGTGCTGGCGCAAACCGCTATTATGGCAAGTCGTTCTTAGCCTACCGACTCAGAGAAAAAGAGCGTGATTTAATTGTCGAAACCTCACGGACCTCTCCTACTGGTGAGTTTATGCCAGTTGACCTGAGTCGCCGCTGGCTCTACCAAGATCTCGATACACCTTACGATGATGAAATTAATCTGGGCATTAGTGGCCCCGTATTATCCGGTGAAGCGGGTCTTGTCATGGTTGAACGACGCGGAGAACGGCAGGTACGTACACAGCAAGACACTGCAAAGGATCTCAAATGGTTTGATAACTCAGGGTCCAGTCGTACTCACCAGATTGATCTCTACTGGCGCTCAACACCAGCCGAATGGCTAGGTGCCTATTGGGCTGTCAATACCTCTGCATCCTGGATGGACAAACAAACTGACACAACCTATGGCAATGATTCATCGGGCTATCTGTCTAGCATCAACGGCGATGAAGAGGTTTGGTTTGACGGTAAGCGCATCCTTAAGCGAGATCTACCTGCCAGTAATTTTGCCACACCCGTCAGTGTCAATTTAGACCTGATTACTCGCAGCCCTAATGATCGTATTCAATTGCGAAATGCTTTTGCCTTCACGAATGGCTATCGTTACTTACGTAACCTGGGTCGTGATACAGCGACAGGTCTAAGTCGATACGATGTTTACAAACAAGGCAGTACGCTTCGTTGGGACATGAGCCTAGACTTCCGCTTACTGGAGTCAAAAAACTCACCCTATTTACGCGTTGATGTCGTCAATGTCACTGACAATCAAAACGTCGTGAGTGCTGAATCGAATGTCCAATTGTTTGGAGTGGGACGCCAGTACTGGCTAGAACTGGGGTATAGGTTTTAGGCAAGACGATGCAGAGAAGAGTATCCACCACCCGCGTCACAATCCTGCTTGCCGTGTTGCTCTTCGTGAGTCTAGCAAGGGCAGCAACGGATCCAATGATCGAGCTTACAGACAGCCTCCGTCCTTGTGGCCTATGGCGAATATCGATCCGGGCGTTGAGGCTGCTGAGCTCGCGCCCTTGCCCAGTCTCGACAGCCTCCCTGAATGGCAGCAACTAACACCCGACAAAGTCGTATTGGGCAAACAGCTGTTTTTTGAACGCCGCCTGTCTGCTTCAGATCAGATCGCCTGCGCATCATGCCATGATCCAGACCTAGGCTGGGCCGATGGGCGTCGAGTTTCCATCGGCCACAACCGACAACAGGGCGATATGAATGCACCCAGTATTATCAACAGCATATTTCTACATGAGGTCTTCTGGGATGGTCGAGCAGCCAACTTAGAGGAGCAAGTCATTGCCAGCTGGAGCAACCCCATCGAGATGGCCGGAGATCTTGAAATCTCAGTCGAAAAACTGTCTAAGATAGACGGCTACTCACCCTTGTTTGAGGCGGCCTTTGGTGACCCCAAAATAACGGTTGATAGAATCGCAACGTCTATCGCCTCATTCATGCGCAGCGTGAATATGACCGATACCCCCTACGACCGCTTTCTTAAGGGTGACTATCAGGCGCTCAGTACTGAACAGATACGCGGCCTGCATCTCTTTCGAACCAAAGCACGTTGCATGAACTGTCACCATGGTAGCCTGCTAAGCGATCAACAATATCATCATTTAGGGACCTCTTTTGAACGCGTCGGCAATTTTCTTGGGCGCTACCGCATCACCGCGAACACTGGAGACATGGGGGCCTTTCGGACACCAGCACTCAGAGGTATCAGCGAAACAGCACCTTACATGCACAATGGTTTTGCTCGCGACCTGGACATGTTACTTTCGCTGTACAATATCGGTTGGTGGCAAAATGCAGCACTGCCTGACAAACACTTAGACCTCCCCTTAGCGCAGCTTTCCTCCCTCATTCAACCGCTTGAATTGAGCAAAGATGAAGTAGCAGACCTCAAAGCATTTTTGCTGTCACTAACAGGCCACCTGCCCTATATGAAACCACCGCAAGAGTTACCCTAACGACCACAAGCGTTGATCGGTATAAAGGTTATTCTTGCACCCTATCAACGACACGGGTCTCTGCTCCAAACTGCAACGCGGCCAGACGTTGATACAGACCGGACTGCTGCAAAAGCTGCTGGTGTGTACCGGATGCCACCAATTTTCCCTGATCCATCACTAAAATTCTATCGGCGGAAATCACCGTAGACAGCCGATGCGCAATCACCAGCGATGTGCGCCCTTGCATGAGCTGATCCAAAGCGGCCTGAACCAGTTGCTCACTCTGAGCATCGAGTGCACTCGTCGCTTCATCTAATAAGAGAACCCGAGGGTCTCGAAGCAACGCACGCGCAATCGCCATGCGTTGACGCTGTCCACCCGACAACTGAATTCCACCGGAACCCAAAGGGGTTTTTAAGCCTAGCGGCAAACGTTGGATAAACTCCCAAGCCTGCGCCTGCATAGCCGCTTCAATTAAGTTCGCTTCTGTTGCGTCGGGACGACCAAACCGTAAATTGTCTTCCACTGTCCCCGTAAACAAGATCGTTTCCTGAGCCACCAGCGCCATACAACTGCGCAATGCTTGAGGATCCAAAGCTTTAATATTAACGCCATCCAAGCGAATTTCACCCTGTACCGGATCATAGAAACGCAGTAACAGTTTCAACAAACTGGATTTACCTGCACCCGAAGGTCCGACTAATGCAATACGCTCACCGGGTTGGATCGTCACAGACACCTCATCGACGACCGACGTTTCTGGGCGTGCGGGATAGACAAAACGGACCCCTTGAAAAACCACTTCACCACGCAAAGGCTGAGGCAAAGGGGTTACCGATAAGGGGGGCAAAATACTAGGCGTCGCATCCAGTAGCTCAAGCAAACGTTCAGCTGCACCCGCCGCCCGTTGCACTTCTCCAGCAACCTCGGCCAGAGTGGCGACAGCGCCTGCTGCGATCATGGCATAAAACACAAAAGCTGTTAGCTCCCCTGGGCTCATTCGGCCCGCCAGCACAGCATGCCCACCCTGCCAGAGAATCAATCCAACAGCCGAGAAAATCACCATCAGCGCAAAGCCTGTTAACAACGCACGCTGAACAATCCGTGCCCGCGCACTCTGAAATGCCTGCTCCACTCGGTGCTTATAATGACGCTGATCTTCAGCCTCGTGCACCGAAGCCTGCACCGTTTCAATCCCTTGAATCACTTCCCCCGCATAACTCCCAAGCTCGGCAACCCGATCCTGACTGGAACGTGACAGACTGCGCACACGTTTCCCAAACCAAACCACCGGTATCACCGTCACTGGAATACCCACCAACACCAACAAGGTCAACTGCGGGCTGGTGATGAACAGAAAAATTAGTGCGCCGATAAACGTCAACAGATTCCGCAAGGCCATGGAGATCGACGAGCCAAATAGGCTTTGCAAAACGGTGGTATCCGCTGTCAGTCGGCTTTGAATCTCACCTGCACCATTGCGAGCAAAAAACTCAGGTTCCATGGTCAGCAAATGCTTGAAGACCTGTTCTCGAAGATCCGCCGCCAAACGCTCACCTATCCAGCTGACATAGTAAAAACGTGCGGCTGACGCAATGGCCATCACCAGAACTACAACCAATGTCACCAGCAAACCAAAATTCAGCCACTGAACGTCATTCGCAGCAAAACCTCTATCGACAACCAACCGCAGCCCCTGCCCCAGCAACAACACGCACCCGGCTGCGACAATTAAGGCAATGGCCGCCACCGTCATCTGTATTTTGTAAGGCAACAAAAAAGCGGACAAGCGCAATAACAATCGAGGGTGTGTTTTTAATTGAGTCATGTGGCTCCTGAGAAGATGGCAGACAAACATTACTGTGAGTGTAGCGTGATCAAGCGTGATTTGATGCCTCTTCCACCTCATGCTGTCGCGCCTCTAGCACCATTTCTGAGGCAAGCTCGCCAACCGTCCGCACTGCGCGTTCTATAGCGGGTGTTAGAGTAAACGCATAATTCAGGCGTAAACATTGACGATACTTGCCAGAGGCTGAAAACAAAGATCCGGGCGCGACATAGATCGCGTGTTTTACCAAGCGTTCGTTAAGGCTCACACAATCCACAGCAGCAGGCAATTCAACCCATAACAGAAAGCTGCCTTGAGGGTAACTAATACCCGAACCTCTAGGAAAGTAGCGTTGCACCCAGCTAATCATGATATCGCGCTGCCGCTGGTATTGACGAATAGCATAACGAAGATGGCGTTCGTAATGCCCTTTAGCCACAAACTCTGCCAACGCCAATTGCGGCAATGTCGCCGAAGCGCCGGTGGAAACATACTTCATATGCAAGGCAAGATCACTGTAGCGACCGGGTGCCAGCCAACCCACCCGCAAGCCAGGGCCTACCGTTTTAGAAAATCCGCTGCAGAGCAAAACGCGCCCATCCTTGTCGAAGGACTTTACAGTGCGGGGTCTAGGGTGTGTAAATGCCAAATCACCGTAAATATCATCTTCGATGATGGCAACATCAAAGCGCTGGGCGAGCTGAAACAAGGCTCGCTTACGCGTCTCAGGCATGGTGTACCCTAGCGGATTATTGTACGTCGGCGTAACTTGTATTGCTCGGATTGGCCACTGCTCTAACGCCAGCTCCAATGCTTCCAAGCTTACGCCAGTTTGTGGATCGGTGGGTATTTCCAACGCTTTTAAGCCATTGGCTTTCAGTATCTGCATAGTGCCGTAAAAACTCGGTGAGTCCACCGCCACGACATCGCCAGGTTGGGTCAACGTCCGCAATGAAATCGCCAACGCCTCTTGGCACCCCGTCGTAATGATAATGTCGTCTGGATGCAACAGACAGCCGGAAGCCGTGGCTAAACGCGCCACCTGCTGACGAAGCTCAGGACTGCCGTTTAGTTTATCGTAATTGAACCCATTCAAGTCATTGCTTCGGTGTAAGCCGGACAGAATTTTCGACAAGGGTTTAAGCGTGTCATATGCCAAATTAGGCACTCCACGTCCCAACAGCAACCGCGTGTCATCACGCTGAGTGGCGGCAACCAGCTCCAATACCTGATCCCATTGCGAAATATCCAATGGACGTCGTGCAGGGCGCGACACTGAGGGTAATATCAAAGGCACTTGGCGCGGCAGTACAAAGTAGCCCGACTTAGGCCGCGACTCAATCAACGCCGCATCCATCAATTGCCGATAGGCCTCTTGAGCCGTTGAGATACTGACGTCTAATTCTTGGCACATTGCGCGGATAGAAGGTAAACGATCCCCCACTCGATAAAGGCCATGCTCAATACGTTCCCGCAATACACCCGCGACTTCTTCATAGCGCGTCATAACAACCACCCAGTTCTAGTTTAACAACAATACAGATGATCTAAAAATTGACCATACAGACGTAAAAATAACCAATCTGTATCTTAAAAATACAAAAACCTATATCTGTATTCAAAGCGTAGCACCGAATATTCTAGTTAGGCAAATTAAGAGGAGATAAATCATGAAATACTTCAGCCTTACACAGCTTTGCCATCAACTACGCAACTATCTCGAATACCGCCGCAGCCACCAGCAATTGCTTAGGCTCGAAGAGCGCTTGCTCAAGGATGTTGGCATTACTCGTTCACAAGCACAGAAAGAAGGACAGAAGCCCTTTAGGAAACACTCGTTATTTAAGAAACACGTGAATAAAGACAGTTGAGTATGGCCTGCTCAACGATATATAGGGTTATTAGCCAGACTGATTCATGTTCGCCCATAGCCGACACTACAGAACTGTTGGCTAAGTTAGGCTTTTTGAACCGAAAACACACCATGCACTTAAGCCACTTCCATCAGGGAAGGACGTTAGCCCTTCCCCTTTTTATCATGAGAACATCATTCATTTCGGTCCCATTAAGTACCAGATAATTAAGCCCAACAAAGGTAACAACAGAATTAACACCACCCACAGTACTTTAGAGCCGTTAGTTGCGTTACTTTGCACAATCCTGATGATGGCATAGACATTCAACGCCAACAACACAAGCCCCAGAAGACCCGAAATTTCAATCGATATCATAAACGTTTCCCTCATTCTTCGAAAAAATAGCTCTACTCAGCCATCCTCAGCACACCTAGTGTTAACATCTATGATAGACTATAGCGTATTCTTGCAACCGGTGATCAGAGAGCACAGCATCCGATGAGCAATGGTAAAACCCGCGTCCCGAGTGGACAAAAATTTCGTACAGAACAAGGCATTGCCGCCATCAAAGATGGTATCAAGCAATCTCACAACTCATCTTCAGAAACCTTTTCTCCGAAGCCATCGTGGCTGCGCGCAAAGATGCCCGGCGGCGCTCGCTTTGAAGCCGTTCGTCACAATGTAAAAGAACATCGATTGAGCACCGTATGCCAAGAGTCCCACTGCCCGAATATCGGTGAATGCTGGAGCAACGGCACGGCTACAATCATGCTGATGGGCTCTGTTTGCACACGCGCCTGCCGCTTTTGTGCTGTGGACACTGGCAATCCCAAAGGTTGGTTAGATGTTGATGAACCGGAAAACACGGCTAAGTCCGTCGAATTGATGGGTTTACGCTATATCGTGCTGACCTCTGTCGATCGTGATGATCTTGCCGATAGTGGTGCTGCTCACTATGCCGCTTGCGTGTCCGCAATCAAAGCACGCACTCCGCAAGTGATCGTCGAAGCCTTAACACCCGACTTTGACGGTGTAGAAGAACACATTGAGCTTGTCGTTGATTCTGGGTTACAGGTTTTTGCACAGAACATTGAAACCGTTCGCCGCCTTACCCACCCCGTCCGCGATAAGCGCGCAGGCTATGAAAAAACCTTGCGAGTCTTGCTCACGCCAAACAGTACCGTCCTGACATCATCACCAAAACCAGTATTATGGTGGGCTTAGGCGAGACCGACGAAGAGATTTTTGAAACCTTTGATGACTTACGTGCTGCAGGCGTCGACATTGTCACACTGGGTCAATATCTGCGCCCCACCAAAAATCATCTGCCCGTTGAGCGTTATGTGACACCAGAGCAGTTCAACCACTATCGTGAAGTGGGATTGGCGAAAGGCTTTATGGAGGTTCCCTCTGGTCCCATGGTTCGCTCAAGCTACCGTGCTGATCGCGTGTTCGAAAAGAATAATCTTGGCTTGGCCGCGCCAGCAACGGTTCCGGTCAGCAATGCAATTAACCAAATTCCGTTGAAACAAATCAACTGATATCGTATCTAGGCAGAGCGCTTAAGGGCTCTGCCTAAATCTCGCAATGGTGATCGTTACTTTCTGTCAATCACCAACACAGGTTAATTTATCCACCATCGCAACAATGCAAAACTGACCATTCCAACAACAATTGTCGTCAATAGGTCTTTGCGGACCCAAGCAACGATAGCGGCGATCCCTCCAGCTATCAACCATGGGTTTCGCCAATCCAACCATAAACTGCCCTGTGGCATTGCAATCGCCGGCATGACGATTGCGATGAGTACAGCAGGTGGAACAAAGCCCAGCGCTTTGATGACGCCCTCCGAAAACGTGACTTTCCCTGCGATTGCGAAAAGTACGTATCGAACACTGAACGTGGCTAAAAACATACCTAGAATTAATACAACTTCATTCATGGCTCGCACCTCTTTGCGCATACTGCCGACGTTGTTCTAACCAAAGCAGCGACACTCCAACAGCAATGCCGCAAGAGGCCGACAGTATTAATCCTAATTTATGAGGCATTGAATAGGTCGTTAAGGCTAAGGCTCCCGACACAATTACCGCCGCCCACATCGGACGGGATGTTAGATACGGAATAATCATACCAATGAAGGTCACCGACATAGCAAAATCTAACCCCCAGTTGCCGATATTTGGAAAGACACCACCTAACGTAATGCCAATCAACGTACAAAGCGACCAATTTAGGTACATAGGAATAAACGAGCCCAAGTAAAACCAGTGAGCTAAACGCTTATCCTTCTGCACCAAAAAACGGTTACTGACGGCGGCATAGGTCTCATCCGTAAGGCCAAATGCCATTAATACACGCCAAGGATGAGACAAGTGCCCCACGTGGGGCACGAGGCTTGCGGAATACAGCATATGACGTAAATTGACGATAAGTGTTGTTAAAACAATGATCGGGATACCCGCCCCTGCCGCCAACAACCCCAAGGCAATGAATTGACTGGAGCCCGCAAAGACGAATAGCGACATTGCAATGGCGCCGAAGGCTGATAAACCACTCGTCTGTGCAAGCGTACCAAATATAATTCCAAAGGGTATCGCACCTACAATCAGTGGCAAAGTGGCTTGAGCGCCCGCTAGAAATTCGTGCCGAGGTGAAGAGCTCATATCAACCTTATTAAAGAGACGCTAAAAATGGGGAATCGCATGTTATTCACTTTCAAGACAGATGTTTACAACCTGCGCCAACAATACGGCTTCGTCCACCCGTCTGGGGAATAACATTTATTTGGGTGCTGATCCTCTCTTTCAAGGCCGCCACATGCGAAATAATCCCAATCATTTTTCCATCCTGATGCAAACTCGACAAGGTTTCCAGCGCTGTCTCCAATGCCTCTTCATCCAAAGTGCCAAACCCTTCATCCAGAAATAATGAATCAACACGAACATTTTTACTCGCCATCTGCGAAAGCCCTAATGCAAGCGACAAACTCACAATAAAACTCTCACCGCCCGATAGATTTTTGGTCGAGCGGATTTCGCCAGCCTGATAGTTATCCAACACATTTAACTCAAGGGGCTGCATTGCATCCCTAACCAATAGGTAGCGGTCTGTCATTTTTTGTAGCTGACGATTGGCATAAACAATCATCATTTCGAAGGTCAACCCTTGTGCAAAGTTGCGATACTTTTTGCCATCAGACGAGCCTATCAACTGATGCAGGTTACCCCAACGCCTACACTCAACTTGCTGTGCTTCAATCGCTTGTTGCTTATCCTGGATACGCAGTTTAGCAGCAGCATTCTCCCTTAAGCGATGCCGACTGGTTACCAGTCGTTCACTAAGAACGTGGAGTGCTTTAGTTTGCTCATCAAGTTGTGCTTGCAGCACTTCAATAGGCTGATCCGTCAGTTGCTTGGCCTTCTCTTCCGCCAAACGCTGACGACAGTCCTCCTTGCGCGTTTGAATTTGGGTGTTCTGAGCATCAAGGGCTTGAGCTTTTTCGGACCAGGCATTGCGCTCCGAGATAGACAACCTGGCATTAAGATAAGCTGTCTCGTCCGCAAAATTCTGTGACTGCAATGCATGAGTGAACTCGACATCTAACACCGCAAGCTCTTTTTCGCGCTGCTCAGTATCCTTTTGCAAGGTTTCAATTTGTGCCTGCAGGCGCCCGAAGCGATCAGCGGTTTCTGCATACTTATCCCTCGCCGCTTTTTCCGCTGACTCTGCGAAGCGGACAGTATCCTGCAAACGCTGCTCTTCGATATCTGGAACCCGATCTCCATACCGCTCAGAACGCTCAGATAACAACTCATCTCGTGTGATGTTGATACGCTCACGTGCTTGCTGTTTCTCCAATAATACAGTCTGCTGAGTTTCGATAATGGCTTTCTGACTCTGGATTTTACTCTGCAGATCGTAGATTTCTTTCTCTAGCTTAGACTGAAGCACATCCTGTTGCTGCCATTGATCAAGTCGAGTCTTCAATACGTTGAGTTGTTGCCGTATTTCAACTTGATCTATTGATGAAATACCCAGCGGCTTCAGTTGGGCTAACACTTTGGTTTGTTGTTCTAAAAGCTGTTCTCGATTGACGGCCAGCGCTTCGCTCAATTCAACGCAGGCTTTTTCGGCTGAGCGTTTGTCGACCTCTGCCAATTGCAATTGGTGCTGAGACTCCATTAATGTGGCTCGCGCTTGCGTCTCTTCATGTTCGCGCGCCTTGATCTCGGCTTCTTTATTCTCTGCCGACGTAATCAACGGCTCTAAAAACTGAATCCGTTCCTCTACAGCATCCACAGCCGGTACATTGCCCTCTGCAAACGGATGCTCCTTTGCGCCACAGAGTGGGCAAGGCTGACCCTCTTCTAGCTTGGCCCGATGCTCTTCAAGCGCCGCAATTTTTTTCAGAAAGGCCATTTCACGAAACAGTGTTTCTTTTTCTTGGCGGTATTCACGCAACAGCTTACCGTCCAACAATGTGGCTAAATCAGAACGCGCCTGCTGCAGCTGCTTGTTCACATGATCCAGTGAAGCGTGTCTTAGCTCGACGTTTTTCAGACATTGCTGATACACCTTTTCAGCATCCCCAGCAAAGCGTTGTGCCGCTGAGTGAGCCATGACCTGTTCAGCCATTCCTTCATGCTGAGCCAACAGCCCATTGAGTTGCTGCTCTATTCCGGTCAAACCTGACACCAGCCACTCATCGGCGGCATGCTTCTCACGATATTGATGAACAGCCTCTAGCTGATGCTTAGCCGTATCCAGTAACGTCTGCTGTTGTTTTGATGCCTGCTGCCCCTCATCCACTTTACTTAGCACGCTCTTATACTGAAGATCCAGCTCCTGAATCTGCTGATTGCTCGCATTGATCTGCTGATCGATCTGGCGGATACGTTGTATCAACGGCCACTCTTCATTCAGCGTCGTTTTATGCCTGACCAGCTTTTGCTCTGTCTCATGGTGCGCATTTTTATGTGAATTCAAGGCATCATTTAAACTGGGCAGTGCTTCCTGATACTCGGCCAGCATTTTCTGGTCTTTACACTGTTCATCACGTACGCCCTGCAAGGTTGCATACTGACCCTCTAAGCTCGCGGCCGCCTGCGCTTTGACGAGTTTCACACGATCCGGCTCAAACTGATCAAATGCCAACTGCCACTGAACCTCTTGTTCAGCTATCGTCTTCAAGCGTTCGTTTAGGCTTTGGATTCTATTGAGCCAGTCAACGGCTTGAACGACCTCAACGACGCCTTCTCGCAATCGTTTTTCATCCTGCTCTAGTGAACTCACCTGCAGCTCGAGGGTGTTTTCTTCTTCCAATGAAAGCAGTTGAATACCTGCTGTTTCCGCCTGCAGCACTTTAAGTTTCTCTTGCTCGACTCGTTGCAACTCATGAACACGAACCGAAATCTGACTGTAAATTTCGGTTCCAGTGATCTGTTCTAAAATCGGCGCACGCTCATCCGCAGCCGCCTGCAAAAAAGCAGCAAAGCCGCCCTGAGCCAGAAGCATAGAGCGAGTGAATCGATCAAAATCCATGCCTGTGGCGGCTTCAATTTGATCCGCTACACCTCGTAACTTGGATTCAAAAATTTCGCCCGTGAGTGCATTGGCAATTTCATGCTTCGGGGCTTGCAACTCGCCATCTGATTTTCGTCGAGAACGATGTTGGCTCCAGTGGCAACGAAATGTACCCGCCTGTGTTTCAAAGGTGACCTCGGCAAAACACTCACCTGTTTGCCGTGACATAATCTCGTTAGCCCCTTTGCTCACACGATTTAATCTTGGTGTGCGCCCGTATAGTCCTAGGCAGATGGCATCTAGAAGGCTGGTTTTCCCCGCCCCTGTCGGACCCGTTATGGCAAAAATCCCATCGGAAATAAACGCGGGGTGGGTGAAGTCAATTAACCACTCACCCGCCAATGAATTAAGATTCTTAAAGCGAACCTGGAGAATACGCATGCTGACGTCCTTATATCGCTCTTAGATCTTCATCTTGAATGGATTGTAACGTTTCCTGATACGCTCTCAGCAAGTCAGGCCGCTGGTCATCTGGAACATCATGCAGATCCAAACAACGTATAAAAACATCCTGCACATCCAAATCATCCAAGGTTTCGTCTATCCGCTCCTGCCCCATCACGCGCTCAATTACACGGGTGTTTTTTATACGAAGTATGTCAAGTTCAGTACCCAATGTCGCTTCGTCTAATCGCTCTCTGAGGTCCCCGATCACCTCTTGCCCTGTAAAAATGATTTCCAACCAAATAGATGCGCGTTGACTGGCTAACATTGCAATCCGGCTCGAAAGCTGGCCCCAATCACCACTGATGCGTTCCAAGCGCTGAAACACAGGAATATACAAGAGGGTTAAACTGGGAATCCGGTTGTTAAAATCAACCAAGCAAAGCCCCTTGCGTTGTGTTGCCTCACCAAATCCCATTGGCAAAGGCGATCCACTGTAGCGGATAAACTCGTTGCCACCTACCGCTTGTGGCACATGAAGATGACCCAGTGCAACATAGTCAAAACACTCAGGGAAAATGGCTGCACTGATATGGGCTAACGAGCCAACATAGAGTTCTCTTACACCATCACCCTCCAGAGTTTTCCCACCTGCCGCAAACAAATGCCCCATGCCAACAATCGGCACTTCAACACCTAAACTCTGGCGCGTTTGCTCTGCTAACGCACCAACACTGGCATAATGCTGACGTATTCCATCAAGCAGTTTACGTTCTTTATCCTCTAGGGTTTCTCCGGCTTCAGCGGTACGAATATCACGGTCACGTAAATAAGGGACAGCGCAGACAATCAGTTCGGGCTCTCCCTGCGAGTCTCGAAGCGTAAGCACTTCATCGTCCAGTCGATCGGAGGCACTCCCCACCACATGGACATCCAAAGCCTTTAACAACTCTTTAGGTGCGTTAAGGAACGTGGGGGAGTCGTGATTCCCAGCAATCACAACAACATGACGGCAAGCTGACGCCGCAATACGACATAAGAATCGGTAATATAACGTTTGCGCACGGTTGCTGGGGGTACTGGTGTCGAAGATATCGCCAGCCACCAGAAGCGCGTCTATTTGTTGCGTTTCAATCGTGTCAGCCAGCCAATTCAAAAAGCCTTCAAACTCTTCGTAGCGCTTTCTGCCATAAAGCGTTCGACCAATATGCCAATCTGAAGTGTGGAGGATTTTCAACGTTAGATGTCCTGTTGGTGAAGATTGTCTTTTATATGATATACACATGTACGGTTTTTACCGTCTCTTTTGGCTTGGTATAAGGCTTCATCTGCACAATGTATCAATTGATCGATACTGCTTTCCAAACCGACATGCAACCCAATACTCATGGTGACCCGAGGAGAAACTGACGAAACAACATGCACAATATCACGCTGGCGAATGACCTGATGGATCTGTTCAGCAATGTGCACAGCACCCTCACGATCAGTAGCGGATAAAATTATTGCAAACTCTTCGCCACCATAACGAGCCACTAGGTCGCTGGGGCGTTTGACCACTGAATTGAAACACTCTGCCACTGCAATCAAACATTCGTCTCCAGCCTGATGCCCATAATGATCATTGTAGGCTTTGAACTCATCCAAATCGCAAATCAGTAACGAAAAAGGCAATTCATGTCGCTTGCAGTATAGGTATTGCTGCGTCAAAAACTGGTTAAAATGTCGACGATTGCTGAGTCCAGTCAACCCATCCGTCGTCGCTAGAATTTGCAATTGTTGATTGGCATCCTGCAACTTTTTCTCTGCCAACTTACGTTCATCATTTTCCTCCGTTAACCGCTGATTCAAATGACGAATGGTATCGTACTGGTTTTGTAGCTCCTCCTTCTGCCGCTCGATATCCTGAGTGCGCTCTCCCACCCTTTGCTCCAGCTTTTGATACACCAATGCATTTTCAATCGAAATGGCAATCTGCCCTCCCAGATAATGCAATAAGGCAAAACGGTCTTGCGTAAACACCCCTGCGGCCGTGTCGTTCTCCAGATAGACAATTCCTTTTACCTGTCCATGAATCATCAGAGGTACACAAAGGACTGACAACACCTGATAGCGAGCAAAGTAAGGATCATTGGCAAAGACATCGTAGTGGCGAGCATCATCTATCAAAATCGGCTCATGCGATGCCATTACATAGTTAATGACCCGACGCGGCAGATTATCTGTCTGATCATAGGGTTGACTCTGCATGACCTGAGTCTCAACCCCTTCAACCGAGGACTCAGCCTGAATCAGAAACTGTTGATCCTCTTGCAGCATGAGCACACAACGCCGCGCCAGAGTATTTTCCTGCAGAATAGACATTAGGGTTTCGAGTAATCGAGGCAATCGACGCTCTTGGCTAATCACTTCGACAGCTTTGGCAAGGCTATCTAAATCAAACTGGTCTGTTCGCCGTACACGACTAGAACCTTGAGCTTGAGCATTTTGACGACTCACCCCCCATTTTTCAGCCAACTGCCTTTTTTCCAGTTGATGGCACTGCGCCGCTAAAAGCTGACCTTGACTGGCATACAACTGTTCTGTCAATTGATGGCCAAGTACCTGAAGATTGAGATGACCATAAAACTCGGCTGTTTTACAGGCTTCTTGGTAATGTTCAAGTGCCTTACCATAACGTCCGGCAATTCGATACAACTCCCCTCGCAACAATTGCGCTCTATCCAGAAAGTTGTCAGGACAGGATTTGGCCCAGCACTTAAATTTCCGTGCATAGCGTTTAATACGGACGTGAATCCAATGCCTTTTTAAGCCATCAAAGGATCGAAGCGTTTGGGCCAAAATCAGCGCGTGTACAAAGCAATGCTCAGTCGCATGCAACATGCCCTGACTGTCTTTCATATACCCCTGACTGGTCAGCGCAACCTCTGCTGCTGCCTTATAATGACCTTGAAAATACAGCACCCACATTTTATTAATGAAATACATATGGGCAAAATGGCGAGAGCCATACTGGCTTAATTTATTCAGATAAGCACGTTCGTCAAAGCCATCATGGCTAAAGGTGGGTAAAGAAGGTGAAGGATGACATAAATTCAACAACGCTTGACGAATACCGACCAGCACTTGGTCATGCTCAAATGCGCCTATGCGCTGCAAAGTGGCTTGGTAATAGTTACATTGTTGCAGCACTTGCTCAAGAGGCTGTCCACGCATCAGTTGGCTTTGCACAATTCCGGTGGCTGCACAGCCTGCATGAAACCAATCGCCAACCTTAAGCCCCTGCTCAAATGCACGCAGCCAGTAGCGCTCGGTATCACTGGCCGGATGCAACCAAGAGTGCGCAAAGTAACCATACACAAACGGGACTTCCGCACTCTGCATCTGATTGTTGTAACGTTCTAGCATTGCGAGAGACAAACGACCGTATTCACACCCTGCTTCAGCGTGGCCTCGGACACCACCCAAAAAAATCACGCCGAACACCATATAACCGACCACAGCCTCTCGGGTATTTCCATAACGTAAACACAAACGCACCTGTTTAGCGGCAAGTGCGACACAAAGTTCTGGACGTATCTGGTAGGCCACTTTCTGCATGGCAGACAACAATAGAATTTGATCCCGAATACACGCCTCACTGACCTCGGGCAAAGCCAGTAACGTCTCCGTGGTAGCTCCGCGTAATTTGTATTTAAGGTGGAGATAATCTGCTAGGAAGTTAACAGGGTTGAAACCCGCAGGCACCCGAAAGCCAAGATAGGAAAGAGCGGTTCTACCCGTTTCAAACGCGATCTGGAAGTCACCGTAATCGGTATGAAACTTAATCAACAACTCATAGATTTTTGTACGCTGTCGTGCATCCGAACAGACAAGCAGTGCCTGATGATAATAGTTTAATGCCATTGACTGTTGACCACACAAATGCTCGCATTCTGCACGCTCTTTTAGAATTTCGGCGCGAAGGTGTGCATCCGTAATCTGCGGCAATAGGAGCTTCATCGCTTGAATGATATACACCAGCGCCAAATGAAAATCGCCATTAGCCTTGGCAACCTCTGTGGCCCTTAGATTCAACTGACCCACCTGAATCAATTGTTGCGGATCGGAGATCCGATCTAAAGCTGCCGTATAGTGATAGACACAATCCAGCAGGTGACTTTCCATTTCAGCTTGAGTCTCAAGATACTGCGCGATGGACAAGTGCACTTTTTGAAGCGTCAGTGTATCCATAAGCCCAAAGGCTGCCTGCTGAATGCGATCATGGGGAAAGGCATACTCCCCAGCCATCGCATGACCAACCAACCACCCGCTTTGGCATTTGCCAGCGCCCGCTCAACGTCTAAATTGGGAAGTAGGTGCTTCAACATGTCACGACTGCGTATGAATACAGCCAGCATCATGAATAGACTGCACAGCCTCGACTATTGCCACAGCCAAGTGTAAGGATTGATGCTCTGTTAAGGAATGCGTGTTCAGAAACTGGTCCAGTGGCTGACCTTCAAAGTACTCCCGCAGCAACACAGGAGTATTATTCCAAGTCGTAATGCCTTTTACGGCGATCAGTTTAGCATGTGAGAACTGTCGAAGACGGTCATACTCGTTGTGAAGCATGTCAGCATGTGTCCAGTGTTTAACACTTAACTAGGTCTTTACTCCGCACTCGATGAGTCATACAAGGACTTAAGCACATTGATTGAGACGACAACCTACCCTCATCTAGACTATTTTGAGTTAAGCGCACTCTTCATAAACTCTTCAGCGGACACAGGACGTCCAAATAAGTAGCCTTGATACCCAGGACACCCTATCGCTTGCAGGAATTTCCACTGAGCCTCTGTTTCAACACCTTCAGCAACGACCCATAGGTTAAGCTCTTTAGCTAGACTGATAATAATACGGGTAATCGCGGCATCATTGGCATCGTCAGGTAAACCGTCGATAAAGCAACGATCAATCTTCAGCTGATCCAACGGCAACTGTTTAATATAAGCCAAAGACGAATACCCTGTACCAAAATCATCCAATGCGAAACCAACCCCTTTCTGTTTCAAGTACTTCATCCGCTCAATTGAAAACGCCATATCGTCAATCAGCAGGCTTTCGGTCAATTCCAATTTAAGGCGCTGTGGCACCAACTGAAAGCGCTCAACCAATGCCAGTATTTCGTCGACAAATCCAGGCTGTTTAAACTGATGCACACTAATATTCACCGAAAGACTTAACTCTGACAAGCTAGGCATGCTTGCCCAAATTGACAACTGCTGGCAAGCTTGGCGCAATACTATGCTACCCAACGACAAGATTAGTCCAGATGCTTCAGCTACTGGAATAAACTCAGCCGGTGCCACCAAACCACGTTGGGGATGCTGCCAGCGTACTAAGGCTTCAGCACCAATCAATTTACCTGCGGCATTCACCTGTGGCTGGTAATAGAGCAATAACTGTTCTTGCTGCAATGCAATGCGTAATTCAGACTCCATCTGCGCCCTTGCTGACAGTGCCTGTTGCATTTCTGGATCAAAAAAGTACAAACAATTACGACCTGCATCCTTCGCTCGGTACATTGCCAGATCTGCTTGTTTCAGCAGCTCCTCTGCAATGGCACTGCCATGAATCAGGGTAATACCAATACTGGGGGTACTGAAATAATGCTGTCCGTCGAAATGATACTCTTGACGCAAGGTCGTCAGAATTTTTTCAGCCACAACTCGAGCGCGAGCGGCGGCATCCGCTTCATCGTAGCTAAGAGTGCCCAGCATCACCACAAACTCATCCCCACCAAAACGCGCTACCGTATCCTCTTCCCGCACACAGAAACTAATACGATGTGCAACTTGGCGCAGCAGATCATCACCTTTGTCATGACCCAATGTGTCATTGAGGGTTTTGAAATTATCCAAATCAATAAACAAAAGTGCACCAAAATTTGTACTGCGCTGATTTTGATGCAATTGCTGCTGCAGTCGGTCAATCAGTAAACGTCGATTTGCCAAGCCTGTTAATACATCGTGAAATGCAAGATGACGGATATTACTTTCGCTCAACGTCAACTCATCGGCCTTGCGTTTTAGCTCTGCACTCTGAGCGCTCAGCTCTTCGTGATACGCATGAAACAAACCTGAAGACCAACGGGAAAACAGCCAAGACCCAATCACGGCAAAAATCAGTGATACTAAAGTAACCGCCAAATAGGTGTACCAATTGCTTGACGTACTGGCTTCAAAAACCTGTACTTCATCCTTTAAAATGCCACTGACCTCATCTTCAAAAATGGTGGAAACCAACACCCAATCCCAATGGCCTGCTGGCTCAACCAACGCTGTTTTCCAGGTATTCTCGCCAGTTATCGGGCTGGGCCAGAGGTAACGGATAAAACCACCACCTTCTGCTGCCGCCTCAAGCATCAATACAATCGCTTCTTGCTCTAAGACGGATGGTGCATCTTCCCCTTGCTCTGCAGGATACTGACTATCAAATGACAGAAGTACCTGCCCCTGCGTATCAATCACAGCGGTAAACCCTGTCTCACCGATCCGTCGATTACGTATTTGTGCCAAGAGTTTAAGTTGCAAGCGGCTTTCCCATTCATAGGTGTAATCCCCTGCACCTATCAACCAATCAAAGGGAGCAAAATGACGCACATACACATGTTTATCGGCCATACGCTCAGCATCATCGGGACGATACCAACGATAGGAATGGAACCCGGCACCCTCAGGGGAGTGAGCAGCCTCCAACAGCCCACGCACGATATAGTTCCCCCTATCATCTTGATTGTCAGGCATCAGTAGGCCTTCAAGTTCAGGCGATGTTGGAGTGAGCACAAAACGTCCACTCATTTCTCCAACAAAATAGTAGCCACGCCCATCAAAGAAGCGTAACGGACGCAACGTTTCGACAAGCAGACTTTTCAGACTCGCCTGATCAAAATCGGGGCTTTGCTCCAGATACAGTGCATTAGCGGTTGTCCAAGCAACATCGACCATTTCAACTAGGCGCTGACGTAACTCCACCTCAGTTTGTGCTTGTGTATAATCGATATCGGTTCGGATGGCCGACATTTCCCGGCGCAAACGTTGCTGCAACTGCTGCAATGATAACGCCTCTATACGCTGTATCGAGGCGTTGTGCTCATGAATTCTCTGCCAAGTAAAAAAACCCGATAAAAACAACGTTAGCAAAGTGACCAGTAACAATGTCCCTGTCAAATGAAGACGCGGAAGCGTTCTGGATTTATCAGACAGTTGCATGCTACTCGAACCAATAGTCAGAAATACAAGTATAATAGTACCTTAGTCGTACCATGACCAGTTTCAGTTCGAGCTTCACTGGGGACTCAATCACTACGTCGCATCGCTACGAACACTCGTAACGAGTGTGGGCAAAGTCCATGCTCCACCAGGAGCCATTAATTTGCACAGTCCACTGGTAGATGCTTCGGTATGGACAAACTGTTCGCCATCCCAAGTCCATGCCTCTGAACTCCAACAATCGCCAAGACCACGTCCCTTGTGAGAGGCTGAAATGACTCCATCGCTGTGATCCGAACCCATCGTAGTTACCAATATAGGCTGATAAGGTGACGATGCATTGATGATCCAAAAACCGTATCCAAAATTGTATGCACCCATCCAACACTGAGCTGAAATCAGTACTTTGGTATCGTTCAGACGAGTCGCTGTTAGCTCGGCATTTTCTCCTTCAGCCTCGGTAAGCCTCTGGCAATCATCTTCTCCTAGAGTGGTATGGATCGCATCCATCAAGGCTTTTGAATCCATCATGGCAAGGGGTTGATCATCCGATAATGACGTTGGAAGAGGTGCTGCAATAACAACAGGAACCTGTTCTGCAGGGAGGACGGATTTTTCGTCCTTAGCCCCCTTCTTGACGAGGGCACCTAGCGTATTGATACGACCTTGGTATTCATCCATTTTCAAGAGCACCGCTGTGGCACCTTTATCAGAGAGCGACCAGACGGCCTCCCCAGCAGATAGCTCGATGCGTGACGTACGGACAAGCGATGCCAATAGCGCATCAACCTGACTCGAACTGAGGTCGGCAACAAATGAGTCCTTGGCAATCGCTACCTGCCCAATGAGACGATCATTGATGCGCAACGAAAGTTCAAATACCGCCGGAAGGCTATCAAGCTTAGGGTTCTCTTCATAGTGGCCGATCATCACTTGTCCTGTGACGGGTTCGTTGGGTCCCGCCTTTCGCGTTAGGAGTACCGATACGGCCATTTCCTCGTTATCGCTATGATAGCCTGCGGCTCTGCATGTACGTGTATTATCACATGCCAACTCCCAGTCATGATGCGAAAATCGTAGCCCTGACGGCCACTGGGCTAAGAGCTGTGATGGCAGAAGTACCAAAAAAAGAAGCAGAGATTTGGACGGAAGCGTCATGCATTGTTCCTTCTGTTTGAACCTGAGCGAAGCTACGTGCTAGCCCATGACGCCACTGTAATTTACACGGCTAGGTGAGTGCCAGTAAAAATAACCGATGCAGGTTTATGGCTATTGGTGTTCGTCGGCTCATGTCCACCTAGCACAACTGCCGTACATTGATTATGCATTTTTTCCAATTCTCAACTGGAAAATATTACCCTCACAATCATACGCATCACATACCTGACGGCCACCAAAATCCCAATTTTTGGGCGGGTATACAGCTCCACCTTTTTCTTCTATCTTTTGGCCAATTCGTTCAAGAGGTGCATCAACAAAGAATGTTGGCTTTATTGGTGTATCGTCTCTGGCTTTATCTAGACTAAATGCCTTTTTTGAAATTTCTGTCTCAAGCAACACCAACTCAACATCACCCGCCATCAGTAAAGCATACGGCTCATCTTTTTCGAAGACCTCGAAGCCAAAGACATGACAATAGAATTCAGTTAAGCGGCTGATTGACGAAGAGTAAATAACCAATCCTGTTCTCACCAAGGGCGCTCCTTCCTAGACTCAATGAGCTTTTACAATAGCATTGATCAACGTTATTGTGGAATAGATTTGCATATGCAAAGTCTTTATTGAGGCGCACTATTACTCAAGGCTCTACGCATGGGCTTCGTTGAAAGCATTTGCTAAATTCGTTCTCCGGCTCTGAGCGTCAGTACCTCGTAACCATCTGATGTAACGGCCACTGTATGCTCCCACTGTGCAGATAACTTCTTATCGCTGGTGACGACGGTCCATCCTTCTTCAACTTAACCTTGGCCTTACCACATTGGCCTTCACTCACTGGACGAGCACGCATCTGATCAGTGATGTAGCTCTCCTCTAGACCGTTGATATCCATGGTTAAAATACCAATCTCGATAAAACCATCAAGGTACTCAAAAAACCTTATCAGAAGCCGACCAGACTCCCGCATTCTTTTCAGCTCATTTCCATAAAACTTACCTTCTATAAACCAGACCTTTAATCATCCAACTGTCTGATAAAATACCAAAGCAATTCAGCCATTTCTCTATCTAAAATGTCATTGTGAGCATCAGGATTAACAACTATAGACTTCGCATCAATAATTAAGACTTTATCTTGACGCAACAAAATACGAGATTCATTATGTCTAGCCCAGTCTCTCACCTCAAAAATATCCGGGTGATTGTTCGCCGTCCTTAAACCCGCTTTTCCACCCACGTGACTCGCACCAGTAATATAATGAGCGATAGGATTGGCTGAGTCATTTTCGGAGGTTGTCAGCACGAATTTTGTCGGTAAGTTTGAAAACTCAGCATATGGTGCCCCTTCTCTACCAGCATTAAGTACAAAACGATTCGCACTAAAAGCGCCCTGTAAACCTAAAAACAAGTCGACGCCGACTGCAGGTTTGTCCTCCGACTTAAGATGAGGCTGCGAAAAGACCGCCCGACTCATTAAACGCGCACCAAAGCTATGCGCAATTACCACCACTTTTGGCCGCTGCGGTAAGGCTGCTGTATCGATGGCATCTGGAATATGACGGTTTAACACCAAATTAACCAATGTGTAACCTAACTCATCCGCATCATTGGCTTTATTTCCATAACTCATCACATGCCCTAGAGTCTTTCTGATAGAGGAATCAGAGATAGTGTGCCATGCCGATGGCCAGGTAAACCCTATCACCAAAGGATGATAGTTTTGATCTTGATTCTCGGCAGCTATTGCTCTGAGTTGAGTTAGTATTTGATTGTAACGCCAAACAGACTCCACCTGATCATTATTCCATCCCATGGACATTACAATAATATGGCTATAGGGCTTATCTTTTTTTTCTGTTAAGCGATCGATTAAACTCCTACGAAAAGAATCTAGGGCATCATATGAGGCATTATAACTATAATGACCATCAGGACGGTCCTTATAAGCATTATAAAGATATTTTTGATGTGGGAAATTTTCCGTAATATGGGTTGCTAACATAACCTTCATCTGTCCTGTTGTTATATTTTCAAACACTTCGTTACGTCTACGTGTGAGTTTATCATTACCCTCTATAGGCATAAACCGAGACACATAACCATCGGCACTCTCTAAATCTTTCAAACTTCCTTTTTTACGCTTCTCAAAGGCAATTAAATAACCATTTTCTTTTAAATGAAAATGCTGCGCACGACCGAGTTCTTGGTAAGCGCGATCAGTTTGCACATTTGATCCACATCCACAAAGAAAAACTAAAGCAATAACACTTAAAATTATTACATAAATATTCATTTTAAAGTCCTCATTATATAGTCTATATCACACCTGATTTTTTACCCTCCACTCGTGAACCTCCTCTAATTGCTACAACCTTATCGATATCCTCTCGATGGCATGTGCATCCAGCAACTCAAGCACTGTGCATTGATTTCACTTCAAAAATTAATGACAAGTATTGATAGGTGACCACAGCTATTTTTTTGCGGCATGGATACTCATTCTATTCACAACTCCAGCGCTATGGCACAGAACGAAAAAGCCAGAAATGCTGATCGCTAGACGTATACTTGGCGACCTTCGGCATTATTTTTATTGGGCAAATAGAAAGCAGATACGTCGAATTTTTGGAAGTCATCTGGATGAGACGGATTTAGCGATAGACCATAATGAGTTCGGGGTGCCCTGTGTGCACATCGACTTGCTCAGAAAGTAGAACGAACCTGTGTTTCTCATAAAACTGGATGCTTTTAGTATTTTCTTTATAAACAGTAAGCTGTAAGTTTTCCCGCCTTTTTTTAGCATCATCAAGCAAGATAGAACCCAACCCCTTACCCTGAAAGTTCGGTAGGATAAAAATTGCAGCAAGTGTATCCTGATAAAGGCTATAGAATCCAACAATCTCGCCCTCCACTTCATACACAAAGGTATCCGATGCAGGAATATAAACCTCACGCATCTCGTTGATCTTCGATTCCCAGAATGCAGACTCTATAAAATCATGGGCTTTGATCGACGCAGATAGCCAAATTGCCAAAATTTGATCAATATCCGACACACGATAATCGCGAATCATCTGTTTACTCCCTAGTACTCGTAACGTCGCATGAAAGTAGCTTTAACTAGCACAGAAATTTCATCAAAGTCTTCTATATAGACATATCGCATGATGGTTTTCAGGTTGCACCTTAGCTGCTTATTTTTAAGGCACTAAGCCTTCTAATACATATTAGAGGGTATACTTAGTTTGGCTAATCACCAAAACATTAACACGTAATCTACTCAGAAATCACTTAATACGAGTAATCACCACCAGAAGTGGGCCACCCTGCGACTCATCAAGTTCATAATTGTTGAAATACATAAAAGGAATATCATTCGCGAACAGATAAAGGCAACCACTTGGCTCGCCGACCAAATTAGCAGGGACTGTCCACTCTTTCTGCACACCAATCGGGAATGCATGACGGTCATCCCTGCCAACTACACCGCACAATAAAAAATACGGCTGGTACGGTATTCGGTTGAAACGCATGAAAATCCTTATCAATCCATCGCTCCAACCTTCCGCATCGCAGATCTTGTGACAATCTTTCCACTTACCGCGCGCTGAAAAACTGTATTGTTCGCCAACACTCACCAAAAGGCCGGATTCAACATATTTAATTTTTGGATTAACCGTTGCTTCTGCCGACTCACCAATCGTGAGTTGTCTATCACATGATTTTATGGCCATGCCAACAGCCCCCACAATCAAGAAAGCCCAAATATTTTAAATACTTTCTCAGTCTGTTCTCTGTGGATTTTTATATCTATCAACACTGTTCGATCTGGATGAAAGAGTTTCTGCAACCGATCAGAAGTAAGCTTGATACTGCCAATATCATCGTATCCGAAGGTTGAATAGCCCACGGTTTTGGTCTGGCTGATATCTGGCATAGCGGTCAAACTGACAAAAAGTGGCAAGCCTAGCGTCACAACTTTCTCGTTCAGCACAGTCGTATTGAATAACAAACTGCGATAGGCCGAATTATCACTATACACATGTACTTTTTCGAAAATTTCTTCTTGTACTACACGTGTCAGACGGTTATCGACCTTTTTAAAAAGTTTGTCTTTGGCGAATATTTCCAAGAAATAGTCAGTTACAAAGGCATCCATATCGTCGGTAAGGCGAACCACTGTGTTCTGATACGCTTGTGTGTGCGAGTTAGATGAACTGTTTGTACGTGCAGTATCCGAAAATGTTTCGAGCCTATTAACAAATGCAGGAAACGTCTCGTCGGTCACCTGCAATGCATCCTTGATCAAGCCAAGGGTAAGTGCATTTTTCGGCCCATTGTCCTTGAGTGCAATCGTACTGTGATTTTCGTTTGGAATGCGTGCAAAAGCAGTTAAACCTTTCGCATCTTCAAGTGAAAGCTTTGGCTTTTGAGGATCGGTTGCAAAGTCGAACCTAACCAATAGTGGATTCAGATGGGCCGTAGACACCCTTACCGTTCCATCTGTCCCTTTCTCGTTTGCGGCTGCTGCAATACCCGTATAGCCAGACGTTCCTACCAGTACGGTGCAAAGCACACGTCCTGGACCATACCAAACCTCACTGCCAAAACGATCTTGCTGCGCCAAATCCCACGAAAATGGACTCGCAAGCTCCAACCCTTTAAGAATGTGAGTACCTGTGTGAAAGAGCCGACTGCTTTTAAAACCTTTAACAACTCTACCGAAGAATGATCGTCCTTTATGAGCCAACGGCGAACCGAAATTAGCAGGCGCTAACATCAGCAACCTGTTAATTGGATTCGTTTCAGGTTTAAAAAAGGTGATCATCCAATGACGTATAACTAACCCACCCGTGCTATGAATAACAATATCAACGCTTCGAGGTGCAGTCGGTAAACGCTCTTTTTTCCAAGCCGCCTGCAAAGCATAGGAAAGATCATCGAACGTAACATCGTCGTCCAATGTAACATAATCGCCAAGACGCACATGCTTGACGTTTGGCATGATGCCATCGGCGATTAAGCGTTTACCAAGACGTTCGAATGAGCGGTAAGTATCGCTCCATCCATGAATAATCACTAACACAATCGACCTCCCTTCACGTTAGATTAAAATCCAAACACGCTACCGCGCCCCACCGTGCTCCATCACAGCAAACCAGCACATCTAAACCCTACATTTGAAAATAGACCATAATTTTTATACGTACAATTTTTTGTTTAAAATTTAATCAACTCTCAAAAACCCAGGCAATGACTGCTCGAGCTTCAGAACACAAGCCCTTAATTTTGCAGACGTTTCTAATCTTGCTGAATAAATGACGTGAATATCCGCTTGCTGTCCATAGCTAGGCAAAACACGAACAAGGTCCCCTTCTATCAGCTCTTTCTGAACATTCCAGATGGAACGCAGCATAATCCGTGGCCTTTTAAACACCATTGTTTGGCAACAGCACCATTGTTTGTCATCATCTCTGCCGTTAGAGGTATTGAATAGACCTCATCCTCTTTTGCAAGACGCCAGATGCCATAGCTCTGATCGCGCTCACGAATACCGATGCATTGGTGTCGCTTGAGGTCTTCTAGAGAAGTGGGAAATCCGTGTTTCTCAAGGTATGAGGGTGCAGCACAAAGTATGCGCTGATTATTGGCAAGGCGTTTTGCAATCATTTGCTCAGGCAATACACCACCGATACGAATTTCAAGATCAAATCCTTCAGACACAAGGTCGACTGGGCGGTCCAGCAATTCCAAGTCAATTTGCAAATCAGGATAGCGAAACGCTAAATCAGACATAATGGGGGCAATGCAGTGCATTCCGAATCCTGTGCTCGTGACAACCCTCAAGCGACCGCGTGGGAGCTCTTGTTCACGATTGAGTTCTGCACGTAACTGATCGTGCGTTTCCAACAAACGCTCGGCCCATTCAAGTGCTATCTTTCCCTCTAGTGTTAAACAAACACTGCGGGAGGCTCGCATAAAGAGCTTAACACCCAGTCGTTCTTCCAAAAGGCCAATTCGTTTACTGATATACGCGGGCGACACCACTAATTGATCGGCGGCCACACTGAATCCACCCAGACGAGCGGCCGTCACAAACACACGAAAATCCTCAAGCGGAGGCAGTTGACTCACGATTCATATTCCTTACAAACACATTAACCTTATTTATTCACGATACATATTCAAATAGCATGGATCAACGATTACTTTCAGGAGAGATGTGATGAAAAAATTAAGAATAGCCGTCATCCCTGGCGATGGAATTGGCAAAGAAGTTATTCCTGAAGGCATTCAGGCACTTGAGGCGGCGGGACGCAAGCACAGTGTTGAGTTTGAGTGGACCTATTTCGATTGGTCTTGCGAGACCTACCATCAAACAGGCCGCATGATGCCTGAGGATGGCATTGAACAACTCCGTCAGTTTGACGCAATCTACTTGGGAGCCGTTGGCTTTCCGGGCGTGCCGGATCATATTTCACTTTGGGGATTATTACTGCCGATTCGTCGTGCTTTTGATCAATATGTAAACTTACGTCCTGTTCGGTTGTTTGACGGTGTGCCCTGCCCACTAGCCGGTAAACAGCCTGGTGATATCGATTTTTATGTTGTCCGAGAAAACGTCGAAGGTGAATATTCATCCGTTGGGGGTATTCAATATGAAGGCACTGAGCATGAGGTTGTTTGCCAGCAAAGCCTGTTCACACGCAGAGGCACGGATCGTATTCTAAAGTATGCATTTGATTTGGCACAAAGCCGTGAAGCAAAGCACCTGAGTTCAGCGACAAAATCAAATGGCATCTATCACTCCATGCCCTATTGGGATAACCGTGTACTCAAAATGGCCAAACACTATCCCGAAGTGAAGGTTGACCATTATCATATTGATATTTTAACGGCCAATTTTGTACGTGTGCCTGAGCATTTTGATGTTGTGGTTGGGTCTAACCTGTTTGGTGATATTCTTTCTGATTTAGGCCCGGCCTGCACTGGCACCATAGCGATTGCGCCTTCGGCAAATATTAATCCTGAGAAAACCTATCCATCGATGTTTGAGCCTGTTCACGGCTCTGCACCGGATATCGCCGGACAGAATATTGCTAACCCACTCGGCACCATTTGGGCGGGTGCGATGATGATGCAACATTTGGGCTTTCCTGCGGTTCATGACTCTCTGATGCAGGCGATGGAGACGGTCTTAAAAGAAAAGCAGCACCTAACTCGAGACATGGGCGGGGTTGCCAGTACACAAGAATTAGGCGCTGCGTTAGTCAGACATATTGCTTAAGACAGATAGTGTTAAAACATCAAGCGCGCCGTGACACCAAAGGTTCTCGGTGCGCCTAATTGATAATACGCACGCTCTTCATAGTTGATTCTTGGATCGTTTCCGAAGAAGAAACCACGCTCCGCAACGTCTTGATTGCCAAGGTTGCGTCCCCACAAACGCACAGACCAGTTATTTTGTTGATAGCCTATGTGGGCATTGACCCATGTGTAATCCCAGGACTTGGCATCATGGCTGTCCGAGAAGTAGAACGCATCTTTCCCTTCAACACTCACGCCACTAAACCAGCCCTGCCCACGGTCATAGGCAAGCCCTAACTGGTACTGCCAATGAGGGGCATGGGCCACATCACGTTGATGAATCCGAGCACGCGCGTCCTTAACCTTGGTCTGCAACAGCCCTAGCGCACCTTGAACGCTCAGGCCATTATCCAACGCATACTTAAACTCGAACTCGGCACCTGTGTTATTGACCTGATCGGCATTAAACAGATAATCCACAAAGCCATCGGCGGGATTACTGGATGCCATAAAACTACCTCTTAAATGCGCATCTTTACGTTGCTGATAAAACAAGCTGGTTTGCGTGATTAAACGGTCATCCAGATAACGCCCTTTCGAACCGATTTCATAATTCCAAAGAGACTCGGTATCAAAAATGAGTTGCTCGTTGCTTAACTGCGCTGGGGTAAAACCTCCGTTGACGCCACCCACTTTATACCCTTTGGAAAGGCTGGCGTAGATCGACGTTTCGGGCGTTAGAAAATGCTCTAACGCAAGACGGCCACCCCACAAGTCTTCATTTTTGCGATAGGAGGCACGAACATTGTCATCAAATGCCGTTCGGCTGTGCTCAACACGTAAACCCGATGTTAAGATCCAGTCTTCAGACAAGAGTGTTTCCAGCTCACCGTATAGGGAAACACGCTCCGTTTTAAAATCACTGGTGATTGTCCGACCAGCTCGCGGTAGACCATTGCGAAAAACATCGCGCTTTAGGTCGCTGTCTTGATGAAAACCATGAAGGCCTGCGGTCCACTGCGTGGTGCCGTTGAAAATTTCCTGACCGGGCAAAGACACAAAACGCAATTCTGCCGTTGTTGTGTTGTATTCACGCACATACTCATCGTAGGAGCTGTAACCCCAAGGATGGAAACCGTTAAATGCCCAATCTTCATCGTATCCATAATCACTGCGCGTGTTCGAATGGCTCAGACGTGTCTCAAGTTGATAGACATCGTGGCCTGTCCAAATCGATTTAAGCGCAAAGGCTTTGCTGATTTGTCGATCCCGACCCGGCTCATCCGAAAGCGTTGTGCGGGTGTTGTCTAAACTAAAGGCGTCGTAACCGTTGTTAATATCGGCGTAAAATCCCGTCAAGTCCATTAGCCAGTCATCGGTAATCGCAAATCTCAATTTGGCGCGGATGAAGGTTTCATCAATGTTACTGGTGTTTTTACGGTTCAGGTGGTCATTGCGCATAAAGCCATCACTTTTATTTTGTGAAATGGCTAAGCGTAATCCTGCGGTATCTGTTAGCGGTGTGCTGTAGATGGCGGTTAAGGAATGCGTATTGTAATTGCCAATCGTGCCTTCAAGACTGCCTTCCGGCTGAGTCGTCGGGTCGTTTGATTGCAGGTTAATTAAGCCTGCAAGCGCATTACTTCCGTACAAGGTGCCTTGCGGGCCTCTTAACACTTCAACTTGCTTAATATCCATCAGAGTTGCAGAGGCTGCAATGCTGCTCATGTCGATTCCATCTAACAAGACCCCGACCGATGGATTGACGTGTCCAACAAATTGGCTGCGCTCACCCACCCCACGCATTTGATAAAAGCGTGCGCGTGAACTGCCTTTCGCCGAATTGACGTTGGGCGTTAAAGCTAAGACATCTTCCAAATGCTGGGCTTGGCGCGCTTCAAGTGCCTCTTCGGAAACGGCCGTCACACTGGCTGGCGTTTTAAGTTGTGTCGTAGGGCGAAAGCCTGAGGTTACCAGAATTTCATCCAACACAACGTTTGAGGATGAGGTTTGCGCCATGGCAAAGGGGGTGCTGATAAAAAGTGAGGTTAACACAAAACCCGATAATTTAGGGCTCATATACAGTCTCCGTTGGTGATCGAAGACCCGGTCGCGCGTGAGATTATAGATGACTCTGTGAGTTGTCCTATTCCTACGCCGGCATCATCCGGATCAGGTTCAAAGGGTTCGCTTAGCATCTCAGGCATTTAAAACATGCCACCCCTTAGGATTTAATTGCTGTTGTATACAGCAGCGCGCAAGTATAGCGATTTAGGCGCGCTAGGTTAAGCTAAATGAGCAGAAAGTGCGGACGCCTCTCGTGTTTCAATGATATTTACCAGTCGCATCATCCGGCGAAGTAAAAACTAGGTCTCGGAGCGCTCCTCGTTTACCTCGGCGATAAAATCAATTTCCAGCTCCGCTTTTTCGGTAAAATACTCTGGCAACTCCGCTTTGATGCCAGGTGCAAGGTTTTTAAACTCCCCCACCTGCTTCACTAAATTGCCTCGCCCACTGATCAACTGCCCCTCGGCGGAGACATAGCACTCACGGCCGTATCCAATCCTTTTTTCACTTTTTCGAAGCTGCTTAAAAAGCTATTCAGTTTTTTAAACACTTGCTCTGCCTTGTCTGCCAATAATGCCGTATGCTTATTCTGATCTTCATAACGCCATAACTGTCGCACAATGTTAAGACTGGTCAACAAGGTCGTGGGCGTGGCGACCAGTACATTGCGTTCGATGGCTTGTTGAAACAGTGTTTCATCGGCCTTCAAGGCTTCGACAAACGCCGATTCAATCGGAATAAACATAAACACCATTTCAGGTGAGTTTAAGCCAGGTAAACGGTAATAATCACGATCCGCCAACTCCTTAATTCGACTTCCGATGGCCTGCACATGCTCTTTAAGCGCGGCTTTACGCTCCAACTCCTCCTCTGCATTCACATAGCGCGTGTAGGCATTCAGTGAAACCTTGGCATCAATGATCAAATGCTTATCATGTGGCAAATAGACAATGGCATCTGGACGCTGCCGACCTTCTTCGGTATTGATGCTGACTTCACGCTTATAGTCTTTACCGATTTGCAGGCCGGATCGATCCAATACATTTTCAAGCACCAGCTCGCCCCAATTCCCTTGCAGCTTTTTTTGGCCTCGCAGAGCCGTTGAGAGCTGATGAGCCTCTTCAGTCATTTTATGATTCAGCTCTTTTAACGAGGCCAGCTCTTTGCGGAGCTCTCCCTGTTGCAACGTTTCGCGATGATGAATGTGTTGAACCTCTGTTTTGAAGGTGTCAATCGACTGCTGGAAAGGCGTGAGGACGGCATTCAATCCTAGACTGTTTGTTTCGTGCAAGGCTTTGGCCTTAGCCTCCAATATTTCCTCGGACAAGACTTTAAAGTGTTCAGACAAACTGTTCTTTTGCTTCTCAAAACTGGCCACTTCCCGAGCATGGCTGGCTTCTCGCGCTTTAAATTCTGTTTTAATCTGGGTGAGCTCATTGTTGAGCTGGTTATACTCGTACAACAAGGCATCATGGCGATCGGACAGAATTCTGCGCTCATCATTTAAGGCATCTGTGAGGCGGCGTATGCTCACTTCAGCCTCTTTGTATTTTTCATACGACAGTTCTAAGCGCGTATTTAGCTCACTAAGTTTGGCTCTAGCCGCAGACACCTCCTCGTTAAGCTGTTTATGCACGTATTGCAACTCAAGCAGTGCCGTTTCTTTCTGTTGCAGCTGGCTTTGCGCTTCGTCATATGAGGCTTCCAGCAGGCTAATGCGCCGCGAAAGCTTAACACTTGCCCCTAGGTAACCCACTATTAGCATCATCAACCCGGTTAGCTAAAGGAATCAAGCTGTTTATATCAACGGGCATGGTATTTCCTAATCAATTAAAGGCTGACGAAAAGACAACAAAGTGCAGATTCAAGCTAACCAGCTAATTTTACATGGATAATTGCGAAAACTGACAATAAACCTTGTCATCTTGCCTATAAATTCCGTACTTTATATAGCAAGCGTATAACTGACTCTCTTTAATTGTAATCTCCTTTACTATGCCAAAGGTAACCCAGTGAGCCAATCATCCTACATGCAACCCCATCTGGCCAAACGCTTAAGTGCACCAGCTGCATTACGCAATCGAGAGCCTATTCGCCAAGCACTTGCCGCGCATTTGCCCAGCCCGGCATCTGTTTTAGAGATCGCCTCTGGCACAGGCGAGCATGCTCTGTATTTGTCTGACAACTTAGCTCAAGTCACATGCTGGCAACCCACGGATATAGACAGTGCTGCGCTTGAAAGTATTAATGCCTGGCAAGCCGACGCTACAACAAAGACTCTGCTGTCAGCGGCGTTCTTTGATGTATTGGCTGACACCCCCCCGCCCCTTGCGACGTTTAATACGCTGATTGCCATCAACATGGTGCACATTGCGCCTTGGACGGCAACGGAAGGATTAATGCGCTTAGCCAATCGACATCTGTCCGTTGGAGGAGTCGTCTACTTATATGGCCCCTACTGGCAATCTGGTGTTGAACCAGCGCCCAGCAATCTTGCGTTTGATGCTTCCTTACGCGAGCGCAATCCGCTCTGGGGAATTCGGCATTTAGACGAAGTCGTCGAACTGGCACGATGCCACCAATTACACCTGAAAACCTGCATTGATATGCCCGCCAACAACCTATCGGTCATTTTTATTCGCAAGGATTAACTGCATGGAGAGTAGAGTCACAGATGTCAACATGCCGACCCAATCTAAAAGTACTCAACATTCTCCCTCCACAAGATCAACAATGTGGGCACAGTCTTCTCAGACTGTTGTATAAAATACGATAAATCAACAACAGCTCATACACAAAGACCTCAAGAGTGCTAAACTTGCAATTAGATAGTTTGTATGGATATTAAGGATAGGTAATGAAAGCAAAAAGAATGATCCGCTTACTCGATAATGCTGACGCAGCCGTTTTACTGTTAAAGCAGGACAAAGAGCAAGGCTCTAATCTTAGCTTTCGAGACCTTCCATCCCCATATCGCAAGCAAGTTTTAAACTGGGCGATCAATCAAGACTCTGAATACCTAGAACTTGAATCACACCGTTTTCAACGACTGCGGGATAAACGCCATCAAATGATTCTTGGCCACTCGGGTGATCGCCATCATCTACAGCGGACGCTATTACTGAAACTCTTACCCGAACTGCAAAAAGGTGGTGAGCCGTATAATGCAACGGCCAGTGTCTTAGGCCCTCTATTAGGCTGGGATAACTGCGTGGTTGCCAAACGCGTGAGCGCGAAAGAGTTGGATATACTTGGTTTTTGGAGTCACGGTAACCTCAAGTCACCGCAGCATCATTCTTTGGCTGGCAATGCCGCCCAGAATCTCTATGAAGGATTGCATCGTTTGCATCAGAGTGCGATCTGTCGTGAATTCCCCTTGGATTCGATGATTTCACAAACCCCATCTGCACTTTGGATAGGTCATCGTATCGACTTACCCGACAATCATGGTACAGGGCATATCTGTGCTTGGGGTAAACCTGACTTGCTTGATACAGACACAAGCGAATGGCTGATTGCACTGGCCGCCGACACCCTCGGCGCTTGGCTGTTAACGCAGTCATCGACGGGAGAGAAAAATTATGAACACAGCACTGAACCTCGCGACCTATTGACGTCTCTTCCGGGGCGCAAAACCTTTGATCTTGCCCTTCAACATGCGGTTGAAGCTTACAAACAACGCCAGCAAGACTGCTTAATTGCATTGGTTGATATCCACGGCTTCTCTGAGATCAACAACACGTATGGCCGTCAGGAAGGCGACAATTTGTTAAAGCGTTTAGCGGATGAGTTACTGGAAATGAGTCGTCGCAAAGACCAGGTGTTTCGCTTTGGCGGGGATGAGTTTATGTTGTTAATGCCCCTAACCAAAGGTCGTCCTCCTGTTGCTAAGCGCCTTAAAGCAATTGAGTCGAACCTGCAAGAAAATCACCCCGAATTCAAGTTAAGCTATTCAATGGCAACCCTATCTGATGTGAATGGCAGTGCAGAAGATCTTATGCTAAAAATTGATCAAGAATTGAACAATTTCAAACACAATTATAAACTGAACTGATCCAAATGCTGCAGTGCACAGTAAAAAGTGTCGAAGTAATATTGTACTGACCGGTCAGTAAATATAAACTAGGCACTTTTAGGACAATCGGTTTAAAACTTAATGAATAAAGGCAGACCTCCAACGCATTGCCGCGAACATCTTTTACAATGCGGCATTGAACTTTTCTACAAAAATGGCTACCACGGTACCGGCCTCAGTCTTATCTTAAAAGCGTGCGGCGTATCGAAAGGCTCGTTTTATAACTTTTTCGAGAGCAAAGAAGCCTACGCCGTTGAAGTCATCGAATACTACGAAGCGATTGAGCATGATCGTTGGCAACTCGAGTGGTCGCAACTAGAGGGCAACCATGCCACTCGCATGCGAAAAATGCTCGAAAAAACGATTGAAGACTTCGATGAAACTAAAGAGAACCTCGGCTGCCTCATCACAAATTTATCGGGTGAAATTGGTGGCGAGTCTCCGGAGTTCCGTTTAGCGATTAAAAAAGCCACCAATAAAGTATTAGGCTTTATTGAAGAAGATATCCGCATTTGCCAAGCCGAAGGCAGTGTTCGAGATGATCTCCCCGCTGCCACCCTCGCAACCATGATCTGGCATTTATGGCAAGGCGCCTTGCTGCGCATGAAAGTGGAAGGCTCAAAACAACCCTTACGTGACACGATATCGTTAACCTGGGATTACCTGCTTAAACCTATTTCTGTTCAGAAAGGATATTCAGTATGAAATCGTACGCACCACCCAAACCTTTTTTATTGCTACCGCTGTTAAGCTTAACGCTTTTTTTAACGCCAGTTGTGTTTGCTGACGATGCCCCTCCCAGAGGCGGACTGCAGCCGAGGTTCATCGCGTTGAAATCGCAAGCCTGGACCATGTCCTTCGCGGCGTAGGAACACTGCGCGCCAATGAGTCAGTCATCATTCGCTCGGAGATTAGCGGTCGCGTTGAATCGATCCTATTTAATGAAGGCGAGATGGTCACTCAAGGTCAGGAACTCTTTCGCTTAGACAGTGCGTCTTACAATGCGGAATTGGCACAGGCGCAAGCGCAAGCGAATCTGAGTCGTCAAGAATACCAACGCGCAGCCGATTTATTGGAGCGTCGCGTGGGCTCGCAAAATGACAGAGACACCAAACTGGCCCAGTTAAGAGTCAACGAAGCTCAGGTTGAGTTCGCCAAAACCAACCTCGATAAAACACGTATTCGGGCACCGTTTGCTGGAATGATCGGCCTGCGCCACATCAGCCCAGGTGATTTTATTACGTCTGGACAAGACCTTGTCGAACTCACCGACTTTTCTGAAATGAAGATCGATTTTGCCATGCCTGAGCGCAATCTTGGTCAACTCAGTATCGGTCAAACAATTATGATTGAGGTGGATGCCTTTCCCGGTGTGAAATTCAGTGGTGAAATTTTTGCCATCTCACCCTCATCGAACACACGCAGCCACAACATTAATGTGCGTGCCAGCATCCCAAATCCTGATGGGCGCTTAAGACCCGGGCTTTTCTCTAAGGTCGAGATCGTTATTGGCCGGGATGACCACGCCATTATGATTCCTGAACAAGCCATTATGCCACTGGACAATGCATTCTTTGTCATGAAGATGGATGAAAATAACATCTTGAGTATGGCGCCTGTCACAATGGGTGCGCGCCGCTTTGGAGAGGTTCAAATAACCGAAGGCTTGACACCTGGCGATGTCGTGGTCACGGCAGGCCAAATCAAACTGCAGCCGGGCATGCCCATTACGCCCTTATTCCCACCTTCTGAAACTTCATCAGGATCCGATGTATGATACTCTCTGATATCAGTATCAAACGCCCCGTACTGGCGAGCGTGATCAGTTTACTGGTCTTACTGGTAGGACTCATTTCCTATGATCGTTTGACCATCCGCGAATACCCCAAAATTGACATTCCCGTTGTGAGTGTTGACACATCCTATCCGGGTGCCAGTGCATCTATCATCGAATCTCAGGTAACTAAAATTATTGAAGACTCTTTGTCTGGAATCGAAGGGATCGATTACATGACATCGATCAGTCGTTCCGAGCGCAGTCAAATCAGTATCAATTTCAGAATTGACCGAGATCCAGACTCCGCCGCAAATGATGTTCGTGACCGCGTCAGCCGTGTCCGAGGCATGCTACCCGACGACATTGACGAACCGATAGTTGCAAAATCTGAAGCAGATGCACAACCCATCATCTGGATTGCCTTGTCTTCCGATGTCCATGATCCGATGGAAGTCAGTGAGTATGCCGAACGCCGCGTGCGGGATCCCCTACAAACTGTCGCCGGGGTTGCCAGTGTTCGCTTAGGTGGCGAACGTAGATACTCTATGCGGGTTTGGCTTGACCCCACCAGAATGGCTGCATATGGTGTCATTCCACAAGATATCGAAGAAGCCTTAAGAAGTCAGAACGTTGAAATACCGGCGGGCCGGATCGAAAGCCGTGACCGTGAATTCACCATCCTTGCTCAAACAGATCTAAATGAGACGGAAGAGTTCGAACAAGTTATTATTCGTAATGACAATGGTTACGCTGTGCGTTTAGAAGATGTCGCACGCATTGAAATAGGCCCTGAAGTCGAACGTAACTACGCTCGCTTTAATGGCGAAAATGCGATTGCGCTCGGCGTTGTTCGTCAATCAACCGCTAACCCATTAGATGTCTCAGAGGGTGTGCGCACTATGCTGGATAGCATTAGCGCGAACCTTCCCGAAGGTATGCACATTCAAATCGCCTACGACTCCTCTGTATTTATTGAGAAGTCGATCGAATCCGTATTCCAAACACTGATGATGGCTGGCGCTCTGGTCGTGCTCGTTATCTTTTTCTTCTTACGTAACCCGAGAGCGACGCTGATTCCAGTGGTCACCATACCCTTGTCCCTAATCGGTGCGTTTGCAATGATGTATGCGATGGATTTTTCCATTAACACACTAACCTTGCTCGCACTGGTACTGGCCATCGGCTTGGTGGTGGATGATGCCATTGTTATGCTGGAAAACATCTTCCGGCATGTGGAAGAAGGTCTTCATCCAATCCAGGCCGCATTCAAGGGCAGCCGAGAAATAGGCTTTGCAATCATAGCCACCACAGCCACCCTTGTTGCGGTGTTCGTGCCTGTGAGCTTTTCGAGTGGACAAACCGGTCGCTTGTTCACTGAGTTTGCTCTGACCCTTGCGGGTGCGGTTGTCGTTTCCACCTTTATCGCACTGACGCTATCACCGATGCTCTGCTCTCGTTTACTCAAACACGAGAAAAAACACAGTGCCTTATTTAACGTCATCGAAAATGCGTTAAACAACACAAGCAAAGGCTATCATTGGCTCTTAGAAAAAACGCTGAGCTCCAAAACACTCACCTTGACAATCATGGTCGTGAGCGTTGCTGGCAGCGTCTTTTTCTACGGTAAATTGCCACAAGAACTGGCCCCAATTGAAGACCGCGGCACCATCATGACCTTCTCAGTCAACCCCGATGGCTCATCGGTTGAGTATGTCAACCGCTATGCTAAACAGGTGGAAGCGATCATTTCAGGCATCCCCGAGCGGACACATCACTTCAGCATCACTGGCTTTCCGAGCGAGACCAATTCGCTTAACTTCGTTCGCTTAGAGGACTGGGAAAACCGCACTCGTTCACAACAAGACGTGGCTCAAGAACTCACCGGACGCATTTTCGGTGGTGTACCGGGCAACATGTCGTTTGCAATCAACCTACCCTCTTTAGGCCAAAGCTTCATTTCACGTCCTGTTGAGTTTATTGTCAAAACGACTGGGGATTATCAAGACCTAAAAGTCATCACTGATGCGCTGCTAGCCAAAGTAACCGAGAACCCGAACTTTGTTCAAGTCGACACCGACCTAAAGCTCAACAAACCTGAACTGAAGGTAACCTTGCAGCGTGACAAAGTTGCTGAAGCGGGACTCAATGTGCGCGATGTCGGTCGCAGCCTAGAAACCTTTATGGCAGGACGCAGCCTGACTCGCTTTAAACGCGCTGGTGAGCAATATGACGTTATTCTTCAGGTTGAAGATGAAATGCGCCGCACACGCGATGACATCTCCAATTTGTACGTCCGTGCGGCCAATGGTGAAATGATTCAGATGAGCAACCTCATCACCATCGAAGAAACCGTGGCTCCCCGCGAACTGAACCATTTTGACAAACTCAAAGCAGTCAAAATTCAGTCAATGCTGGTTCCCGGTTACAGTCTAGGTGATGCACTCATATTCATGGAAGCGGCACTGGCTGAAATTGATCCTACGGCCATGTTTGACTACGGCGGTCAATCTCGTGAATTTAAAGAATCCAGCAATGCCATGCAAACCACCTTTGTATTGTCGCTGATCTTTATCTTCTTAGTCTTGGCCGCTCAGTTTGAGAGTTTCAAAAACCCTCTGATTATCATGTTGGCCGTTCCCCCTGCGTTAACAGGTGCTCTAATTGCACTGTTTTATTCAGGCGGTCGATTAACATTTATAGCCAAATTGGCTTAATAACTCTTGTCGGACTGGTCACCAAACATGGTATTCTTATTATTGAGTTTGCGAATCAGTTACAGGACAAAGGAATGGCGCTACGAGAGTCTATTATTGAGGCTGCATCCTTACGTCTGCGTCCTATTTTAATGACAACGGGCGCAACCGTTTTAGGGACCTTACCTCTGGCCATGGCCGTGGGTGCAGGTGCTGAGTCTCGTCAACAAATCGGCTGGGTTATTGTGGGTGGAATGCTATTGGGTACACTATTAACCTTATTTGTCATTCCCACTATTTACAGTATCTTTGGTAAACGTAACTTCGTTGAAGTGAAACCTGACTATGAAAATTAAGGATCGGCTTGTGAAAAAGTCAAACATCGTATGGTTACCTATACTCGTCAGCTCCTTGCTGATGAGTGCTCCGGCCTTCTCTGGACCTCTGCAGGATCTTTACCGTCTGGCCTTAGAGAACGACCCACAACTTAAACGCGCCGAAGCCGAGTTTATGGCCGGTCAAGAAGCGCCGATTCAAGGCAAAGCAGCTCTTCTTCCTCGTGTGGATTTTTCGGCAAACACCTCCGAAAGCTCTAACTCGAATGGTCGTACCGGTTATAGCGTCAGCTTAAGTCAGCCCATCTACGCAAGAGCGGCATATTATAATTTCAGATCCAGCGAGCTCAGCGCGCAAGTGTCTGCCCTTGAGTTCGATAAAGCTCAGCAAGATATCATCTTGCGCACTGTTCAAAACTATCTGGAAGTACTCAGAGCGAAAAGCGTACTTGAGAATGCGCAAGCGCAAGAGCGCGCCCTACAACGCCGCCTTGATCAGGTCAACGCACAGTTTGAAGTGGGTTTAATTGCCATCACGGATGTGCAAGAAGCACTGGCCAGCTTCGACAACGCCGTTGTGCAACGCATTGATGCCGAAGGCGCTTTGCAAAACTCCTTTGAAGCACTGGAACGTTTAACAGGCCAAGCCTTTAATCAGGTCGGTAGCCTACGTGCTGAGTATCCGATTGTCGCTGTTGAACCCGCAGACCCCAGCGCTTGGCTTGAAAAAGCCCTAGAGGGCAACTTGGAGTTGCAAATTGTTGAACTTCAAGTCGACTCTTCACGCCGCAATGTTCAAAGCAAACGCAGCGAACACCTGCCAACCGTCAGTGTGAGCTTAACGCACTCTAATGCCCGCACTCACGGTGGCAACAGCAACGGCTGGTCCGATGACAACACCTTAGCATTAAATCTTAACTTACCCCTGTATCGTGCGATGCCATCAACTCCGCACAGCGTCAAGCAGAACACCAGTTCATTGCCACTGGACATGCCTTGGATGACACACAACGTGCCGTCACCGAAAGTACACGCACCCTTCTAAGAACACTGCAAACCAGCGTTCAAAGTGTTAAGGCACGTGAACAAAGCATTCTATCGCGAGAAACCGCGCTGCGGGCAACCGAAGAAGGCTTTAATGTTGGAACACGAAACGTCGTAGATGTATTGCAAGCAGAGCAAGCGCTGTTTGAAGCACGCTTAGCTTACTCAAATGCTCGCATCGATCACGTGAACACCCTGTTCCGCTTTAAACAAACGCTAGGAACCTTAAGCCCAGAAGATGTGACAGCACTCGACAACTGGCTGCTTGAACGCGATTGATTTAAAAACAACTGATATAAAAAAGGCTCCCTGAAGAGAATTCAGGGAGCCTTTTTCAATGGGCTATTACGCGTTAATGAACAATAGGCCTGTCTTCTTCATCGAAGGGAATAATCATTTCACCTGCACTGTCCAACTCCAGCGCCCCCATACTGCCTGCAATATCAAGCAGTGACTGTAAGAGCAAATCGGTCAAGTGCAAACTCACAATCAAGCCTGCTGGCGGGTTATCGCCAAACATTTCCTCATCAATGCGATCATCAATTCTCAAACCCAGTAGCAGAGGGTTTTCAAGAATCAAAGGTGCCAAATCCTCAGGTGAAAACACCGAATAATCCGATGCAATCTGCACGGCCAACTGATAGGCGTTGTGCGGCTCGCTGTTCAGCTTTTCGGTATAATCTTGTTCTGCCGCCATGAAAATTCGACCTAGCTCACTTTGCTGATGAGCAAGATTCGGCTTAGCCGAACTGAAGTCGGTATAGCTTACCGGTTTGACACTGTCCAGTTCTGCGGCATCGACCATGAACTGCCCTTGGTCATCCACGTCTAACCAACCACGGTTAACAGCGACGGCCAGCAACCCCTCAAGCGTTGCTGCAACCACATTGCTGTAGACGATAGCCCCTACAGAGGGGTTATCCATTTCAGTTGGATCTTCAATTAAACCCGACGGTCGAGCTGCGAGGATTTTAGGATCTTGGCTGATCATTTCAGCCATACGTTGCGGATCGGCCATCAACATTTGATGCGCAATATGATGCGCTGTCAGGTAAGGTTGATGGTGCCCTTGTACTTCAACAGCTTCGACATATTTTAGTCGAACTCTGTCTAGCAGATCGGCTAATGATTTGCTCATCCGTGTTCTCCATTTATGCTGAATTCTGTGAACTAATGAAGCGTTATTCCTAAAGGTTTAACGCTATCTTTGATTTTGTCAAAAGCATTGCGCAACTCTTCTAATGGAATCAGACCAAAATCAAGCGGATCGGCGGGTATTTCAAACCAATCCAACGACCAGATACGAGTCATTATTTCGAACTCGCCGATGATCGCATCAAGAAAAATCATAACGGCTTCAACACGTGCATCCATTTCAAGAACTTCAGGCAGTGCATCCATGTACACAGCTAGCTGGAGACGCCCCTCAATAAGACGGAGTGAGCACCAGTAGTCTTCTATACGGCATTCTTCATCGCCTAGGTTCACACAAGAGGGCACTGGATCACAACGATCATTAAATGCCCTAAACTCTATTCCCCTGAGTGCAGGCGCAGCACTGATCAAACTCAAGACTGAGTGGATAGACTCAGGGTAACCATCACATCCAAAGACCATTTCAACAGGTCCTTCACCTTCTTCACGCTCAAAGTGGAAGGTCAGATTACGATCAATTTTATGCAAAATATCACGGTAATGGTCAAGCAAAAGATCGGCATCAAAATAGGTATCATTTTGACTGTCGAGTAGCTGATCTAATGTTTGCTCAAGTTGCTGCCAAAAAGCAACAATTTGTTCATAATTAACAATCATAAATGTCGATGCTTTTTCAAGTTCTAGGCACAACAACGCCCGTCTGTCCCTGATATTTTCCATTACGATCCCTGTAAGACGTTTCGCAAACTTCATCCGCACCTAAAAATAACATCTGAGCAACACCCTCATGCGCGTAAATACGAGCAGGCAAAGGCGTGGTGTTCGAGAACTCTAAGGTCACATGACCTTCCCACTCAGGCTCAAGTGGGGTTACATTCACGATGATGCCACAACGCGCATAGGTGCTTTTACCTAAGCAAATGGTGAGGACATCACGCGGTATACGAAAATATTCTACAGTACGTGCCAGTGCAAATGAGTTGGGAGGTATGATACAAACATCTGATTTCACATCGACAAAACTGCGATCATCAAAGTTTTTTGGATCCACGATCGATGAGTTGATATTCGTAAAAATTTTGAACTCATCCGCGCAGCGTACATCATAACCATAGCTCGATGTTCCGTAAGATACAATCGGCTGGTCATTTGCGCGGCGCACTTGATTTGGTTCAAATGGATCAATCATGCCATGTTCCATGGCCATTTTACGAATCCAGCGATCTGACTTGATTCCCATACACTCTCACACATTAGGTTTGCTTATATTCAAGCCAACCATTCTAACGCTTTTGACACAAAAAAGCCGCCTCTTTTTACACGAGACGGCTGCTTGTGATCGCTCTAAAGAACGAAGGATTCGTGAACAATCTTAATCATTCAAAACCGAAATCGTCGGCGGCTTGACCGCTTGCGCTTCTTGCGCGTCAACCGAAGCAACCACTTTACGCGCAATAGCGCGATAAATTTGGGCCGCGCGCCCTTCTGGCTCACTGATCACACTGGGCTGCCCCTTGTCCGTTTGTTCGCGGATAGACGCTAACAACGGCAATTGCCCCAGCAAATCTGTTTGATATTCCTGCGCAATGCGCTCGCCGCCGCCTTCACCAAAAACAGCCTCTTCATGACCGCATTGACTGCAAATATGCAGGCTCATATTTTCCACAACGCCAAGCACGGGAATATCGACCTTACGGAACATCTCAATGCCTTTTTTACAATCCAACAAGGCAATGTCTTGAGGGGTGGTGACGATCACGGCTCCCGTAACCGGTACTTTTTGCGAGAGTGTCAGTTGAATGTCTCCCGTTCCCGGTGGCATATCAATCACTAGATAATCCAAATTGTCCCATTTTGTCTGCATAATCAGTTGCTGTAGGGCTCCTGCCGCCATTGGGCCTCGCCATACCATCGGGGTCGACTCTGTAATCAAAAAGCTCATCGACATGGCCTGAATCCCCAAGGCCGTCACGGGCAAAAAGTACTTTTCTTCATCCGATTTTGGACGAACACCTTCTGCAACGCCCAGCATCATACCTTGACTCGGTCCATAAATATCGGCATCCAGGATACCCGTTTTATACCCCTCAGCAGCAAGGGCTAGCGCCAAGTTAACGGCGGTGGTCGATTTACCCACGCCACCTTTACCGGAAGCCACTGCTATTACATGCTTTACACCCATCAGGCCTGGCGGTTTTCCCGCTTGATTGACGACTGACATTTTTTTCTCCCGCTGCTTATGGAAAAGTCGCTGTTTAAATACCCGACAAACTTACTAGGATTTAAGGCCGATATCTAGTTTTTTCAACTGGCTACGCAATAATAATGCTTCAACGACGCACCAAATACACACCACACTCTCGGTGCTCAGTGTAAGGAAACTGATCAAACAAGGCGAAACGCTCAATTCGATGCGTTTGTACAAGCGTTTCTAAATTTTGCTCAAGCGTGTCGGGATTACAGGAAATATATAAAATCCGATCATACTCCTGCACTTGGAGCACCGTCGCATCATCAAGCCCAGACCGAGGAGGGTCAACAAATACCGTCGTGAAGTCACAAGCCTCAAGGTTAAGCCCCTCAACTTTACGTGTTTGTTTTTCACCCCGAAGCACTTGCACAAGGTCTTCAGACGGCATCCTTAAAACATCGATATTGGAGATACCGTTATCGTCAATATTCTTGCGGGCAGCCGCAACCGATGTTTTCGAGATTTCAGTCGCCACGACACGTCTAAAGTTTTGCGCCAAAGGTAAGGTGAAATTGCCATTTCCACAGTAAAACTCAATCAAATCCGTTTGCTTTTCAGCACGCGTCACATCTACAGCCCACTCGATCATTTTCTGACAGACTTCAGCGTTAGGTTGGGTAAAGCTATTTTCAATTTGCTGATAGGAATAGGTTTTACCGTCTATCAACAACTGTTCGGTGACAAAGTCGCGATTAAGAATGATTTTATTCTTGCGTGAGCGCCCAACTATGTCGATCCCAAATAGGTCGCGTAGAGGAGCCACTGCTTCTCGCCATTCATCGCCAATCTTACGATGGTAAAGCAGAGACACTAATAGCTCGCCCGACAAGGTGCTCAAAAAGTCCACTTGAAACAAGCGATGACGCAGCTCATGCACAGGACGAATAGCGTCCAGCAAATCAAACATCACCGATTCAATGCGGGTAGACACCATTGGACACTGATCAATACGGATCGGTTGTTTATTATTACCTGGCTCAAACATGGCATAGAAAAGATCATCTTCTTCATGCCAGGTCCTAAATTCGGCACGCATGCGGTAATGCGTTTTAGAGGATGCAAAGACGTCTAATGCAGGCGGTGAAAATCGAGAAAACTGGGCTTGCGTGCGCTCAGCTTTGCTTTGCAAAAGCGCATCGTACAGGGCAGGATCTACATGTGGAACTGACATCAAGTGCCTCGTGCTGTTAAAAGGCGATAAAAACCGACGATTTTAACAGCACTGCAGCCGGAAACCCAAGGCTATTTCATTTTATAGGCGATGTCATGCGCCATCATTTCCCACTCTGGCAACGCATGGAGCATGTCGATTTCGCGCAAATAATCGCGCGATAAACGCCCACCTAGATTGCACCCCATTGCGTTAAACAAGGGTGGCAACAAGCTATCAGCAACGTGCACCGCCGTTAAAGGTGTGAAATGCTTATCACCGGAGGCTACAGGCACATGGTGGAACAAAACCGCATGAACAATCTCTGGGGAAAGGTTCCAGGTTTCAAGCAAATATGCACCCGTCTGTGCATGCGTACTGCCTAGCACGAGTTTTTCAACAACATACACAGGCTGCCCCAACTCTTGGGCACGAACCATCGCATGATGATACTTTTCTTGATCACCCAGCGCCAACACCAACATGCCAATATCATGCAACAATCCTGCCAATCTGGCTTGGCCTTGAACAATGTTGTCGTATCCACCCAAACGACAGATTTCAGCAGCAAACTGACTGACGATCATTGAGCGCTCGTGAAGTTGTTGGAAGGAAAATCCGCGCCAACGTTCATTTTGACTCAAAGATTGAAAAAGATGTTCGGTCAACACCAAATCTTTAATTGTCCGCATACCTAAGCGACTGACAGCTTCTTTTAAACTATAGAAGTTGGCATTGCCCAGATTAAAGAAAGATGAATTCACCATTTGCAAAATTTTTGCGACCATCGTGGGATCTTTTTCAAGAATCATCGACACTTCGCGCGCGCCCGTTGTGTCCTTCGCCAAAGCTTGGTTAAGCTCATTCAAGACCTGTGGGAAGGAAGGCAGATGCCCTAAGGACATAATATATTGACGCAACTTAGGATCGCCGAGTAACTGCTCGGTTTTAACACCTCGCTGAATAGAGGCCACTAATTGATCATCCGTATAGTCACTTTTGAGTGAACGGTGAGCCACCTCTGTTGCACGGCTGGCCAGCTGCGCATTCATCGCGTCAGATATCAGGATTCTAACAACGCCCGGAAATTCGGAGCGGACACGACATAAAAAGTCGATGGCCTCTCCTTGGCGGGAGTCAGTACGCACAACAAGCACATTAAAGTCGAAGCGATCATCATCCAAAACCTGGAAGGCTTCATCCGTATTAAACACTTGTCGTTGATTTCCGTATGCCGGAAAATCCCGATAGCGCTCTGTGGTGCTCAAGTCACAAAACAACACAAGCAATTCATCAGGCACTGAGTTCATAAAAAGTCCATATCTTAGGTCAGTCGGTAAGAAGGATTAAATTACCACCAAATCGGAAAATTTGAAAGTGTACAGTTCATTAGGTTTTAAAATCAGCGTAGAATCTAAGCATAGTTCCTTTAAATAAAATTTCACAGAGTAAACGATGACTGACCAAGCCCGTAAAATTCTCGTAACGAGTGCCCTACCCTACGCAAATGGTCCGATACACCTTGGCCATATGGTTGAATACATTCAGACCGACATTTGGGTTCGATTCCAAAAGCAACGTGGGCACGAGTGTATTTATGTTTGTGCGGATGATGCCCATGGCACGCCCATCATGCTTAAAGCAGATCAAATGGGAATTTCGCCTCAAGCACTGATTGATAAAGTCAGCCAAGAGCACCAACGCGATTTTTCTGGCTTCATGGTTAATTTTGATAATTATCACTCCACGCACTCTGATGAAAATCGCTATTTTTCATCGCTGATTTATGAGCGTTTGCGTGATGCGGGCCACATTGCACGTCGTACCATTACTCAGGCGTACGATCCTGAAAAAAACATGTTTTTACCCGATCGCTTCATCAAGGGCGAGTGCCCAAAATGTGGCGCAGCGGATCAGTACGGAGACTCATGTGAAGCTTGTGGCGCGACCTACTCACCCACCGAGCTGAAAAATGCCTATTCGGCTGTTTCAGGTGCACGTCCTATCGAAAAAGAGTCAGAGCACTTTTTCTTTAAGCTAGGTGATTTTGAACCCTTCTTACAAAACTGGGTTGATAAGCACGTGCAAGTGCAAATGAAGCACAAGCTTAACGAGTGGTTTGAAGCAGGCTTGCAGCAGTGGGATATTTCCCGTGATGCACCCTATTGGGGATTTGAAATCCCCGGCGAAGAAAATAAGTATTTTTATGTTTGGCTAGACGCACCGGTTGGCTATATGGCCAGCTTCAAACACTGGTGTGAGAAAACAGGCAATGACTTTGATCAATTCTGGTCGCCTGACTCAACCACCGAGCTTTACCACTTTATCGGTAAAGACATTGCGTACTTCCACACACTGTTTTGGCCTGCAATGCTACATGGCTCCAACTTCAGAACCCCTTCCGGCGTGTTCTGCCATGGCTTTTTGACGGTTAATGGACAAAAAATGTCCAAGTCTCGTGGCACCTTTATCATGGCTGAAACCTACCTTAAGCATTTGCGCCCTGAATACTTACGTTACTATTTTGCAGCCAAACTTGGGGCAGGCATTGACGATATTGATCTTAATCTTGAAGATTTCCGTCTCAAGGTGAACGCCGATCTCGTGAACAAGGTCGTGAACATAGCCAGCCGTTGCGCAGGCTTTATTCAGAAGAAATTTGACGGCCAACTCGATTCCACCCTCGTTGAGCCTACTTTGTACCAAGACGCAGTGGCTGCTGGCGAAAGCATTGCCGATGCCTATGAAAAGCGTGAATACGGCCGTGCGATGCGTGAAATCATGCACATTGCTGACAAGGCCAACCAATACATTGACACCGCAGAGCCTTGGGTGTTGGCTAAACAAGAAGGCCGTGAAGCGGAGGTGCAAGCCTGCTGCACATTGGGCATCAACCTTTTCCGTGTCATTGTCAGCTACTTGGCCCCTGTTTTACCTCAGGTAGCTCAAGAAGCGGCTGAGTTTTTAAATATTCAGGATTTAGGTTGGAGTGCGATTGAACAACCTTTGCTCAATCACCGTATCAACAAATTCAAGCCACTGATGCAACGTGTTGAACCCGAGGTGATTGAAAAAGTGATTGAGGATTCTCGTCAAGACTTACTGAAAACCCAGCAAACCGCACCTGCAGCCAGTAAAACGGCTTTACAGCAAGAGCCAATTGCCAGTGAAATCAGCTTTGATGACTTTGCAAAAGTTGACTTACGAGTGGCCAAAATTGCCAAAGCCGAAGCGGTAGAAGGTGCTGATAAGCTATTAAGACTGACGCTAGACCTTGGTGGGGAAACACGCAATGTGTTTGCAGGCATCAAATCCGCTTACCAACCCGAGCAACTCGAAGGTAAGCTCACCGTTATGGTTGCCAATCTTGCACCCAGAAAGATGAAGTTTGGTGTTTCAGAAGGCATGGTATTGGCCGCGGGTCCCGGTGGCAAAGACATTTGGATTCTAGAACCCCATGAGGGCGCACAGCCAGGCATGCGCATTCGTTAAGCGTTAAAGAGGTCGGCATGAGTCGCAAAGATTTAAAAACAGTTTCTGATCGACAAGCGATTGACGCGTTCATTCAACAGGTCAACAGCTTACCAAAAGTCCATACATCAGAAGGTGGTCGTTTAATCTTTGCACTGGATGCTACCGCAAGCCGTGAAGCCTCTTGGGATCAAGCTTGCCAACTGCAAAGTGAACTCTTTTTAGCCACCCAACACTTGGGTGGCTTAAGTGTTCAGTTAAATTATTATCGGGGTTTTGGCGAGTTCGTGGCGAGTGAGTGGCTGCGCAACACCCAAGATCTCTTGCAACGAATGAATGGCGTGTCCTGCCTAGGTGGACACACTCAGATTGAAAAAGTGTTAAAGAACGCGCTTAAAGAGACACGAATCACCCCCGTTAAAGCCGTTATACTGATCGTAGATTCCTGCGAAGAACCCGTTGATCATTTGTGCCAACGTGCGGGCGAGCTGGGCATGTTACGGACCCCTGTTTTCATTTTCCATGAAGGCCACGACACGGATGCCGAACGCGCCTTTCGTCAAATCTGTTCATTGTCTGGCGGTGCTTACTCACCCTTCGATGCCAACAGCCCATCCGTGCTTAGGGATCTTTTGAGTGCAGTTGCGGTCTATGCTAGTGGTGGGCCAAAAGCACTGGAACAATTCACCAAGTCGCAAGGTGCCCATATTAAACGCCTCACCCAACAACTGGGTCGATAGGAGCCTTTAGTGAGTCCCGCAAGTTTCTTTTTTATCTGTGCAAGTCTCTTGGTTGGCTTTTTTTGGATTAAAGCCCACCCACCCCAACAGCGCGCCAAAGGATTGATCAAACTTCTATTGGTGTTTTTAGCACTGATCATTGTCTATTTAAGCCTGACCGGACGCGTTCATGTCCTCGGTGCTTTCCTAGGGTTGTTTATACCTTTTTTGCAGCGTCTTTTTCCTTGGCTTATTCGCTTGGTACCTTTCCTAGGTGTCTGGCTCCGCAAGCGAGCCTCTAAAAAGGCAAGTAGCACAGCAACCGGTAACAGCTCAAAAGTAACCACTGCGATGCTTGAAATGACGCTAGAACACGATACAGGCTTGATGTTTGGTCGCGTGTTGCAAGGCGCTTTTTCTGGGCGTCAGCTTGACGATCTCAACGAACAAGAGTTTCTTCAACTCTTAACAGACTTCCGCGCACAGGACTTTGATTCGGCACGACTATTGGAAACCTATCTGGATAAACGCTTTGGCGACTCTTGGCGTGACGATGACGTGCAAGAAGACACCAATGCTCAACAGATTGATTCTGGAAACCTGTCGGAGCAAGATGCATTTGATGTCTTAGGCTTGTCTCCAGGAGCATCTAAAGAAGAGATTATTGCTGCACATCGACGTTTAATGCAAAAAATGCATCCTGACAGAGGTGGAAGCACATGGCTTGCTGCGCGCATCAATGATGCAAAACGTATTTTATTGCATAAGTAGTCTAGCAACGACGTCGCTCCGTATGACATGAAATAGAAAGACAAAATGACGGAGCGATGATGAAAACCACCCTTGATGCATTACACAAAAACGCAATTCGCATTCGTGAATTAAGGCTCAGATCCCTTCAGTGTGAGCTTTACATGGTCAGCGTAGTTGACGATCTGGGCCAAGAACATCGAGTGTGTGATCAACAGGGATCACCCCTGAGTTTTAGAAGCCAACTTGCCGCAAAGAAACCTTTTAAAGGACTGGGCGTCGCAAAAACGCTGTTGGTGCATGACAGCCCATACAACGAAATGATTGGCGTGAGTCATGGCAAGGTTGACGCGATGGTTGTTGCAATAGCAAACCCTGATCAAGACTATTCTTGACCAGGGTTGATCCGGTAAGGCTTAAGGCACCGGCAAGCGTGATCCTGCGCGCCAAGGCAAAGCATCACCCGCGGGGTACAGGACTAAACCATTGTGCCCATAACTTGGGTGGAACCCTTGTAACTGCAAAACACCGTCCTCCATGTGCCTGAAGAAAAGCGTATCTTGCCGCCCGCCCTCTTCAGGACTGTCCACAGACACGATAACACGCCCGCCCGACATCATCTTCCAACTGCCCGCACTTTTCGTTACGGGTTGATCATTCAGATAGTCTTCGGTCATTTCAAACTGCCCATCGACACTTAAGTTCACCTGAATATCGCGGGTTGTAATGTCGTCGGATAAACGATACGACTGGTTCAAGTACAGGCGCTCTAAGTCTCCACGTTTTGCACAACCCATCAAGCTTTGGCGATCAAACTGTGCATAGGCGGTCAGACCAAACCAATTGTTTTCATCATCCACACACGCCTCTGGCTTAATCTCAAGATTAAGACGGTGCGTGCGGCCGCTGTTTAACTCAATTTCAGCATCCCAAATCCACGTATTTCCAGAGCGCATGGGTTGAGCGATTGGAAATTTCACACTGCGCAAAGACTCATACAAGTGCACAACGATATCGGTTTCGGTCAACTCTAGCACCCAATCCGGACTTGTGCCTCTGACGCGCATATCCACATCAGGCAGGCTGTTTTCGCATGAGGTTGGATGCGTTGACATATAGCGTAATTCGCTGACATTTACGCCATCCTGACTCGGCCTGGCTAGCCACTCAACGTATACAGGTCTGAGATCGCTGGTTAAGCGCGCATCAAACAGACGATTAAGCCCCCAAGGGGTTCGACTTACCGCCTGCCATTCAGTGGCATGACAAGGCTTAAATTCATACCCTTGAGTGTCCGATGCTTTAAGCCAACCACGTTGATACTCGGCTCCCCCCGATGACGGAAGACCCGACATCGTGGCACAGCCCGACATAACGCCCGCTAACAATACGAATGCAGCCGAGCGATATTGACAAATTTTTGCTGTAGTTTTCATATATAACAACACCTATCCCTGCGACCCCAAGACAGCCTAGCCGTATAGACTGCGTCGGAGTGAACGACTAACGAATGCGCCCTTTAAACACGGGGCTGTTTAATTCTTATGAAGATCTGCAAAGATAGCACGTAATTGCTGCAATTGTGATCTTCGTGTTTCTCGCCCTGCTTTTTTCTCATTCAGTTGAGCTGGCTGTATACACAGAATCCGCTCATAGATTAACCGGATGTCGGACAAAGGCAAGGCTAAGACCTGAGCTAAACGCTCTGGGTTCAATACAAATCGTCTGAGTTCCAGCACACTCGATTCGAGACTGCGTTGCTGCTTGATAAATCCCTGAATGCGCTCATATTCCCTTGAAGATAAAGACACCTTCACACCTGCGTACTGTAAGAGCAAAAAGAACATCACCGGAGGTAACGCCGTGTAATACCGCCCAACCTTAATCAGCAATTGTTCGAGAAACCGCTCTTTGAACGCCTCGATGCATGATACAGTCGCATGAGACAAAGGCATGTACATCATAACGGGCCACTCAGCCGTCACTGAGTCACGCTGATCACCCAGACGCAATGGAAAAAACCCTTGCCGTCCCCAAAATCTGAGTAAAGCAGGTGTCGAACCAAAGCTGGTCGCGCAATAATCCAGAGCAAGTGCGTTCGCCTGCTGAATAACCTGCTTAAGCAGTATTGCACCATATCCTTGGGACTGCAGTGCTGGATGTATCGCAATGCGCATCACCCGCCAACCCTGATGGTCTTTCGCCTCTAGCCAGCCTTCGTGCGCTATCAGTGTTTGAGTGATTAAGTTACCTTTAGGGCGTCGAGTACCTTGCCAAATCGCGCTTGCCAAGTCGTCATCAATCCCTTTCTCAAGCACTAACAAGGCGACGCCAACCACCTGCTCCTCGCTCTTCATGACCATAAACGAAAGGCCAGGGCCGTCCAGCATGATCCTAACATCCCCCGGAGTCGTGCGATAATGCGCATCGATTAGTACGCCCACCACTTCACGTAACAGGGTTTCCGATTGGCACAACTGATCCGCATCCAGCCATTCACATACGGGAGAAAGACTGTCGGGCCTCTTGCTCATCTCCGATGCTTGCGCATCCAGCAACAAGGTTTGATTAAGGAGGTTTTCTAAGGGGTCATCAGCCGCCCAACGCACGGGATGAGTGAGCTTTAAATCTAACCAATTGGGCCGACGCTCACTCAAGGTCTTTAAAAACCTCAACGCAAACCCTCGCCCCTGCCCTTCGTATCCTTTTAAGGTTGTAATAAAAACGATGCGCTTGTATGCCGCAAGAAAAATCGCCAATAGCTCAGCCGGGATAGCAGCAGCTTCATCGATGACAAGAACATCGGCTTTTGGACAGGTTTCACTCAGCTCTACAGGATGGCAATAATTGATTTGCAGTGATGGATCAGAGCCGCTCGTGTCTTTTAATGAATTCGCCCAGTCAAACAAGGTCGATGTGGAGCGCCGTTCAGGAGCAGATACTAAAACAGTTAAGGGTGCAGACTGTGCCAAACACGCCAGTGCACGCCCAACCAATGCGCTTTTTCCTCGCCCTCTGTCAGCTGATACAACCACGCAGGCCGATGGCTTGGATAGGCGGGACAACAAAGCGGTGAGCGCTAAGTGTTGTTCGGTTTGGATTTGCGTCTGCTCTTGACCCGCTTCTGGGTTAGGGCTTGCAGGCTTAAACACACGATAGGAATCGGCGTCATGACCAAAATTCTGGCCAGAAGGCTGCGTAGCCTGCAATAAATGCGACTGCAAGCGCGTTAAAAAAAGCCCCTTTACATCTTCTTGAGTATAACCGCTTGCACAAAAATTCAGGTACTCAGGATCTAAATACCCTGGCCAGTCAGCGATAGGAGGCGTTAAGAGGATCAGCACACCGCCGCCGATTAAAGTCCCGGCCAACTGAGCAAATACATTGGGATTAAAGCCTGCGTGAGCGTCATAGATGAGGCATTGTGTTTCCTGACCTAAGTAGCGTGCGGATTGCCGAACATCTATGCCTTTTAGGCCGCATAAAGACGTGTTGGACACCAAAAGAGTCTGAGACACATCCAGATTCAACATCGGCACAATTCGACTTAATCTAACATCACGTTCAGAGGTTTGGCATGGCACCCAAATGAGCTGTCGATGCTTGGCATGGGTACTGGGCAACAGTGGCATTTCAACTAGACTCACAAGTGCTTCACTCACAGCGTCAAACCGATGGATGTTAAAAAATGAAAAAACCGAACAGCGAATATCAAAACGAAAAGCTTTCGCTGGAATCTCGCTTAGATTACTCTGTTGGTTTGCATTTAGTACTCTGCCGAGACTTTTCTTGCAACATAATAACATTTTCCGGAGTCAAGAATGATAGACCTCTATACTTGGGGAACCCCAAATGGCTGTAAAGTCTCCATCATGCTCGAAGCCTGCCGCCTCCATTATTCAGTGCACCCAATCAATATTCTCAAAAATGAGCAGTTTAGTGAGCATTTTTTGAAAATCAGCCCCAACAACAAAATCCCCGCGATTGTTGACCCAGATGGGCCGGATGGACAGCCGATTACACTCTTCGAAAGCGGTGCCATCCTCCAATACCTTGCGGATAAAACCGGGGAGTTTTTACCCTCCTCAGGTGCTGAGCGTTATGAAGTCTTACAATGGTTGAACTGGCAAATGGGCGGCTTTGGCCCGTTTCTTGGACAAGCCCATCATTTTAATCGCTTTGCACCAGAGCCCGTTCCCTATGCGATAGATCGCTACAACGCTGAGGCTGCTCGCTTATGGAAAGTTCTTAATACTCAGTTATCGGGTAAAGCCTTTGTGGTCAATGATTTAACCATTGCTGACTTTGCCATTTATCCTTGGGCCTGCCGTTACGAATGGCAAAACATCACTTTGAGTGACTATCCCAATGTTCAAGCCTGGATGGAGCGCATGGCAAGTCTTGCCTTTGTTGAACGGGGCATGCAAATTCCTTAATGCACCCAAGGTAGGAGCAAGGATTGTTGCTCCTACCTACAGGGTTAAAGTGAATTGAGTCGACTCACTAAACTGGCGGGTAACGAGCCCTGACGTAGGCGCAGTTTAGGCAATAATTCCTCTTTTAGGAGGCTGGGCAATCGCACGTCCTTTAAGCCAACCACTGACAAATACTCTTTTAGATATAGAGGGTCTGCAATGTCTTCTTGATGCAATACTTGCCAAGCTAAACGGGCAACATACAAAAGTGCTACACGTTGCAAGATCCCATCAGGGATACGCTCTGGGTGAGCAAACTCTGGAAAGTCCTGATACTCAATGGTGCCTGACACCCTCTCTGGCAACTGCCAAGCCCTTAACAACTCAGCCCCCATCACATGAGTATTCATGCCCTCGAAGACACTGCCTAATTTTGGATTGATTGAGGTGAGCAACTCAATCACCAACAACCCCATGTCTTGCAACAAGCCAAGCGTCGCCATTTCAGCGGGTTTACCCAGCCCTGTCACTTGAGACAACGCAAAGGCGATGTGCGAAATCTCAACAGAGCGTATATAAATTTCATTAAACTTCAGTGTGTCTGGAAAGCATTGTTTAATGCTGCCCGCCATGATGATCTGATAGACGCTTTCAAAACCCAACAAAGCAATCGCATGTGTGACGTCTGAAACCTTATGGCTAAGGTTAAATTGCGCTGAGTTAATGGTCTTAAGCAGAATACTCGTTAGGGTTGGATCATTTTTGGCAAGATCAACCACTTCGGAACGCGTCGTTTTCTCATCAATCAGCTTATTTAACAGCTCAGCTGAAGACACTGGCAGCTTAGGCACGCGCTTAATCACCTGCTTCACTATATCGCCTTTCAGAAACTCATTACGCTCGGCTAACTTTGCCGACAACAAAGCCTCTTCAAGTCGATATTGCTTATGAACAAGCTCACGTATTTTAACCGTATTCATGTGCAATCTGTGTGACTGCTGCTGTTGAATTTGTCGTAAAACGAACAGCTGGACATCGACGGACAATGCCATCAAATGCTGTCGTGAAATTCTTAAAATTCGCCCTGATTTGACGGCATACACACAGGTATGATGTGTTCCTTCAAGATCAAAGTTAGGTCCCAAAATCCATTGTCCGTAACTAAAAAACTCACCCTCGTCGGATTCAAAAAGCCCATCGAGAACGATAAACAATGAATGATCAACACTGCCCGATTCGAACAGCACCTCACCCGCACTGAGCTGAATGGGCTCTAAATCCTTCCATAGCGCTACTAAATGCGTCGTACTCAGTCCTTCAAATAGCATTTTGGCTTCTGAGGGAGGAGCCGATGTGACGTACGTGGCTTGCGGTGCATTCGCACTCTTGGTAACGAGGTCTGTCGTTTGCTTCCAGCGATTTAACATGAAGAGTTCCTTTTAAAATCCATATTAAGATTATATTACTTACCTATACGTAAGTCCCTTTTCTTTATCTAGGTTTAGAATTAAATCTTCATGTTATGATGTCGGTCATTTTTAATCATTGCAGACCCATGAGTGTTCTATGAGCAAGATCGTGATTGTTGGAAGTGGCCCTTCGGGTTGCTTTCTAGCCAACGCCCTCATCAAAAAGGCACCGCATCTTCAAATCGATATTCTTGAACAACTGGAGACCCCTTTTGGTCTTCTGCGTTACGGTGTTGCGCCCGATCATTTAGTGACCCGCAAACAAGAGCAGATGTTTGAGCGCTTAATTCAGCATCCCAATATTGCCCTAAAGACCTCGGTAAAGGTTGGGCAGGATATAGACTACGAACAACTCAAGACCGACTACTCACTTGTGGTCTTTGCAACAGGCGCATCACAAGACAAACCCTTACGTGTGTCAGACGAAGAGTTAATGGGGGTTTGCGGTTCTGGCGCTTTTGCCGCTTGGTACAACGGTCATCCAGACTTTGTTGACTGGCAACCCAACCTTGGTAATAGCGTCATTATCATCGGCAATGGCAATGTCTCGCTCGATATTGCCAGAGTCTTAGCCAAAACACCTGAAGAGCGCAAAGACTCCGTCATGCCCTTGCATGTTCAGGACTATTTGGCCAAGCACCCCGTCAAGCAGATTCGCATCATTGGTCGACGCGGGCCCATCGATGCAAAGTTCACTACAGCCGAACTTACCGAATTAGACAGTCTGAGCCAAGCCAGTCCTTGGCATTCAGCCCCTACCGATTTCGTGTCACAACTGAACGATTTACCGATATCCCAACAAAAAATGCTCCAGCAGCTCGGTGACTACCACCGCCCTCAGAATGACAACAAACCCATCTCAATTGAATTTTTGTTCAACCTAAGCCTTAAAGCGTTGAGCGGGACACAGGACAAACAGCTGAGCCATGCTACTTTTGAGCGGACGGATTCAACAAACGCAGAGCCAACCTCTTTTGAAGTCAACACGCTGATAGGGGCCATTGGGTATACGGCTCAACCCATACCTGGAGTGCCTTTTGATGCAGACAATGGAATATTTGCTCATACTAATGGACGTATAGACGCGAATGTCTATTGTGTGGGATGGTGTAAACGAGGGCCTCAAGGCGTGATTCCCGTTAACCGTGCCGATGCAATGGCACTCGCCAAAACCCTGTTCATGGACCACCCAGAGGTGTTTGCGGAATAAACAAACCGACTTGGGTTGATCTAACAATCCTTATAAGAAGAGATAGCCTATGCTGATTAATCCCCACAACTCCTGCCTGCTCGTGATCGATATTCAGGAGAGAATGCACCCTGTGATTGACCAAGCGGATGCTCTATTAACGCATGCCATTTGGTTAATTGAAGTGGCTCAAACACTTTCGATTCCGACGCTCATTTCCGAGCAATACCCCAAGGGGCTCGGGCATACCGTCAGCGATATTCAGTCCTTACTTCCCGCTAGCAGCGTTATGGAAAAAATACATTTTTCCTGCGTTGCAGACGAAGGCTGCTCAAGATTACTGGATGAGCGTTTTGATCAGTTTGTGATTGTGGGGGCCGAAACGCACGTGTGCGTGTTGCAAACCGCCATCGAATTAAAAATGCGCGGGAAAGACGTCTTTATTGTTGAAGAGGCGGTCGGATCACGAAACCCTCGGGATAAAGCGCTCGCACTTGAACGCTTTCGCCAATGCGGGATTTTCATTGTCAGTCGTGAAATGGTGGCTTTCGAATGGATGCGAAAAGCCGGAACGGACCAATTCCGGCACGTCAGCAAAACCTTTATCCGTTAATCACGGATTCAAAAAGCTCAGTTTTTGAAGTAAGGGTTGCGGTTGAATCACGCCATGGACGGCCAGATCCTTACGCTCAACCCCCTTCCCATCAAAAAAGACCAAAGCAGGCGGACCAAACACCTGGTATTCACGGTACAGGGCTCGTGAATCCGCAGAGTTGTCCGTCACATCGACTTTAATAAGCGTAAAGTCTTTAAGTGCATCCACCACACCGGAATCAACAAAGGTAATGTATTCCATTTCAGCACAGGTCACACACCAATCAGCATAATAGTCGAGCAGTACCTTTCGATTTTCCTCTTTTGCGGAGACCAGCAAAGGCTCCAGCTCAGCCAGAGACGTAACACGCGTAAAGGATAAGGGGCTTTCCATCTGTGCCGATGCTGTATTCGTGCCCATCAAGCTCGCTTGCAAGGGGTAGAGTAGGCTCCGCGCACCTGACAACACCCCCAAAATCAGCGCCACCCCATAAACGAGTAACACGACACCGACACCCTTCCAGAACTGGCTAGCCCCCGTAGGATGCTCCAGACGATCGAGCGCTTTTAAATACACCGCCGTAATAATCAGAATCAACGCCGTTAAGCTCATGGTGACACTGGTTGGGACAATGCGATCCAGCATCCAAACGGCCAACAACAACAGCATTACACCAAAGCCCGCTTTGATAGACTTCATCCAAGCACCGGCCTTGGGAAGGAATTTCCCCGCAGAAGCCCCCACCAATAACAGTGGCACCCCCATCCCCAACGACATTGCAAACAACGCCGCCCCGCCCAACAGAGGGTCACCCGTTTGGCCTATGTAAATCAGGGCACCCGCCAAGGGAGCGGCCATACAAGGCCCAACGATCAGTGCCGATAGAAAGCCCATGATCGCAACCCCAGTCACCTGCCCTCCTTTTTGCCCATGACTTGCTTGACTTAAACGCGTTTGAATCGAGGCAGGCAGCTGCAGCTCGTAAAAACCGAACATCGACAGCGCCAGCAACACAAACAACACGCTGAACACCGAAATAACCCAAGTGTTTTGAAAAGCAGCCTGTAAATTCGCGCCAAACAGTCCCGCCAAAACCCCCGCAAACGTATAGGTCACCGCCATGGCCAACACATACACCGCTGACAAGGACAAAGCTCTTAGCGTCGATAGTTTTCCCTGCCCTGCAATGATACTGGATAAAATCGGAATCATGGGGAACACACAGGGTGTAAAGGATAAAGCAATGCCCGCTACAAAAAAGGCCCCCAGAATCAGCCCAAAGCTCCCACCGGCTAAAACACGGGTAAACCGATCATGCTCAGAGAGACTGGTAGCATCCGATACAGGATCTGACGGCACTGACAAGGTTGGGGAGGAGGACCAACTTAAACCACTGGCCAGTGGAACCTGACTGACAGGGATCTCTTCGGTGACGGGCGGATAGCAAATACCGCCTTCCCAACAGCCTTGGTAGGTCACTTTGATTGAGGCCTGCCCTGCAACATCCTCGGTTGATCGCCCAAATAACATTTGAGCCTTAGCGGTGTTGTACCACACATCCACCTGACCAAACAAAGCATCGTCTTTGGCCACCCCTTGCTGACGTATCTCATCAACAATTTCGATCCCATCACTCAACTGCCACTTTAGATGGTCTCGGTATAGGTAGTAGTCCTTTTCAATCGCCCACTCAAGATGCAACTCGCCTATCTCACTCAGGGTCGCTTGCATTTTGAACGCTTGATCAACCGGCAATGGCTCCTTTTGAGACGCCCCACCCCACAATGAAATCTGCGCCTGTGCAAACGAAGGAATCAAGGCAATGAACATAAACAACACAAGAAAAGCGCGTATGGCCGCCAACGAACCTAAATGCTTAGACAAAATTAAATCCTTCAACCATGCATGAAAATGGAATGTATATATGACTTTTTAGCCCGTTAATCGTTCCAATAGTTTAAATTATACTTTTTCCTCTTATATGGTGCGATGGGATATGGTAAAAAGAGACCCATCCACTTGAGTGGAACTAAGTACTTGTCAGCTATCAGGAACCCGAGATGAGCGATACACGCCTAGAAGACCTTAGTATTGAATCCATTAAGCCAATTATCACCCCGCGTGAGCTTAAGGCCCAGTTGCCTATCCCTGAGGCCGCGGTAAACACGGTGATCACAGAGCGCCAAATCGTAAAAGACATCCTTGACCGCAAAGATAAGCGTTTAATGATCGTCATTGGCCCCTGTTCTATCCATGATACCGACGCGGCGCTTGAGTATGGTCGTCGCTTAAAGCAACTGGCTGAAGAAGTAAAAGATTCAATCTATCTCGTGATGCGTGTGTATTTTGAGAAGCCAAGGACCACCGTCGGCTGGAAGGGTTTGATCAATGATCCCCACATGAATGATTCTTTTGATATTGAAGAAGGTCTTCATGTTGCGCGTAAATTGCTGATTGATCTTTCAGAAATGGGGCTTCCGTTAGCCACCGAAGCACTCGACCCTATTTCCCCTCAGTACATTCAGGATTTAATCAGCTGGTCAGCCATCGGCGCTCGCACGACGGAGTCTCAAACTCATCGTGAAATGTCATCTGGCTTGTCATGTGCTGTTGGCTTTAAAAATGGCACAGACGGTGGACTTACCGTCGCCATCAATGCCATGCAGTCTGTAAGCCACGCACATAACTTTTTAGGTATTGATGAAGACGGCAAAGTATCGATCGTCAGAACTCGCGGCAATAACTACGGCCATGTTGTGTTACGTGGCGGTGATGGCAAACCTAATTATGATTCAGTGAATGTTCGTATCTGTGAGCAGGCGCTGGATAAAGCCGGTTTGCAGAATAACATTATGATCGATTGCAGCCATGCGAACTCCAACAAAGATCCGTCATTACAGCCCCTAGTGGCTGAAAATGTGACCAATCAAATCATCGAAGGGAACAAGTCGATTATCGGCCTGATGATTGAGTCGAACCTCGAATGGGGCAACCAATCCATTCCTGCGAATCTTTGCGATCTTAAATATGGTGTTTCTGTCACAGATGCCTGCATTGACTGGAAAACAACGGAAGACAGTATCCGTATGATGCACGCCAAGCTTAAAGACGTGTTACCCAATCGCTAAGAGTGGATAACATCGCACAAATAATTAAGGGGCTCATTGAGCCCCTTAATTATTGAACGAATACACAAAAGACTTAATCGACAAAGGCTCGCTCAATCACATACTCAGCGTTCACGCCTTGACGCGTTTCCTTGAACCCCCACCCGTCCAACACAGACGTGGTGTCTTTCAGCATCGCTGGGCTGCCACAAATCATGAAACGGTCTTCTTCAAGATTTGGTTGTGGAACACCTAGATCTTCAAATAGCTTTCCTGAGCGCATCAAATCCGTCAAACGTCCTTGATTCGCATAAGGCTCACGCGTCACCGTTGGGTAATACAGAAGCTGTTCACGAATGTACTCACCAAAAAACTCATTTTCAGGCAGCACGCGTGTAATGTCATCTTGATACGCCAACTCAGAAACATAGCGTACTCCATGCACCAGAATCACCTGCTCGTAGGCATCATAGACTTCGGGATCTTTGATGATGCTCATAAAGGGTGCTAAACCTGTCCCCGTGGCCAGTAGATACAAACGCTTACCTGGGAGAAGATAATCGGTTAACAATGTTCCCGTCGGCTTGCGGCTGATGATAATTTCATCACCTGGACGTATTTGTTGCAAACGCGAGGTTAAAGGACCGTCCGCCACTTTAATGCTGAAGAACTCAAGGTTTTCTTCATAATTCGCACTTGCAATACTGTAGGCACGCATCAACGGTCGACCTTCGACTTCCAACCCAATCATGGTGAAGTGCCCATTTTTAAAACGAAAGCTTTGATCTCGTGTCGTTTTAAAACTGAACAAGGTGTCATTCCAATGCTGAACTTCTAACACGCGTTCTTTTTGCAAGTTTGACATGTGCCTAACCCTTATTAACCTAATCTAATTAAAGCCATTGTATCCCGACTCACAAAATCGATAAAATGAATTAAATCTCTTAAGCTTATCGATGGGATCAATATGAAGTACACACTTCGACAGCTGGCTGTTTTCGTCGAAACAGCACGACATGCCAATATCAGCAAAGCCGCAGAGCATTTGCATTTATCGCAATCGGCCGCCAGCAGTGCCCTCAAAGAATTGGAATCGCAATACAACATCCAACTCTTTGACCGTGTGGGTAAGCGTTTGTTGCTCAATGATCTCGGACGCGCTCTACGCCCAAAAGCGCAAGCGCTACTGGATCAAGCGGAAGCTCTCGAACATGATTTATTACGCCAACGTCTCGCCGCCCGATTAACGCTTGGCGCGACCTTGACGATTGGCAATTACTTGGCCGTAAAACTCCTGCTGGCCTATCGCAGCCGATACCCAAACTCGGATATTCACTTAGACGTTGACAATACCCAACATATTATTGAAAAATTGGTCAACTTTGAACTGGATGCTGCCATGATTGAGGGCGAGATCAGTCATCCAGAACTGGATTTAATCCCTTGGCAATCGGACGAGTTGATTGTTTTTTGCGCCCAAGACAACCCACTAGCCTTAAAGCATGAACTCACTGACCTTGACCTCATCAACGCACAATGGATTTTACGTGAGCCCGGCTCGGGAACACGCCAAACCTTCGATCGTGCAATGCATGGCTTATTGAGTGAACTGTCGGTTTCACTTGAGCTGCAACACACCGAAGCCATCAAAGAAGCCGTCAAAGCCAGTGATCAGATTGGCTGCCTTTCTCGGATGACCTTGGTCGAAGAATTGAAGTCAGGGCGCTTTTGTGAACTTAAGATCCCTCATCGAACCTTTGATCGCATGTTCTATTTAGTCGTTCACCATGACAAGTTTCACAGCCAGGCCATCGATCAATGGATGGCCTTGTGCCACGAGCTAGGGCCTAGTTTTTCGACTTTAGGTTGAAAGAAGAGCTGTGCTTTGATTTCCAATGGAAGATGGGAAAGCACTTTCTCAACACGCTCCTGCATTCCCTGCATTTGCTCAATCTTATCAATTTCTATACGCACCTCTAACAATAGATAGCTGCCCACTTTCGCCATTTTGCACTGAAAAGGCTTTATCCCTAATCCATGCATGGCTTGATGCACTGAGTGACGCAGACTCGGACTCGGAGTCATGAGTAAAATTTCATTAAACCCTTGCACCATCATACGCAGAGGAACAGCGATAAAATAGACTGAAGCCAAGAGCACCAATACTGGATCAACATAGACTGCAAATGAAGCGTACTCGGTGTAACTCAACCCCCAGGACAACAAAAACCCAATCAATACCGTTGCACTCAGTAGACTGTCCATCAACCACTGTTTTTCTTCGGCTAAGATTAACGCAGATGAATGCTGTTCATTTGAACGCTTTAAAAACTGCCATGTGATTAAACAGCCAAGTAAACTGAACAATGAAAAGATGATTGCTAAGCTCGCCTCGACTTCTCGCCCACCGTTGTGAATTGTTTTGATTGCACTCACCAATGACACCACACACACCAAGGTGATGACGGAGCCCTTAATGGCAATAGCCAATGGCTCTGCCAAGATCCGACCAAAGTTATACGTCTTATCTGCTGGCGACTCTGCCCAACGTAATGCCGTTACTGATAATAGCGACAGCGCTAAGCTGACAAACGAATACGCGCCATCAAAGAGTATCGCTAAAGACCCTGACACGATCCCCCATACAATTCCCAGCAGTGCAAAGACACCCGATACAATGGCTGAAAACACTAAGGTTGATCGTTCGGAAACCGCTTTAAAACAAAACATGATTTACACTCATCATAGAGATTTATAATTTATTCATCCGCATTCTAGAGCTTGCGAAAGGATATGAATAATCACTAAGCGACGATATAATCGTCGCTTATTTGAATACAGGGTGATGTTGTATGAGACCTTCTCAAGCGGAAGTCTTTCTTGCAGTTTTAGAAGAGGGATCGATTGCAGACGCTGCGCGTCGCTTGCATCGCAGTCGGACGACACTCAGTGCACTGCTGGCCAGTTTGGAGGACGATCTGAATGCGTGTTTATTTGAGCGCTCAGGGAAATCGATTACGCCGACAGACTTGGCTTGGGCAATTCAACCTGATGCGATTCGATTGCTTCAAGCTTACCACCAAATTGTTCGACGCTGTGAACTCGAGCGTGGCGGGATTGAAACAACTTTGCGTCTGGCGCGCGACGACTCATTGCCGGAAGCTTTCTGGCTTGAAGCGATGAGAACATTAAAAGATCGTTTTCCCATGACCGGCATCTCTGTTTACCTAGCCCCACCGCAGGAGTTACCCACGCTCGTTGCCAATCAGACAGTCGACATCGCGTTTGGACTGAACTTAACGAAAGTAATCGACCCCAATGTTTACTTAGAGCCGCTTGCGGGCCTTAGATTAATGATGATTTCATCAATCAACCACCCCCTCGCCCGTTTACCTGAAATTCAACGCGACGATTTGATTGCACACACACAAATCACGCTGGCATTTGTGGATCATGAAGAAGAGCTAGTACCGGACGTGATTTTAAGCACGAATTATCTTGCGCTAACCCAGTACGAACTCATTCGTGATGCCGTCGACGCAAATGCAGGTTGGGCGTGGTTACCCCAACCCTTAGTCAGCTCCGAAAGCATCGGAACCCAGTATAAAGTACTGAAAACGGCAGAAGGACTCCTCTGGAAGGACTTCTGTGGCTTCCACTTCTCATCCAATACCAAAGGTAAAGTCGTCTTGAAGCTTGAGGAAATCCTGGCCAGCTATCTCAGTCAGTTTCATTGAGTTCAGTTTACTTAGCGTCAGCCACCTGCCGCTCCAACTCTGCCACCAGTTCAGGCGTCAACTTCAACTGGACAGCAAGCTCTTTCAAATAGACTCGCTCCATATAACTTTGCTCATCAATGACCAAAAGACTGGCTAGATACATTTCGGCGGCCATTTCTGGGGTTTTAGCAGAGGCAGCAACCTCCGCGGGATCAAGCGGTTTTTTCAGTTCAGCATCAACCCACTGCACCATGGATAAATCTGCACCCTGTTGCTCCAACGCTTGATCAATCAATTCGCGCTCACGATCATCTATATGGCCATCTGCTTTGGCCGCACCAATCAATGCCCGCATCACCGCTTGGCTATGCACCTCAACTTCTGGCGCAGGCAACCGATCCAATGTTTGGGGCTCTGCTACAGTCTGACCTGCTAGCGCCTGCTGTTGTTGCCAGTTGCCATAGGCCTTGTAGGCCATCACTCCTAATGCGGCTAGACCACCATAGGCTGCAACTTTCCCTCCCATTTTTCGCGCTTTTTTACTCCCTAACAACAGCCCCAAAGCACCACCTCCCAATGCTGCACCTGTTTTGCCAGACAACAGCCCTCCAAGCTCATTGGGCAGTTTATCTTTAACACTCGAGAGCGACGAGGACTGTTGATTAACCAGCTCAGTCCCTTTTTTCAACAACATATCTAAAAAATTCGACGTATTCATCCTTTACCCCACTTGTTTTTAAGCATGCATGTACGTTAACCAACAAAACCTTCAGCTTCGACAAGGAAGCATCAAAGATGTTCAGAGGATAGTCTGAATTTTTGAATAAAAAACGTTGGCAAGGTTTGCATTCATAGGGGTTAGCTGTTCTCGAGAATGTATGCACGAAGCTGACGCTCCTCTCGCATGACATAGAGGACGAGAACCCGCTTCTCATCCTCACGATAAAAAATACGGCAAGGTGGAACAACTACCTCCCGGTATACCGAATTAGGGAGTTCTGGAGGAATCCGTCCGGATTGAGGAAAATCTTCCAAGCGCTCGGTATTATCAATAACGTCCTGAACAAGATGACTTGCAGCAACAGGATTATCCAGAGCAATGTACTCAGCAATGACATCCAGTTCTTGAAGCGCAGGCTCCGTCCAGATTACTTCAGCCATTTACTCATTTTCTCCTTGGCATCATTTTGGCTGTACGTTCTTCCTTCAAGTACAGCACGCTCTCCTCGTGAGAGTCCTTCAAGCAACTCGAGGCGACGTTGCATAAACTCGTAATCCTGCACATCGACAAGGTATGCGGATGGCTGACCATGCTCGGTGATCAGTACCGGCTCTTTAGACTGGTGCAGGTCAGCCAAGATTTTCGTAGCTTGGCGCTTAAGGTTTGTAACAAGTTCAACTTTCATGGGATCACTCTGAATCAGACCAGTAGTATCACTATAGTATCACTTCTCAAGGGTGGCAAGGTGCTAGGTGTAACTTGCCGTTTCTTGCAGCAGGATAATAGAGCAGTTCACTCAGCCAACTTTCTACAGAGGTATCAAATGCGATGGAAGATAGAAAATCGAACCTCCATTTCGGGACTAGTTCCCGCTCGGCCATTCAGTATAGTACTCAACGTTTTACAAGATCGACCTATCGCAACCCGAGTAAGTCCATATCCTTTGGTCCTGTTGCCGTATCAACTATATCTTCTGGCTATAGCCTCCATCTCTCATTTCATGAAAGAAAGTCCCAATCATTGATATATGTGTCGCCTTTGCGTGACTGCTCACCGCCCTATCGGGCGATGCTTCCAACGTCGCAGGCCGTAACCGATACGTGATCGGATTTACACAGCCTCAGTTGGCAGGAACGGACAGTCCTTCCGCTCGTAAATGAATCAAACCTTGCTGGCGGATATTGATCGCGGCATTGATGTCACGGTCTATGTCGGTAGTGCCGCAGGCAGGACAATCCCACGTGCGAACAGCCAGCGATAACGATGCGATTTTATGGCCACAGCACGCACAGGTTTTGCTGCTAGCAAACCACGGATCAATCTTCACCAAGTGCTTACCTGCATGCATCGCTTTATACGTTAACTTCTTGATCAAACTATCCCAGCTTACATCGGCAATGTGCTTGGCAAGCGTCCGATTTTTAAGCAGGTTTTTGATCTTTAACGTCTCAACAATCACCGCTTGGTTATCGTCAATGAGTTGTCGAGACAGTTTATGCTGATAATCAGCACGGGCGTTGGTCAGGCGCTCATGCGCCTTGGCAACGAGTAATCGCGCTTTCGCCCAGCCCCGACTGCCTTTTTGGCAGCGTGAAAGGGCTTTTTGCTTGCGCCGCAGATTAGACGCGGCCTTCTTTAGGAACCTCGGATTAGGCGTTTTAACGCCCTCAGAGGTCACACACAAATCAGTTAAGCCCATATCAATACCGATCACACGATCTAGGACCCGTGTCGGTGCGGGCGCGATGGCGCCATCATCGGTGAGGATTGAAGCGTAGTATTTACCGGCGGCTGTGCGGCTGATCGTAATGCTGCGGATTGATCCGTTCAGTTCGCGATGAATTCTGGCCTTAATCGAAGACATCTTTGGGATCTTAATCCAATCAGCGCCCGCACTCACACTGGTGCAGTGGTAACTGGATTGTTTGCTACGTTTAGATTTGAAGCGCGGGAACCGTGCTTGCAACTTCGGGTTGAAAAAGTTCGTAAACGCCGTATCCAGGTTGATTACGGCCTGCTGCAACGCCATGGAATCGAAATCTTTTAGCCAGTGGTATTTACGGGACTTTTTTGCCACCGCCAGTAAAGGCTTGATGTCACGCTTAGCCCGCAAACTCACGCCATGGCGTTGATACTGGCTACGTATAATCCAGAGCGCTTTGTTATAACAAAAGCGCACAGCGCCGAACTGCTGGTTTAAAAAACCAGCTTGATCGGGTGTTGGATAAATACGGACTTTGGTGGCAGTTATCATGTTCACATTATACCATAGACATTAACAACGCGTTGCGTTGTGCGCTTTCCTACCCAAAGGGCACGATGTCACCGCCCGATTGGGCGATGGTTCTCGCGCTATTTTGCTGAACGCCTGCTTAACCTGCATTACGTTCATTGGCGCACTTTTTGCTGAGGAGAGCAGCCACGACAAGCAAAAAGTGTGACAATAGCAATGTCAGGTTGAAGCAGTTGTTAGCTTTTTTTAATACTATTTAGTTTCATTATTTAAAAACCAGATAATATCTACTTCATTTTTTTCTCAAAACGAAAGAAATCAGCGAAATAATCAGTTTCAGGAAATTGTTCTGCATCTTCTTTTTCATTCGGATCTTTATGATACTTATTATAATACTCTACAATGTGAAAACCGCATTTATTAACATAGAAATGTATATTCCGTTTATCAAAGTATGGCGTATGAGTTTCCCATACTTTAGTATCGGGGTATAGATTTTCAATTGAACTCCATATCAATCGTCCTAAACCTTTACTATGAATTCCTGTTTTAACATACAAAAAATCAAGATGATTGTGTTGTGTTTCGTTACTGATCACAACGACTGCTCCTCCAACTAATTCTCCATCAAGTATTGCCCCATAAGCAAAAGAACCATTAGAAGAGAGAGAATTATCAATATCCTTTTCAGGAAGTATTTCTGTGTTAATATCACTAAATTCATCAACTGCACCTTGTTGAAAAGACTCTTGCATATCTTTTTTAAATTGTTTTAAGTGTTTAGGGGCAAGGGGAATCAATTTAAAAGTCATGCAGTATTCTCCAAGTAAAATGCTTCTTTAGTGTAACCG
>NZ_AONB01000014.1:0-111985 GCF_000585235.1 Nitrincola nitratireducens | reverse complement strand
CTCCCCCGGAGGGGCTTGTCTCTCAAGCGAGGCGCGAATATTAAAGAGGTTTTTAGGAGAGGTCAACTACTTTTTAAATTTTTATTTAAAACTCTCGTTATTTAGACAAATGCCTCTTACGCCTTAACACCCATAGCACTGGACCAGACAAGGCATAAACCACAAACAACAACCACAGAAAAACGGGCGGGCTAATTGATATCACGGCGATAGCCAGCACAATGGCCGCCAATATAACAAAAGGAACTTTACCTTTTAGATCAACATCCTTAAAGCTGTAGTACAACACATTACTTACCATCAGCACGCCAGCCAAGCCTACATAAGCCGCAATAATCACTGAAAAATCCTCAGCTGAGAATTCAAAGACCGTGCATACCCATATAAGCCCCGCAACCGCTGCAGCTGCAGCAGGGCTTGGCAAACCAATAAAGTAACGTTTATCAACAGAACCTATTTGCGTATTAAATCGCGCCAACCTCAGCGCGGTCCCAGCCACATAAATGAACGCTGCAAACCAACCCAACTTACCCAGATCATCCAAGGCCCAAGTAAAGGCAACCAATGCGGGTGCAACTCCAAAAGAAACCATATCCGCTAACGAATCATACTCAGCACCGAATGCACTCTGCGTATTTGTCATGCGCGCAACACGCCCATCCAAGCCATCAAAGAGCATTGCCACAAATATCGCAATGGCAGCTGCTTCAAATTGGCCATTCATCGATGCTATAACGGCATAAAAACCAGAAAAAAGGGCGCCCGTTGTAAATAAATTTGGCAATAGATACACCCCTTTAGGAGGGCGCGCCTTTTCTTGCTCACAACCAGCAGCTAACAACTCATCTTCCTGCTCTGGCTTTTTGTGGTTGTCTGTCATATACATCCTGCTATTTACATGAAATTTAAATGCATTCTACTTCAGTTAATCACAAACACTCAAACTGTGTCTGCTCGACACTCTAATCTTAGCAAAACACATAAAAATGATCGTGCCCGCGCAAGTTTTCCGAACTCTCTATTAACGCGCCCAACTGGAAACAACCCCAATTTTATGTTGATTTTGACTTAACCAGACATCCGCTTGCATCCTTCCTCGATCGCGCAAACTTTCAAGGAAGCTCTTTCGAGTATCAAATTTTGAAATTGATTCCATAGAGACCAACAATTCGTCGGGCTCAATGAGATGAAAACGCGCTTGCCGCCAGCGCTTCTCTTCTTTACCTAGCAGCCAAGGCACTTGCTTAAGATGGTCAATATGCTCCATCGCATCAGAGATTTCTCCGACAAATGACGATTGGAACATGATTTCATGCATTCTCTCTTGAATCGCCTTAGCTGTAACAGGCACATCATTGCGCACCAGCGGTTGCAACAAGATAATCAGCAGATCAGCCGTCGAGGTATCTCTTATCAACGAACGAATCATTGGATTGGCCGAGAACCCGCCATCCCAGAAATAGTCGCCGTTTATTTCAACCGCCTTATGAAGGGTCGGCAAACACGCCGAAGCCAGTAAGCATTCGACTTGTAATTCATGCTCTCGGAAAACTCTAGCGCCCCCTGTTTGCACATGCGTTGCAGCGATATAGAGTTTTATCTCTTTTTGCGAGCGTATCCGCTCAAAATCCACTTGGGATTCCAACAAGTCTTTAAGTGGATTTATATCAAAGGGATTAAGGTCATAAGGCGATAAATGCTGACTCAAATTTCGCCACCATTCAACGTGCTTGGGCTGAGTTAGCAAGTCTGGAGTAGCTATACCATACCAAAACTGACTCAGCTTTTCTCTCGCACCGACGGCACCACCTTCCAACCAACCCTGCACCAATGCGATTGCATTCATCGCACCGGCACTGGTTCCACTAATACTGTCGAAGCACAGCAATTCCATTTCAAGTAATCGATCCAGAACACCCCAAGTAAAAGCACCGTGGGCACCTCCACCCTGCAATGCCATGTTCAATTTAATCGCTTGCATATGCTCCCTCCATTGAGTTGGTAACACCTCAAGACTAACGCCTTTACCCCTCACAGCCTAGATATACTTTTACTCTGGCTATAAAAAACCCGCAAATGCGGGTTTTTTATAGCTGAATCGCAATTAGTTCTTAGACTTATCAACCAATTGGTTCGCTGTAATCCAAGGCATCATTTCACGCAACTTACCACCAACCTGCTCGATTGGATGAGCGGCATTATTACGACGACGTGCAGTCATAGAAGGATAGTTGGTCGCACCTTCTGAAATGAACATTTTAGCGTATTCACCATTCTGGATACGCTTCAAAGCATTACGCATAGCTTCACGTGATTGCTCATTAATGACTTCAGGACCCGTTACATACTCACCATACTCTGCATTGTTAGAGATGGAGTAGTTCATGTTAGCGATACCGCCTTCGTACATGAGGTCAACGATCAATTTCAACTCATGCAGACACTCAAAATACGCCATTTCTGGAGCATAGCCAGCTTCAACCAGGGTTTCAAAGCCCATTTTAACCAACTCAACGCAACCACCGCACAGTACAGCTTGCTCACCAAATAAATCGGTTTCTGTCTCGTCTTTAAAGGTCGTTTCGATGATACCTGTTCTACCACCACCTACACCTGCGGCATAAGACAGTGCAACGTTCTTCGCATTACCGGATGCATCTTGGAAAATCGCAACCAGATCAGGAATACCGCCACCCTTAACAAACTCAGAACGCACAGTATGACCTGGCGCTTTCGGCGCAATCATGATTACGTCTAAATCTTTACGCGGCTCTACTTGGTTGTAATGAATAGAGAAGCCATGCGCAAATGCAAGCGTCGCACCCTGCTTGATATTCGGCTCAATTTCAGCTTTGTACAACTGACCTTGGAATTCATCAGGCGTCAAAATCATGACCAGATCTGCTGCCGCAACAGCCGCTGGAACATCAGCAACTTTTAAGCCTGCAGCTTCTGCTTTAGCACGTGAAGACGAGCCTGGACGTAAGCCAACAGTTACATCAACACCGGAGTCTTTTAGGTTGCACGCATGTGCATGACCTTGTGATCCATAACCAATGATCGATACTTTTTTACCTTGAATAATCGAAAGATCACAATCTTTATCGTAATACACTTTCATGTCTGACAGCCTGTAGTAAACATTAATGGGGGTTACACTCTGTGTGTAATGCGCCTACTTTAATCCAAGTTCCTTGTTGCGTAAAATGATATATTTGCAACACTATGTTTCATTATACGAGATAATTAATATGGATACGCGAAGCTTAAGCCACTTCCTGATGCTTGCTGACACCTTACATTTCCATCGCAGCAGCAGCGCCTGCCATGTCAGCCCCTCAACTTTGAGCCGAACGATTAAGCAACTCGAAGACGAACTGGGGGTTGCGTTGTTTATTCGAGATAATCGTAGCGTCTCTTTAACTCCTGAGGGTAAGCGACTTCAAACTTACGCGCGTGAATCCTTGCTTCAATGGGAAAGCTTACGTGCATCCCTACAATCCGATTCCCGAGACCTACAAGGAGAACTCAGCATTTATTGCTCTGTAACCGCAAGCTATAGTTTTTTATACGATATTTTAAGTGATTTCAGACGCGAACACCCTCGAATCGAAATAAAACTCCATACTGGCGATCCAGCTGAATCCATTCAACGGATAAAATCAGGGGATGAAGACATTGCGATTGGGGCAAAACCCGATCACGTACCGCAAGACATTGCCTTTCGCCCAATCACAACCTCTCCTCTGGTGTTTATTGCACCGGCGACAGCGACCCATTTCAACCTACCCACTCAATCTCATGCAATTGACACAGAATGGTGCTCGGTCCCGATGATTGTGTCTGAAGCAGGCCTAGCCCGTAAGCGCAGCGATCTATGGTTCCGCAACCTAGGTGTAAAGCCGTTAATTTATGCGCAAGTGGCAGGAAATGAAGCCATCGTCAGCATGGTTAGTCTAGGCTTTGGCATTGGCGTTGTTCCCTTAATTGTATTGGAAAACAGCCCTCTCGCATCAAAGGTACAATTATTAGAGGTTCAACCCGCACTCGATCCTTTTGAAGTCGGTATGTTCGCTCTAGAGAAAAAACTAAAACACCCACTTATCCAAGCCTTTTGGTCGCTATCCGCAAAACGAAAGGGTATTCTGCCCTCTCCGAATAAACCCTAATTTTTATCAGGACTTAATCGCATCATGACCGCTGACATGATTTTTGTTTTTACCTTATTAGGTGTCACCATCGCTTTGTTTTTGAGTAACAAAATACGAATGGACACCATTGCATTACTTGTCGTTATTGTCCTCGCTCTGTCTGGAATCATTACGCCCTCAGAAGCCGTTTCGGGATTCGGGAATTCAGTTGTCATCATGATTGCTGGCTTATTTGTCATAGGCGAGGGGCTTTTCAAAACAGGAGTGGCGGCCAGTGCAGGCAATTGGTTATTAAAGGTCGGCGGCGATAGTGAACAACGCTTATTACTCTTTTTGTTACCCGTCGTGGCACTGCTCTCTGCTTTTATGAGTTCGACTGGTGCTGTCGCATTACTCATCCCAGTTGTGTTAAGTATGGCTCGCAAATCGGGGATGCAACCCTCTCGCTTGTTGATGCCTCTAGCATTTGCTGCATTAATTGGCGGCATGTTAACCCTCATTGGCACACCACCCAATATCATTGTGAGCGCACAAATGCGTGAGGCAGGCTTTGAACCCTTTGGTTTCTTTTCATTTACGCCGATTGGATTGGCGATTTTAATTGTCGGGACAGTGTATTTAGTGTTTGTAGCTCGACATCTATTGCCTAAAACCGAAATTCGAGACCCGGATAACAGCCACCCAAGCCTTATAGAGTTTTCTGAACGCTATGCAACCCACCACCAACTCCACAAACTGATTATTCAACCCGAGAGCCAACTGGCCTTTCACACACTCGCCGATTTGGGTCTGAGATCAGAGTATGAAGTGACGGTTGTTGGTATTCAACGCAAAGGCACTTGGCTTTCCAGCCTAATGCCCGTTTTAGCCAACACTCAGATGAGGCATTTGGATATCCTCTGGGCGTATGGTGATGAAGCAAACATCCATCGCCTTTGCCAAGCTCTTCATTTAAGATCACTTGATTTTCATGACGCCGAGCTGGCCAAAGTAAACGAAACCTTCGGGCTAGCGGAGGTCTTACTGCCTCCGTCATCGACGTTAATCAACCTTTCCTTAAAAGACTGCCGCTTCCGTGAAAAGCACAATTTGAGTGTGATTGGGGTAAGGCGAAATCGAACACCTTTAAATACAGAATTTTCGCATACTAAATTGGAGACAGGAGACACGCTGCTTCTTGCGGGTAGCTGGCAACACATTCAACAACTGGAGCAACATCGAGACTTTGTGATTCTCGAAACACCCGCTGAGATGCAAGAAATTCCGGCAACGGCTGAGAAGGCCCCCATCGCGCTTATTATCACCCTAGGGCTGTTAATCACCATGACGTTTGGTTTTATTGCCAATATCACGGCTATTCTAATCGCCGCACTTTTAATGATTTTAACCAAATGCCTGAGTTTAAATGATGCTTACAAGTCACTGAATGCAAGCAGCTTGGTCCTAATTGCAGGCATGCTACCTCTCGCCTTGGCAATGGAGAAAAGCGGAGCTCTGAGCTATGTCGTTAATCTCTTGGCCAACGAATATGGACATGCGAGTCCTCTGATGCTGTGCGCTGGCTTCTTTTTATTAACATCACTACTGAGTCAATTTATATCCAACACCGCCACCACGGTTTTGATTGCACCCATTGCACTGACGGTTGCACAAATGCTGGGAATTCAACCGGAGCCGTTTATGATTACGGTCGCGATTGCGGCATCAACCGCCTTCGCCACTCCCATTGCCTCTCCTGTGAATACCTTGGTTGTCGAACCTGGACAGTATCGATTTGCGGATTTCGCCAAGGTGGGCATCCCTCTTCAGCTCATCGCACTGTTGATTACACTTATTTTACTTCCGATTTTCTTCCCCTTCTGAAGTCTGAACACATAAAAAAACCCGCAGAGTGCTGATCACTCTGCGGGCTTAATCATTGCACGTCTTTAAAATCAGACCGCTAAAACTTTTTCGCCCCTAGAAATACCGGAGACACCTGAACGTACCACTTCCATAATGCAGGTATTACCCAAAGACGTAATAAAGGCATCGAGCTTTTCACTTGATCCCACTAACTGCACTGTGTAGGTATTCGGCGTGATATCTATGATCTGACCACGGAAAATATCAGCCGTACGCTTAATTTCTGCACGCATCTGACCATTTGCCTTGAACTTAATCATCATAAGCTCACGCTCAATATGATCACCCTCGGACAAATCAACCACTTTGACCACATCAATGAGCTTATTAAGCTGCTTAGTGATCTGCTCAATGACACGATCGTCGCCAATCGTTGTCACAGTTAAGCGTGAAAGGGTCTCATCTTCTGTCGGTGCAACGGTCAAAGATTCAATATTGAAGTTACGCTGAGAAAACAGGCCAACAACACGTGACAAAGCACCCGGCTCGTTTTCCATCAAAACTGAAATTATATGTCTCATGATCAGGTTCTCTCCGTCTTACTCAGCCACATATCACGCATAGAACCTCTAGGTACCTGCATGGGATACACATGTTCGAACGGATCTACCATAATATCCATAAAGACTAGGCGATCTTTCATCGCAAAGGCTTCACGCATTGCGCTTTCAAGCTCTGAGTACTTAGTGACTTTTATACCAACATGACCATAGGACTCAACCAGTTTGACAAAATCAGGCAGCGAGTTCATGTAGGATTGTGAGTGACGAGACTCGTAGTTCATGTCCTGCCATTGACGCACCATTCCTAAGGATTGGTTGTTCAGACATATAATTTTGACCGGAATATCATATTGCTTACAGGTCGAAAGCTCTTGAATATTCATTTGAATACTGCCTTCGCCCGTTACACAGACGACTTCCTCGTTCGGGAAGTTCATTTTAACACCCATGGCGGCTGGCAAACCAAAGCCCATCGTACCGAGACCGCCGGAGTTGATCCAACGATTGGGTTTGTTGTACTTATAGTATTGAGCAGCGAACATTTGGTGCTGCCCTACGTCCGAACAGACATAGGCGTCCCCTTCTGTCACTTTACAGAGCATTTCAATGACCTGCTGCGGCTTCATCAGCTCGGAGTCGTCTGTACGATAACGACCGCCGTGACGAGCACGCCACTCATCAATCTGCTTCCACCAGGCAGCAATCGCCTCTGCATCTGGACGCTTCTTGCTTTCTTTAACCAACTGGATCATGTCATCCAATACCACTTTTGCAGGCCCTACAATTGGAACATCTGCTTGAATGGTTTTTGAGATGGACGCAGGGTCAATATCGATATGCACGATCCGCGCCGTCGGGCAGAACTTATCCACACCATTCGTCACGCGATCATCAAATCGAGCACCAACAGCAAGAATCAAGTCACTGTGATGCATCGCCATATTGGCTTCGTATGACCCATGCATACCTAGCATACCGACAAACTGGCCGTCCGTACCCGGGAAGCCACCCAATCCCATTAGCGTATTGGTCACTGGATAGTTCAGCAGATGAGCCAACTCAATCAACTCACGGCTCGCATCACCCATGATGACACCGCCGCCGGTGTAAATCATTGGGCGCTTAGCCGCTAGCAGCATATCAACGGCTTTACGAATTTGACCAGAATGTCCTTTTGTCACAGGGCTGTAAGAACGCAGCTTAACGGACTTTGGATACTCATACGGAAAACGCTCTGTCGGAGCTGTCATGTCCTTCGGAATATCAATCACCACAGGCCCTGGACGACCTGTCTGCGCGATATAGAAGGCTTTCTTAATAATGCTTGGAATATCTTCAGCACGCGTAACACTAAAGTTATGCTTAACGATAGGACGAGAAATACCGAGCATATCCGTTTCTTGGAAAGCATCTTCGCCGATCAGAAAGCTCATGACCTGACCGGTAATCACCACCATCGGAATTGAATCCATATAAGCGGTTGCGATCCCCGTCACAGCATTGGTTGCACCTGGTCCTGACGTCACTAACGCGACACCTGCTTTACCTGTTGCACGCGCATAGGCATCGGCCATATGCGTTGCAGCTTGCTCGTGACGCACTAGAACATGCTCGACTTCATTCTGCTGAAACAGTGCATCATACACATGCAGCAGTGCTCCGCCTGGATATCCGTAGATGTACTTAACGCCCTCATCTCTGAGCGCACGTACGACCATTTCTGCGCCTGATAGTAATTCCACAATCGTTTCCTCTACTCAGCACCGATCTCATGTCGGTAGTAAACAGTTAATGTTCTGTATGCGGCGCTGACAAGAAAAAGGATCTCTCGCTCTGCCAGACCTGTCTGAGATATAAGCTGGGTATTGCTTAAACTGCCATCACCGTGGGATTTCCTCATGGGCGATGACAAAAAATTAGATTTTCCCAAATAGCCCGCTATTTTGTCATCGAGTCAAGAGACTATCAACTACTAAACTCATAAGTTTTTAGTCTAAAGCGAATGCGTAATAACCCTTATCACAAGCTCTGTTTAATTTTGCATGAAAAGTCTAAGCTGTAGCACTATACTGACAACTGATTCTTTTGGGGACTTTCGGCATGAGTAACATTACAGAGATTAAAAACAAAGAACGTGTGATCAATGAGTTAATGCGCTTTATTCGCAAGGTTCTTGCAGATCCAAGCATTTGTGAAGTGGCGCTTTCGGTTGCCAGAAAACACATTGATAAAAAAGACGCGGATCACTTGATTGCAGAAGAGCTGTCGTCGCTGACAAGCGTCAAAATTCCAGTCGAGTTTAATGAAGCAGACAAGCTTTTTTTACATGTATTGAAAGAAGTCGTTAGAGACGAGCAAGCGCTTTATTAAGAAGTACTTTGTATTTTCCATCTATTACAGAGTCGGCCATCGTATGTGGCCGATTCACGTGCAATAGCGATTTTAGACTCGTTGTTCTGGATCGCTTACTCACCTATACCCGTCGTAAAGAGTGCATCCTCATATTACCGTCCTGGGAGAATAAATGAACGTTGCCATTATGGGAGCCGGTGCTGTTGGTTGTTATTATGGTGCTATGCTTGCTTTGGCAGGGCATCGAGTGGTTTTAATCGGACGCACACCCCTTGTAGAAGCCGTCTCGACACAGGGCCTGATCCTCGAAAAGGAAGGCAAGCGTTTAGTCACGCAGGTTGAGGCCAGTACCGACCCATCGGTTGTTGCAGATGCTGATTGGATTTTAGTCTGTGTAAAATCGGGTGATACCGAGCAGGCAGGACGCGCAATTGCGCCATATATCCCAGCACCTTGTCGTGTGTTCAGCTTACAGAACGGTGTATCCAATGCCGAAACACTCGTCAGAGTTCTAGGGCGTCCTGTCACACCCGTAGTGGTCTATGTTGCCAGCCGGATGAACGGTGCAGGCGTAGTGCGCCATGAAGGCCGAGGCGATCTCGAACTGTCAGGCCAAGATTCACAGGAAATTGCCGCCCTTCTTAACGCTTGCCATATTCAAACACATGTTTCGGGTGATGTAATGAGCGCGCTCTGGGCCAAACTTGTGATTAATTGTGCCGTGAATCCACTCTCGGCCATCACGGGATTACCCTACGGTAAACTGGTGACGCTAGACGGCATACCGCAACTGATGGAAGATATTGCACATGAGGCACTAAGCGTTGCTCGCGCTGAAGGTGTGTCGGTGCCAGCCAGTGTCTTCGAAACGATTCGCACCCTTCCAATCACCATGCCCGAACAATATTCATCAACAGCACAAGATCTGATGAACGGCAAACCAACGGAAATCAATTTTCTGAATGGTGAAATTGTTCGACGAGCACACGCACATGGCATTCATGTTCCAATCAATCGCACACTGACGCTGCTGGTAAAAAGTGCTGAGGCCAAGGGTAAAGACCAGGTTTCAACAATCGGCAACACAAGCTTGCTCAGATAAAACCTCACTCCCCGACCCAGACACTCACCTCAGCATGCGCCGAAGCATCCTGTTTCAACAAATCAACCATTGAAGACACTCCCGGTTTAAGGACGGCGTCCAAGTTCCACGGTGGATTAATAATCAGCATTCCACTGCCGTACATCCCCTGTTCAGATGGCTGCTTCACATGCAACTCAGACAAAAGCATATTCCGGATACCCGTGCGTCTGAGATCCTCTAGCATAAAGCGCCAGCGGTTCGCCGGTAATAATGGATACCAAATTGCGTAAGTCCCTATTGGCCAATGCTTGTACGCCATGGTGATAAAACGAACAACCTGTTCGTATTCTTCTTTCACTTCGTAGGAAGGGTCAATCAATACTAAACCGCGATTGGGTTTGGGGGGCAATAAAGACAAGACGCCTTCATACCCGTCACGATGGTGTACAGACACACGCGGATCTCTGCGAAAATGATGTTTGAGGACGTTAACTTCGTTAGGGTGCAGCTCCATCAAGTGCAACTTGTCGGCCTCACGCGCCATGTAGGCCGCGATTGCAGGCGAGCCGGGATAGGATAGCAACTCATCGCCATTACACTGTTTTACGCACTCGAAGTAGGCTTGCAAACTCTCATTCACTGAAGGCTGCGTCCAGAGCTTTGCGATACCCTCCTTGAATTCCAGTGTCTTAAGGGCTTGATCATCCGCTAGATCATACGCCGCTTTACCGGAGTGAGTCTCAAGATAGCTCCAAGGTTTTTCCTTCCGGTTCAAGGACGTCAACAAGGCAACCAAGGTATGATGCTTATGCACATCCGCGAAATTACCCGCGTGAAAACCATGAAGATAACTTAGCATTACAGACGCCTCAGACAATCAAAAGGCGAATTTTACGTTTCTATTGACTGGATAGCAAAACTTGTCAAAAGAGGATCACAGCACCCTCTGATAGGGTTTAACCCTCCTTATGACGCTTTAAAACCAACAGATCATGAAACAAGTGTTTTTTGTGAAAATAAAAGAGGGAGCTGATATCAAGCCTTCCCCACAAGTCGTATCGCAAGACTCATGGGGAAAAGCGAGGTGTACGCAATACATTTATTTGAACGAGAATTGCTCGTTTTCAACCTCCACTTGAATCGTTGCGCCGGGCAAGTAAGCGCCCGATAAAATTTTCTGTGCCAGCGGGTTTTCAATCCATTGTTGAATTGCTCTTTTTAGTGGCCGCGCCCCATAAACAGGTTCAAAGCCGACATCCACCAATTTATTTAACGCAGCCTCTGTTAAATGAATCGAGAGGTCTTTTTCAGCGAGGCGTTTGTGTAAACGTTCTAACTGAATCTTCGCGATTCCCGCGACTTGCTCTTTGCGCAAGCTATGGAAAACAACCACCTCATCAATACGATTGATCACTTCGGGTCGGAAATGATTTCCCACCACTTCCATCACCGCCTGCTTCATCAATTGATAATCGTCATCGTCACTAAAGCCCTGAATCAGGTCAGACCCTAGATTCGATGTCATAACAACGATGGTGTTTCGGAAGTCGACCGTCCGTCCTTGCCCATCGGTTAAACGTCCATCCTCTAAGACTTGCAGCAATATATTGAATACATCTGGATGCGCCTTTTCAACTTCATCGAGCAGCAACACCGAATAAGGCTTGCGTCGCACCGCTTCAGTCAAATAACCGCCTTCCTCATAGCCGACATAGCCTGGAGGTGCGCCAATTAAGCGAGCGACCGAATGTTTCTCCATAAACTCGGACATATCAATACGAACCAACGCATCCTCTGTATCAAAGAGGAAGCCTGCTAACGCTTTACAGAGTTCTGTTTTCCCGACACCCGTTGGGCCTAAAAACAAGAAGCTACCACTGGGACGAGCCGGATCAGAGAGACCTGCTCGTGAACGCCTAACAGCATTTGCAACCGCAATCACGGCTTCATCCTGTCCCACAACGCGTCCGTGTAGAGCATCTTCCATGCGTAACAGCTTGTCGCGCTCCCCTTCCAACATTTTACTGATGGGAATGCCCGTCCAACGCGAAACGACCTCTGCGACCTCTTCTTCTGTTACCTTATTCCGTAAGAGTTGCGTTGTCTGTGCGCTGTGCTCCACTTGACTGGCCATTTTCAACTGCTTTTCGAGCTCGGGGATACGGCCGTACTGCAACTCTGCCATTTTCGCAAGATCACCGGCACGGCTGGCTTGTTCCATTTCCACTCGAGCTTGATCCAACTGCTCTTTAACACTTTGTGATCCTTGCAGGCTGGCTTTTTCAGCCTTCCACACCTCTTCTAGATCTGAAAACTCTTTTTCTAGCTTGCTGATCGTCTGTTGCAGTTCTTGCAAGCGTTTCTGGGATGCCTCATCCTTCTCTTTTTTCAACGCCTCGCGCTCCATTTTGAGCTGGATTAAGCGTCGTTCGAGACGATCCATTTCTTCTGGCTTAGAGTCCATTTCCATACGGATACGTGAACCCGCTTCGTCGATAAGGTCGATGGCCTTATCTGGCAACTGACGATCTGTAATGTAACGCTGACTTAGCTTAGCCGCTGCAACAATTGCGGAGTCTGTGATATCAACACCATGGTGAATTTCGTAGCGCTCTTTAAGGCCGCGTAAGATTGCAATGGTGTCTTCCTCTGTAGGTTCATCCACGATAACTTTCTGGAAGCGACGCTCTAACGCAGCATCCTTTTCAACGTATTGACGATACTCATCTAGCGTTGTCGCACCAACACAATGCAACTCACCACGCGCGAGTGCGGGCTTCAGCATATTGCCCGCATCCATTGAGCCTTCGCCCTTACCCGCCCCCACCATGGTATGCAACTCGTCAATGAATAAAATAATTTGACCTTCTTGTTTACTCAATTCATTCAAAACGGCTTTGAGACGCTCTTCAAACTCACCTCGAAACTTCGCGCCTGCAATCAGGGCACCCATGTCTAATGACAGTACGCGTTTGTGCTTCAAGCCCTCGGGCACTTCACCGTTAACAATGCGTTGCGCCAAACCTTCGACAATGGCGGTTTTACCCACTCCAGGCTCCCCGATCAGAACCGGGTTGTTTTTAGTGCGGCGTTGCAAAACTTGGATCGTGCGCCGAATTTCGTCATCACGGCCAATCACTGGGTCCAATTTGCCAGACTCCGCACGCTCGGTTAAATCCACACAGTATTTATCCAGAGCCTGACGATTTTGTTCGACATTGGGGTCCATGACTGCAGCCCCTCCGCGCATATTGTTAATAGCGGCCAAGAGTTTTTCACGATCCACGCCTGCCTCTTTCAACACCCGCGAGGTATCGCCCTTGTCTTCCAGCATGGACAAAAGCACAAGCTCGCTGGCCACGTACTCATCACCGCGTTGCTGGGCCATCTTGTCGGTTAAATTAAAAAGTCGAACCAGATTTTGTGAGGCACGGATATCGCCATCCGGGTTTTTAACCTGCGGCAGCTTATCCAGTGCTTCAGCTATTTTGCGCGTTAACTGAGGCAACTGAGCGCCCGCTTGGCTCAGCAATGGACGAATAGAACCATCACGCTGCTCAAGAAAGGCAACGAGCAGGTGAATCGGTTCTATGTAGTTGTGATCTTTACCAACAGCGATGGATTGTGCGTCGGATAACGCTTCTTGTAACTTTGATGTAAACTTATCGGGTCTCATTGCCCACTCCTTTAATTCATTATGGATACCCGAAACACACAGACAGGTATCAGATAGTGAATTAAATGGGGCTAATATGATCGCAATTCAAGTGGTGATTATTTAATCAGCCTTCAATCCAGATCAAACTGGCCATACGTCCAGTCTCGCCATCTCGGCGATAGGAATAGAAGTTTTCGTGGTCGGTAAACGTACAAAAGTGACCGCCGTAAACATACTTCACTCCTGCCGCATGTAAACGGATTCGTGCCAGTTCATAGATATCGGCCAACCATTTTTGATGGTCAGTAGGAGAGATAGCAAACGCACGCTTTGCTTGTGGGTGTTGTTCACAAAAGCATTGATACACTTCATCACCCACTTCGAATGCCATCGGACCAATGGCAGGGCCCAACCAAGCCACAACCTGCTTGGGATCATCAAAGATAGACAAGGTATTCTCGAGGACGCCAGCTGCCAAGCCTCGCCATCCTGCATGAGCAGCTGCAACACGCGTCGCGGCCCGGTCACAGAATAGTACAGGCAAGCAGTCCGCCGTCATAATCGCACAGGCCTCTCCGGGTTGGTTTGACCATACTGCATCTGCTTGACACTCTGGGCCCGATGCTTTGACTAGATTGATACCATGCACCTGCTCTAGCCAACGTATGGGCTGTGTTAACCCCGTCACTTGCTGAAGAATTTTTCGATTTTCCAGCACGGCCGCAGGGTCATCGCCCACATGAAGGCCTAAGTTAAACCCCGCATAGACACCTTCACTCACACCGTCATAGCGCGTCGTTGTAAAGGCGTGAATACGAGGGCTTACATCCCAATCTGCTCGTATCAGTTTCATAGCTCATAGTCATAGGTTTGAGCATCGTCTTTTAACACGGCTAACAAACGTTGGAAGTCATCCGGAAGATCGACCTCCCAACTCATTTGCTGACCCGTTTCAGGATGCCAGAGTTCAAGTTTTTTCGCATGCAAAGCCTGTCGACGAAAATGCTTAAGTACGTCTTGCATCTCTTCGCTTGCACCTTTGGGAAGACGGAAACGACCACCGTATAATGGGTCACCCACTAAAGGATAGTTGATATGAGACATATGCACACGAATTTGATGCGTCCGTCCTGTTTCTAACTTTAGACGTATATGCGTGTGCGCTCTAAATTTTTCTAAAACACGATAATGTGTAATAGCTTCCTTACCAACGCCCACAACGGCCATTTTCAGACGATTGCGCGAATGACGTGCCATTGGCTCATCAACACACCCCCCTCCGGTCATGACACCGTGCGTCACGGCTTCATATTCGCGTCCCATGCTGCGGTCTTGTAACTGCGTCACTAAGTCGGTTTGTGCGGCAATGGTTTTAGCGATTACCATCAACCCCGTAGTCTCACGATCCAAACGATGGACAATACCCGCTCGCGGCACATGTGCGATTTCAGGACAATGGTGCAAAAGGGCATTCAACAGAGTGCCATCAGCATTTCCCGCGCCCGGATGGACAACTAAACCACTGGGTTTGTTGATGACCAGTATGTGTTCATCTTCAAAGACTATGTTCAAAGGGATGGATTCAGCGGCATGGCGTTCATTCGCTTCAATTACCACCGATACTCGAATTGTCTCGCCGCCGTTCAGCTTATCCCGTGGGCGTTTGACCTCGCCGTCAACCAGCAACGTGCCCTCTTTGATCCAGCCCTGCAAGCGCGAGCGTGAATAGTCAGGAAATAGTTGCGAAACCGCCTGATCCAATCGCAGTCCAAACATTTCGGCAGGAACCTGACACACTAACTCAATTGCTTCTGACATCTATTTTAATCTTATGTAAACGGATATTTTGGGTTGGCTTCCGGTTGTGTTTTAATAGGCCGGAAAATATAGTGTCTCAGTATACCCGAATCCGGTAAAAAGTACCGAATTCACAACACATCTCAGGATATAGCAATATGCAATTTGTCAAAGTGATTTGCGCTCTGATCATCCTTAGTATGCTTTCGGCTTGCTCATGGTTTGGTCGAGACAAAACCATCCCCGACATCCCAGAGCAAGTCATCTACAACGATGCCATGAGCGCACTGGATGCCCAAAACTTCACTGGCCATTGAAAAACTTCAATTGCTTGAGGCTCGTTATCCCTTCGGTCGCTTCTCGGAGCAAGCCCAGCTCGAATTAATTTATGCTTACTTCCGCAATAATGAGCCCGCCGCTTCGCGCTCAGCGGCAGACCGCTTTATTCGACTGCACCCGAATCACGATAACATCGACTATGCTTACTACATGAAAGGCTTAACGTCGTTTGAAGAAGACCGTTCATTCTTGGCACGCTTTCTTCCTCTTGATGAGACGCAGCGAGACCCAGGAGCCGCCCTCGACTCGTTCGAAAGCTTCTCGGTTTTACTCAACCGTTACCCAGACAGTGAATACGCACCGGATACCCAGCGTCGTATGCAGTATTTAAAAAACCGCTTGGCTACCTACGAAATCCATGTTGCTAGCTTTTACATGAAGCGTGAAGCCTGGGTCGCAGCCGCCAATCGTGGACGCTATGTGGTTGAGAACTTCCAAGAAACGCCTGCCGTACCCGATGCACTGGCCATCATGGCGGAAGCCTATACCAAACTGGGTTTGGATGACTTAGCAAAAACGGCCATTGATGTACTGAGCCTCAACTATCCAGACTATATCATTCGTCCTTTCGCGCCTCAAAACTTTGACTTGCTGTATACAGCAACCTTTGGTCTGATGGGATCAATTGAGCCCGCTGTTCCAGCTCGTCCTGTTAACCCAGAGAGAGCCAGAGCCATGCGAGTCGATGGAAGTATGCAACCTGAAGGAGGCAGTCAAACTGGTGGCCGCTCATGGTTGAACCGTATTACCTTTGGTACGTTTGGTGATGACGGACGTGTAGGCGAGCCAACACAATAAATCGTAGATTGACTGAATAACGCCTTAGCTCGACTTCACACATGAGAGAAGTCGAGCTAAGGCGTTTTTGTTTACACCTAAAGAGCTAGGCTCACAGACAAGGGATGTATTGAAGGTAGCTTAAAACTCGACTCTCGTAATACTTAAATGATATGTTACGTTATAACAGTTTTAATCTTTCTACGAGGAGCCCCTATGAAACGCCCATTCATTCAATCCAGCCTTCTAGTCACAGGCCTGAGCATGTCTTGGTTTGTGCTCGCCCATCAATCTCACTCACACTCAGCGCACCCAGATCATGACCATGCCGCTTTACACGCGCACGTGCACGGTGAGGCCACTCTCGATGTGGTATTTGAAGGCAATATGCTGCTTGCAAGCTTAGAGGCACCGGCAGCCGATATTGTTGGCTTCGAGCATCTAGCGACGGATTCAGAGAGCCAAGCCAAAGTTCGCAATGCTGAAGCACAATTGAAATTGGCCGAGACCCTTTGGGCACTCCCATCGGCCGCCGCCTGCGAATTGAAAGACGTCAGCGTCAACCACGAGTTACTGGCAACATCGGACCACGATCACGATCACGATCACGATCACGATCACGATCACGATCACGATCACGATCACAAACATGATCACCATAAGCATCATGATCACACACACGGTGCAGATCACAAACATGACCATGACCATGACCATGACCATGACCATGACCAGAGCCAGCATAGTGATATTCAAGTAGAGTACAATTTTTTCTGCGAACATCCGGAACATTTACAGGCCGTTTCCATCCAACTCTTTACGTCGTTTCCATCCTTGCACAACATCAGCGTACAAATGATTACGCCACAAGGTCAGAAAGGACTTACCTTAAGCCCAACACAACCAAGGCTAACGTTTAACGAATGACACAACCCTGTTCTGTATCGCTTAACCAGCTCGTTTTTTCGTGGAAAAAAACCCACACACTGCTGAACATTGACTCGCTCACCTTGCACAAAGGTGAGCAGGTCTTTGTACAAGGCCCCTCAGGCAGCGGTAAAAGCACGCTACTAAACCTCCTAGGTGGTGTGCTTTTGCCTCATTCTGGCGAGATTTCACTCCTCGAAACGCCGCTATCAACGCTGAGTCAACGCAAACGTGATCGCTTTCGTGCTGATCACATCGGTGTGCTGTTCCAACAATTTAATCTGCTACCCTACTTGAGCGTTACCGACAATTTGCTTTTGCCTTGCCAGTTTTCTAAGCTAAGACGCGAACGCACCCTTAAGGAATACGGCAGCTTGAGCGCAGGCGCACATGCACTGCTCGAAGCACTGGATCTAGCCGACTATATTCATCACCCTCGCCCCGTTTCCCAGCTGTCCATTGGTCAACAGCAACGCGTTGCAGCGGCTCGAGCGTTAATCGGAGCTCCTGAAATCTTGCTAGCAGATGAGCCAACATCGGCACTGGATGCAGACACTCGCCATAGATTTATGAACTTACTGTTACAACAAAGTCGTCAACACAACACCACGCTTATTTTTGTCAGCCACGACTTAGAATTACGTCATCCTTTTGACCGAGTCATCGATTTAAAAACGCTCAACCCAGCCTACAGAGTGAACTGACCTATGCTCAAGCTTGCTTTACTCAGCATCTGGAACAGACGCGGCACGATTTTTTTAACGCTCCTGACCCTGTCCATAAGCGTCACGCTCTTGATGGGTGTGGAAAAGCTACGGCATGATACTCAACAGAGTTTTTTCAATACAGTATCAGGAACCGATCTGATTGTCGGTGCGCGCAGTGGATCACTCCCTCTCCTTTTGTACTCGGTGTTTGGCATTGGACAACCCACCAACAATATTCGCTGGAGCTCGTATCAACAAATTGCCTCACAAGAGGCTGTTGCCTGGACCATTCCGATTACCCTTGGTGACTCGCATCAAGGCTTCAAGGTTATTGGCACCGAAAACAGCTTTTATGAATATTTTAAATTTGGACGCCAACAGTCACTCTCAATGGCTGAAGGGCACTTCTTTGACGACCTTTTTGACGTTGTCCTAGGGGCGGAGGTAGCCAGAGCCTTGGGTTATGACCTAGGTGATTCCGTTGTGATTGCACATGGATTGGGTCGAGGTAGTTTTGCTCAACATCAAGACAAGCCGTTTAAAGTCGCTGGTATTCTCAATGCAACCGGTACTCCAATTGACCGCAATCTGTTTATCAGCTTGGCGGCTTGGGAGGCGATTCACATTGACTGGAGGGCTGGTACACGCATCCCCGGCATGAACTTGGATGCAGAGACAGTTCGGACGCGTGATCTCACCCCAAAAGAACTGACGGCCTTCATGGTAGGGCTTAAATCCCCCATGGCAACGTTCCATATGCAACGTGCATCAACACCTATCGAACAGAACCACTTCAGGCAATTCTGCCAGGTGTTGCATTGCAAGAGCTCTGGCAGGTTCTGTCCATCGCCGAAAAATCCCTATTAATCGTTTCGGCCTGTGTCATTTTTGCAAGTCTCACAGGGATGTTGGGTATACTGCTCACCAGCCTGAACGAGCGCCGACGCGAGCTGGCTATATTGCGGGCGGTCGGTGCAGGCCCCCTTCGAATCATGGCGTTATTGCTCAGTGAGTCGGTATTTTTAACCCTGCTCGCCTCTGTACTCGGCGTAGGCATGATGTATCTGCTGGTTTTTTGTTTTCAAGATTGGATTGCACTTGAATACGGAGTCTTCTTGACGCTTAATGGCCTCACTCCTGACCAGTTTCGCTTATTGCTGTGGATTCAGCTCGCAGGATTGATCACGGGACTGATTCCAGCCATTAAGGCCTATTACTACACATTAATTGATGGCCTAACGCCAAAAATATAATCGAGACAGAACATCATGCGCTTTTGGATATTGATGATATTGCTGATTCCACTGGCTTTTCCCTATGCCACGGCCCAAACACCTAGTGAGACAAGCGCAACGGAGCTGATGTGGGACGATCTCATGCCTGAGGACTATACACTCAGTTTATATGACCTATTTGGTGAAAGTGCAAACACCTTTGACTCGCTCGATAGCTTGGATGACTTCAGCCCCGAAGCGGAAGCACTCATGGATCGGATGCTGCAGGTTTTGGCATCAGCGCCTGTCCGAGAAGAACTAGACGGTCAAATCATCCGCATTCCTGGGTTTGTTGTACCCTTAGAAGCCGATATGAATCGGGTAACGCGTTTCTTTCTCGTACCCTATTTCGGGGCTTGCATTCATGTTCCACCTCCGCCCTCAAACCAAATCATTAATGTTCACTTTGAACCGGGCACACGGGTCGACAGTCTGTATGATGCCATATGGATCGAAGGACGCTTGAGCACAGAAACGTTTAATCATGAGATGGGAACATCAGGCTATACGGTTGAAGCCGTTATCATTGAGCCGTATGACTTTGATGAAGCAGAGGAAGGCGAATGGTAAATTCGCCCTGCCATTATAGAACCTGACTACTCTCCAGCACGCCAGCCCGATGTAATCGGGTAGCGCCGGTCTCGTCCAAAGCCTCTTTGAGTGACCCTAGGGCCAATTGCGGCTTGACGACGCTTGTACTCATTTATATCCACCAAGCGGATAACCCTGTTCACCACCTCTGGTGCAAAACCGAGTGCAATAATCGCGTCGGCACTGAAATCCTGCTCAATATATAGCGCCAGTATCTCATCCAATACATCGTAATCAGGCAATGAATCCTGATCCGTTTGGTTAGGTGCCAATTCGGCTGAAGGCGCTCGATCAATCACGCGTTGAGGAATAATTACAGAACGCTGGTTACGATACGAGGCCAAACGATAGACCCACGTTTTGGATACATCCTTAAGAACATCAAAACCACCTGCCATATCTCCGTATAACGTGGAATACCCTACAGCCACTTCACTTTTGTTGCCTGTGGTCAACACCAAAGACCCTGTTTTATTGGAAATGGCCATCAACAGCACACCCCGACAACGTGCCTGAAGATTCTCTTCCGTCGTATCGGCATTGAGCCCTTGGAAACGATCACTCAGTTGCGACATAAAGGTGTCATAAATCGGTTCGATGGAAATAGCACTGTACTTAACCCCCATCAACTGAGCTTGCCGTTCGGCATCCTCAACGCTCATAGATGAGGTGTATCGAAACGGCATCATCACCACCTCTACTTTGTCAGCTCCTAACGCATCCACCGCAATAGCGGCGGTCAAGGCCGAATCGATGCCGCCCGACAGCCCCAGCACAACACCTTTGAATCCATTTTTATGAACATAGTCTCGAACCCCCAGCACCAGTGCAGAATAAAGACTGTCTTCATCATCTGGCATGATGGCCGATGGCTCAACTGGGTTTACTCGGCCCTCCCATAAGTCCACATCCGTATACGAAAGGCTTTCTTCAAAATGTGCTGCCAAATAGCACAGCGACCCTTCACCATTCACCACCATCGATCCGCCGTCAAACACCAACTCATCTTGGGCGCCCACTTGATTGACATAAAAGACCGGTGCCGCACAGGCCTGAGCACAGGCCCGCACAACTTCTAAGCGCTCTTTTACCTTGCCCTGATGAAAAGGTGAGGCATTCAGACTCAACACCAGATTAACCCCTTGCGCTTTTAACTGCTCCACTGGGGCACTGTGCCAAATATCTTCGCAAATACTTAAACCGACCTTGTACCCCTTGTACTCGAATACACCTGGCTGCTCACCCGGCGAAAAGTAGCGACGCTCATCAAATACCTGATAATTGGGTAAACATTGTTTCGAGTATTCAAACAGCACAACACCGTCACGAATAACAGCGGCATGATTGTACAACTGTCCGTTTTTATGAGCAGGATAGCCGACAACAAGGGTAATCCCTTGAACCTGTACTTTAAGTGCCAAAAGGGCTTTTTCGATTCGTGTTTCTAGACTCGGGCGAAGTAACAAATCCTCCGGAGGATACCCTGAAAGGGCTAATTCAGAGCAAACCAAAATATCCGCTTGCTCCTCATCGCGCGCCTTGCAGGCGGCCACTATGATTTTTTCTGTATTACCAGGTATATCACCTACCAGAAAATTTAGCTGGGCCATAGCGACCCGCAACTGTGTGCTCATGCCGATGTCGTATCCATTACTGAAAGGGTTACTAAAATACACTCGCTATTTTGCATGGTTTATCTGCCCAGAGCCAGACCTTGACTCACCTATCCCAGACTTGTGTCAATAACCTACGGACTCACGCCGAACACGACCCGCCAAGGAGATAACTAAATTATAGCCCTTGTCTTGATTGACTGAGCGCACTCGAAACGTGCCATTCGAATACCCCGTCACCGTTCCATCCGCTTGATACGTCAGACTATCACCCCGATTCCAAAGAACCTGCCCATTTCCCGAGAAAAAATGGACCCTTAAGACTTCGTCATTCAAGGGGTCATATTGACGACTCTGATGAGTATCAATAAAAACCAATACGCCGAACCATTCAGAGCCACCATTGATCTCGTGCCCCACACATTCTAATCCATTCAACGTTCGGCATAGGGTGACCGATTGTCGATGTGTCACAGCTTGTATTCTGGCATAGGACAAGAGCGACACTAAATCCAATGCCCTTGTTTCTTGCCTCATCTTTTCCGACATATCTGAAAATGCAGGCACTCCCTGCAGTAACAAAATGGCTAGCAACAACAGTGTCACCATCAGCTCAAGCAACGTGTACCCCCGCATCCTGAAGGCACTCATATCAGCTCCAACCAGTCGCGAACGACAATCACGTTTTGCGGGTTCTTCTGATCTAAAGTCACTCGAACCTGCTTAAGTACTTCCGCACGCTCGTGGGTGATCACTCCGCCCTGGATAACAAAGCGTAGTTTAGACCCGAGAACTTCAACCTGGGTGTAATCAATCTCTGAGAAAAATACAGCGTTATACTCATCTGACGGCCATTCATATCGAATAGAGTCCGTTGCTACATTGATGCCATTCTGCATAATCTCCGGATATTGACGCACCAATTCTGCAACCCCCAGCTGAATGGCAATCAATGCATCCTGATGAAAACGGGCTGACACGCTCATTCGCTGCTGAAGCTGCGCCTGCTGAGCCGATCCCATGACAACCATCGATATCATGCTAATGAACACTAACACCATTAACAGCACGGTTCCTTCTTGCTTCATTCGTCGCATATCACACCTCCCTGTGCTTATGGGAATTCTCTTAACGTTGCTGTAAATCGATGCCCCTCACTCCACATCAAGTCTAGATCAAACAACACCATCACTATGGGATCACAACAACTGGGCACACTCTCAATCTTCGAGAGATCCTCTAGAGATTCTGAATGCACATAGGCAAAGTTAAGTGAGGTGATGCCCTGTATTAAGGCTTGGCCGTTGCATCTAAGCTGATCTTGCTCCACTGCATAATGCTCGTGATATATCTGATTTTCTGACTGCAACTGACCCAAGCAGTTTCGAGCCCCCTCACCGCTCTGCAAGGTCAAAAACAACTCAAACTCATTACTGGTCAGCTCCACTCCTTGTGCCTGACGCACACTGCTGCGCAGTCGCTCCACAACAAAACGCAAGGCTTCTTGATCACGATCAATCAGCTGTTGGTAACGCCACGTCTGTGTGGACGAAACTAGCAAAAGACTCACCATCAGCAGGATAAAACTCCCTAACACCAAGGAAAGCAACAGTTCGGTCAAGGTAAATCCGTGTTGCTTCATCAGGAGCACTCCGCCCACTCAATCGGTAAGACTAAGGACTCACCTTGGCGTTGAGCACGTATCCACAGGCCTTGAGCATTGGCACGTGTATTAATCGTCTCAAACAAGTCCTGTGTGACGGTCGCCTCCAACCACTGATCGACAATCTGAGTATAGTGTAGGTTTGGGTGGCATCGTGCAGCCCACAATGACTCATTCAAGTCGGATAAGTACACCTGTGCGCGTGTCATGTGATAGCGGTTCAAGCTGGTCCCAAGCGAGGCTAATTGAAAATGGGTAATTACCAAGCAGCCAGTGCTCAGCAAAGCCAACGCCAACATGACCTCAAGTAAACCTAAACCGCGTTGAGGAGATCTTGCCTTGGGCAAGGCGGCAATAGAGAGACGCTGCGGGAAGCGTCTAAACGACGCAATGAAAATAGACATTTTGAATCATCCTTGATTTATGAAAGAAAGAAGCGAATCCTTGCTTCTTAATCGTGATTAACCTTAGACAAAGCGCCAAAGATTTTCAAGCCCTCTAGATGCATCAAGAAGACGGTGTACAGGGTTGAACATCCAACACTTTGACTTCAAACAGTAAGGTCTGGCCCGCTAAAGGGTGATTAAAATCAACCGTCACTTTCGAATCATCAAACTCAGTAATCACACCCGGCACCTCTCCGCCTGGCTCCTGAAATGAGACAACCAAGCCTGGCTCCAGGGTCAAACTCGAAAACTGACTGCGCGGCATCACTTGGATATTGGATGGGTTATGCATCCCAAATCCGCGCTCCGGCGCGATCGTCAAATCCATATGATCCCCCACCTTCAAGCCAACCAGTGCTTGTTCAAAACCATCGGGTAAATTGCCATCCCCAAAAACAAATCGTGCAGGCTGCGACGCAAAATTCGAGTCGACCACCTGACCGTCTTGCAGCTTAATTGCAAAGTGTAAGGTAACCTCTGTACCCTCACCGATGACATACTCACTCATTTTAAACCCTCTTCAGACGACGATGTCATCAATTTCCGACGTTCTGCCAAAAACAACATATCAATGATCAACAACAATGCACCTAAAGTGATCGCTGTGTCGGCAAGATTGAAGGCTGGGAAGTACCAGCCACCATAATGCAACGAAATAAAGTCAACAACATACCCATGAATGATACGGTCATACAGGTTTCCTAGAGCTCCCCCTAACACCAAAGCGAGTGCTAAACGCATCCACCACTCTTGCGCGGGCGTCCGCTTTAGCCAGACCAAGAGGAAGACGCTCATGCCGATCGCGATCCCTGCAAAAAACCAACGCTGCCATCCTCCAGCACCGGCCAAGAAGCTAAATGCCGCGCCGTAGTTGTAAAGCAAGGTTAAGTCGAAAAAAGGCAGAATTGGTACAGGCTGCGCATAGATCAATGCCGCATCGGCCCAGTATTTGGTGCCTAAATCCAATACAATCACTAACACCGTTATCCATAACCAGCGCAAAGCGCTGGTTGAGTTGTTTACATCAGTCACAGCCCGTTCCTGTTTTAAGCAAAGTGACGCACTTCACCAGCACCCACGACATTGTCAACACAGCGACCACAGAGCTCTGGATGCTCTTCATGCTGACCGACATCCTCACGATGATGCCAGCAACGTGTACACTTAGGTTGCTCAGACGCTTTGATCTGGACTTTTAGACCCGCAAGGTCCGTTGAGCGTGCATCAACTGCATCCTCAATGGATTGCAACTGCGCCGACGACGTGATGAGGACGAAGCGCAACTCATTGTCGAGCTTCGATAACAGTTGCTGTAACCTGTCATCCACATACAACACCACCTCTGTCGCAAGCGATGCCTTGACTAACTTTTCATTACGGGCCTCTTCAAGACACTTATTAACGGCATCTTTGACAGCCATAATTTGCTGCCAGTAGGCATCATTCATTTCGACGGTATCGTCTAGACGGAATAAGCCATCGTACCAAGTGGTCAATAGCACGCTCTCACGACGTTCACCCGGCAACACTTCATAAATTTCTTCCGCTGTGAAGCTTAAGATAGGTGCAATCCAGCGAGTCAGCGCCTCTGCTATGTGGTACAGCGCCGTTTGACATGAACGGCGTGGCAAACTCTCTCCTTGCGTGGTGTATTGACGGTCCTTGATAATATCAAGGTAAAAACCACCTAACTCTTGTACACAGAAGTTGTGCACCAGTTGATAGACCTCCAAGAAACGGTAATGTTCATACGCGGCACAAATTTTCTCTTGTAAACGAGCGGTTGCATCAACCGCCCAGCGATCAAGCGCCAACATATACTGAGGCGCAACCAGGTCGCTGTCAGGATTAAAGCCATTTAAATTCGCCATCAAGAAACGAGCGGTATTGCGTATACGACGATAGGCATCCGATGTCCGCTGCAAAATTTGCTTAGAAACGGCCATTTCTCCCGAGTAATCCGTCGCAGCTACCCATAAACGCAAAATATCTGCACCCATGCTGTCTGTTACTTCCTGGGGTGCGATCACATTCCCCAAGGACTTAGACATTTTGTAGCCCTTCTCATCGACCACAAAACCGTGCGTCAAGACTTGTTTGTAAGGTGCCACACCATTAATGGCAATCGATGTTTTTAAGGACGACTGGAACCAGCCACGATGCTGATCCGATCCTTCTAAATACATGTCGGCTGGAAAGGTTAACTCTTCTCGCTTGCGTAAAACAGAATGGTGAGTGACACCCGAATCAAACCACACATCCAGCGTATCAGTCACTTTATCGTACTGCTCGGCATCGGCCCCCAATAGCGCTTGTGCATCCAGTTCGAACCAAGCATCTATACCTTCAAGCTCAATTTTTTCAGCCACTTGCTCAAGCAGTGTCAACGTATCCGGGTGCAGCTCACCCGTTTGCTTGTGTGTAAACACGGTGATCGGGACACCCCAGGTCCGTTGACGTGATACACACCAATCTGGGCTCTGTTCAAACATACCCTCGATACGTGCCTGCCCCCAATCCGGGAACCACTGCACACCTTTGATGGCCTCTAAGGCATCACGTCTTAGGTGTTTATCATCCATTGAAATAAACCACTGGGGCGTGGCTCGATAGATCAATGGCGTTTTTGTGCGCCAGCAATGCGGATAGCTGTGTTGGAACTTTTTCAAGTGCACCAGCTTGCCTTCGCGTGTTAGGGCATCGGTGATCGGCTCATCGGCTTTGTACACATGCAACCCAGCAAACTCACCCGCACCCTCAGTGTAGGTGCCATTGGCTTGCACTAAATTGAGTGTTTCAAGACCATAGGCCTGACCGACCACAAAGTCTTCCATACCATGATCAGGGGCTGTATGCACAGCGCCTGTACCCGCATCAGTCGTCACATGATCGCCCAAAATGACGGGGACCTCACGCGCAAACAGTGGGTGGTGCAACAAACGCCCTTCGAGCGCTTGCCCGGAACAACGGCCTAACACTGTAAACTGCTGAATACCCCAACGTGCCATGATGTCGTCCACCATGTCAGCAGCAAGCACCAGACGTTCACGGCCTTGATTAATGGCAACATCAACCAAGGCATAGTCCAATTCCGCGTTCAAGGATACCGCTTGGTTCGCAGGGATGGTCCAAGGCGTCGTTGTCCAGATGACAAGAGATACCGACCCTTCACCCGCGTCTGAAGCAAATAAATCCACAGTAGATGCTTGATCAACGAAGGTGAAGCGCACATCAATCGCGGTGGATGTTTTTTCTTGATACTCCACCTCTGCTTCAGCCAAGGCTGACTGACCGACAACGCTCCAATAAACGGGCTTGTACCCCTTGACCAAATGGCCGTTCTCAATGATGCGCCCTAACGCACGCACAATATTGGCTTCAGTCTCAAAGTTCATTGTTAAGTACGGGTTGTCCCAATCACCGATCACCCCCAAACGAATGAAGTCAGCCTTTTGCCCAGCCACTTGTTCACTGGCATATTCACGGCACTTCTGACGGAAATCACGGTAAGGCACTTTATCGCCAGCACGACCAATCATCGTTTCCACTTTGTGTTCGATCGGCAAGCCATGGCAATCCCAACCTGGGACATAGGGCGCATCGAAACCACTGAGTGTTTTAGATTTTACAATCATATCCTTGATGACTTTATTCACCGCATGTCCAATATGAATACTGCCATTGGCATACGGAGGGCCATCGTGCAGGATGAACTTTGGACGACCTTGACCTTCAGCGCGCAATTTTGCATAGAGGTCCATTTCAGACCAGCGTGCCAAGCGCTCGGGTTCACGTTGAGGCAAGTTACCACGCATCGGGAACTCTGTTTCAGGCAAGTTCAGTGTCGGTTTATAATCAGTCATATCTGTTCGCTTCCGGAGATGGGTTTAGCCCCGGCTTGCAGCGCAAACCATTCACGGGCCAGATCTAGATCAAAATTAATTTGTGTTTTGAGGGCATCAAGCCCATCAAAGCGCTTTTCAGGGCGAAGGAAGTGCAAAAAACGCACCTGCATCAACTGCCCATAAAGCTGCTGATCGATATCAAACAAATGGGCCTCAAGCACAGGCAAGCGTCCATTGACCGTTGGCCGCATGCCCACATTGCAAATGGCGGGATAGTCTCGGCCTTGCACTCGCGCCAATACGGTATACACACCCTGCAAAGGGCATCGAAACCGGTGCATACGAACATTGGCGGTTGGTACACCTAATTGGCGACCAAGTTTTTGTCCATGAACCACACGCCCTGTGACCGTATAGGGGCGACCTAACAAACGTTCACTGAGCTCAAAGTCGCCTCGCATCAAGGACTCTCGGATGCGGGTACTACTAACACGCTGATCCTCTATTTCGAAGGTGTGGGTATGCTCAACACTAAAGCCATGCGCATGCCCCGCCGCTTCAAGCATGGTGTAATCCCCTGAGCGATCACAGCCAAAACGGAAATCATCTCCCACAACAAAGTGTTTGACCTTCAAACCATTTAGCAAGAGTTCATCGACAAATGCTTGAGCAGACATCGCCCTGAGTCGACTGTTAAAGGTTAAGCATAATACGCGATCCACGCCTTGCTTTTCGAGCAAGCGCACTTTTTCATCGAAGCGTGTCAAGCGTGGGGGAGCATCATTGCCTGCAAAAAACTCACGCGGCTGCGGTTCAAAAATAATCACAACACTCGGCAGATTATGCAACTGGGCCTGTTCTTTGACTTGATCGAGGACTTTTTGATGGCCTAAATGAACGCCATCAAAATTACCAATCGTCGCAACGCAACCACGATGTTTATCCCGCAGATTGTGTAACCCTCGAATTAATTCCATATGCACACGCTTCAATATAAAAAATCTAAGGGACGAATTATAGCGTAAATGCAATCACTTTATCAGCCCTGCACTACGCTAAACCTGAGCCCGCAAATCCCGCAGACGCAAGCCGGCGACCAGCAGAACCACTCCATACAAACCAGCACCTAATACCACTAGAGCGGTGAGCTTGAAAACTCGGTCCCATAAGTCTGCGTCTAGCCAAACGTCTGCCGAACCCACCCAGTACAAAAGCCCTGCCAACATAACACTATTTGCCAGCATCATACGCACGCCAACGGTTAACCAGCCGGGCTGCCAACGAAATACACCTGCTTTAATTAGACCCATCAATAACATACCTGCATTCAGGAAGGCCGACAGTGACGTTGCCAACGCAAGCCCCACATGGTCAAAAGACCAAACAAGCATCAAATTGAATAGCATATTGGCAACCATTGACCATATGGCAATTCGTACAGGTGTTTTCATGTCTTGCCGTGAAAAATACCCGGTTGCCAGCACTTTAATCAGCATGAATGCCAAGAGCCCAACAGCATAGGCGCGCAAACTCATGGAGGCCATTAGCACATCTCGATCCGTCATTTGCCCGTAATGAAATAACGTCGTAATCAAAGGCTCAGCCAAGACAAACAAGGCCAGCGCGGCAGGCAAGCCAATTAACAAAATCATGCGCACAGCCCAGTCCAACGTCCGCGCAAAGGTTTCATCACTTTTTGCCGCATGATTGCGTGACAAGGCTGGAAGAATCACCGTTGCGATGGCGATACCAAACACCCCTAAGGGCAATTCAACCAGACGATCTGAATAGTACAACCACGACACACTGCCCGTTTGTAAAAAAGAGGCCAGCACTGTATCCAGTAACAGATTAATTTGTGCCACCGACACGCCAAAGAGCGCAGGAACCATCAACGTCATAATGCGCTTTACACCCTCATCCTGCCAACCCAGCTGAGGCCTTGGCAACAAACGAATCCGGGCTAAAAACGGCAACTGAAACAAGAGCTGCATGACACCGGCGAGAAACACACCCCAAGCCAATGCTAGCACGGGGGGGTCAAAGAAGGGACTTAACCACAACGCAGACCCGATCAAACACACATTCAGTAGCACTGGCGTGAAAGCAGGCACAGCAAAACGCTCGTAACTGTTCAAAATAGCACCACAAAAGGCCGTTAAGGAAATCAGCATCAAATAGGGAAACGTAATCCGCAGCATGTCAGCCGCTAACGGAAAGCGTTCATCTTGGGCCAAATAGAACCCTGGCGCAAAGACGGCAGCCAAAACCGGAGCAGCCATCATTGCCACTAGACTCAACAGCAGCAGAATCATCCCCAAACTGCCCGCCACTCGATTAATCAAAAACTGAACAGCCGAATGGTCTCGCTGAGTTCGGTATTCAGACAACACGGGCACGAACGCTTGCGCAAAAGCACCTTCTGCAAATAAGCGTCGTAAAAAATTGGGAATTTTAAACGCAACAAAAAACGCGTCCGCATGACCACTGGCACCAAAGTAATTGGCAACCACAACATCTCTGACCAACCCCATCACACGAGACAGCAATGTCATCAAACCGACAAGCCCACTGGCACGCAACAGTCCCACTTTAGCTTTTTCCTTGTTTTCCAATTTCTTCCTGCCCAGAATCTGTTAATATAACGCCGTTGAAAAGCCCAAAGGCCCAACCTTACGTGACTGCCCTATAAATGGCAGATGATAACGATGTTTGTGACGGACTCCTAGCAAGAATTTTAATTTCTATTGCACTCATGGGTTGACATCCAAGCCGTTTACATGAATAATTTCGCGTCTGATTTTCGGCACTTCTTACCGCCGTATTTTTGATCAACCTAATGTTTAAAGGAGCCAGACTGTGGCTAATTCCGCAGGATCCCGTAAACGTGCTCGCCAGGCGGAGAAGCGTCGTCAGCAAAACGCTAGCCTGCGCTCCATGGCGCGTACTTATTTGAAAAAAATCATCAAAGCCCTCGACAGTGGTGACAAAGCCGCTGCTGAAGAAGCTTTCAAAACTGCCCAGCCTATCCTGGACAGCTCTGTTAGCAAAGGCATTTTCCACAAAAATAAGGTTGCTCGTCATAAGAGCCGCCTGAGTGCGAAAATCAAAGCCTTGGCTTAAGATGCACAACGCTGAATACTAAAAAACCGGCCAAGGCCGGTTTTTTTGCGTCTTATTCATAACCACATAAATGCAAATACACACATAACACGAAACAATGCTGCGCAACCCTGCAAAACACGATCACGCAAGCAATCTTAAGCCAACACCATATTGTCACGATGAATGAGCTCAGCCTCACCCACAAAACCCAAAATTGATTCGATATCTCGAGTAGGCTTACCGGCAATCCTTCGCGCATCATCAGCGCCATAGTTTACCAACCCCCGAGCAATTACCGCCCCGGTCTCATCAGCAACCACCACCATTTCTCCTCGAGAAAAATCACCACTCACATCAACCACTCCCGCCGGCAACAAACTCCGCCCCGAAGACGTCAGCGCAGACACCGCCCCCGCATCCACCACCAAGGTTCCACGCGCCTGCAAATGCCCTGCAATCCACTGCTTACGCGCCGCAACAGGCCCTCTATCAGGCGTCAACAACGTCCCTAATGCCTCTCCCGACTTCAACCTCACCAACACTTCAGGCTCACGCCCACTGGCAATCACCGTTACAGCTCCAGAGCGAGCCGCCAAGCGAGCCGCACGCACCTTTGTGGCCATACCACCCCGCCCAAGCTTACCGCCATCCCCAGCAACAGCCAGAACACGCTCCTCCTCAGCACGCGCTTCAGAGATCATCTGCGCATCGGGATTATGACGCGGATCCGCATCAAACAAGCCCTTCTGATCCGTTAGCAAAATCAGCGCATCCGCCTCGACCGCATTTGCAACCAACGCACCCAGGGTATCGTTATCACCAAAGCGGATTTCACTGGTGATAACCGTATCATTCTCATTAATGACAGCGACAACACCCAATTCAATCAGCGTTCGCAAAGTTGAGCGCGCATTCAAATAACGTTTACGATTTGAAAGATCATCATGCGTCAGCAACACTTGCGCCGTATGGATACCGTGGCGCATAAACTGCGCCTCCCAAGCCTGCACCAAGCCCATCTGACCCACAGCAGCAGCAGCCTGCAGACGATACACCTCCGACGGGCGATCCTTCCAACCCAAGCGCGTCATACCTTCGGCAACCGCTCCAGAGGACACGAGAACAATCTCCGTACCTTCTGCCCGCAAGCGAACCAACTGATCAACCCAAAGCGCTATCGCCTTTTGATCCAATCCCTTTCCATCATCTGTCAGCAATGCACTGCCGATCTTGACGACCCAACGGCCTTTTTTTGCCAACCTATTACGACCTGAGCTCAACTTTAGCGTCTCCGTCAACGAACATATTCCACTTCGACATCGTAATCATCGTCGTCGAAATCATCATCCCAATCAGCTTCTTCGCGCTTCGCACGCATCTCTTGACGCAAGCGCTCGAGATTCACTCGCGCCTCATGATCAATAATTGCACGCGTGGCTTGCTCTTCATCCAACAAGGCTGGATTTTCAGCAATCGCGGCAACTCGCGCATCCAAGAAGTCCTGCAAATCATGCACCAACGCCTGCAAACCCATTTTATTCAACGCTGAAATAGAATAAACAGGTCCCTGCCAATCCAACGCATCAACAACAGCCTGACACGCCGACTCACGCTCATCTTCAGGCAGCAAATCCAACTTATTCAACACCAACCAACGTGGCTGCTGCGCAAGCGTCGCACTAAAGCGCGTTAACTCACGCACCGCCACCTTAGCCGATTCTGCTGGAGACTGCTCATCCCATGGCGCCATATCCACCAAATGCAACAACACCCGATTACGCGCCAAGTGCTTCAAAAAGCGTATCCCTAAGCCCGCCCCCTCAGCCGCACCTTCAATGATTCCCGGTATATCGGCAACCACAAAGCTTCGATGCGCTTCTGTTCGAACGACACCCAAATTTGGAACCAAGGTCGTAAAGGGATAATCCGCCACTTTCGGACGAGCCGCAGACACAGAGCGAATGAACGTAGACTTACCTGCATTCGGTAATCCCAACAACCCTACATCTGCAAGAACTTTCAATTCCAAACGCAAATTACGCAACTCACCCGGAGATCCTTTTGTTGTCTGAGTCGGACTCCGATTTACACTGCTCTTATAACGGGTATTCCCCAGCCCATGGAAGCCACCTTGCGCCACTTTCTCTCTTTGGCCGATATAGGTTAAATCCGCCAGCACTTCATCCGTGTCCACATCAACCACTGTGGTACCCACCGGAACCTTAAGCACCAACTCTTCACCCTTACTACCTGTGCAATTTGCACCACGACCCGGCTGCCCATTCTGCGCATTGTATCGGCGGGTAAAGCGATAATCGATCAGCGTATTGAGACTCTCGTCCGCCTCAACCCATACCGATCCTCCATCACCTCCATCACCCCCATCAGGTCCACCCTTCGGATGAATTTTTCACGCCGAAAGCTCATACAGCCGTTTCCACCCTTGCCCGCTTCTACGGTAATCGTTGCTTCATCGACAAATTTCATCTTTTTTCCTCCCAAAGGATTTAAACCCAAAATGGGCAACTCACCCGCCAACGGACTATCCACATCCTTATGACAACATTGACGCACCAACATCCATAAACGCATATAAAAAAAGCCCCGCTAAGCGGAGCTTTTTTCACAAAACCACTGGCCGCTTATGCTGGCACTACAGTCACGTACTTACGCTTCTGAGGACCTTTAACGACAAACTTAACCACACCATCCGCTGTTGCAAAAAGAGTATGATCTTTGCCCAAACCGACGTTTGGACCTGCATGGAACTTAGTACCACGCTGACGAACCAGAATGTTGCCCGCCAATACCACTTGACCACCAAAACGCTTAACGCCAAGACGTTTCGCCTGTGAGTCACGGCCGTTACGCGTGGAACCACCCGCCTTCTTATGAGCCATTGTATCTATCTCCTATTCAGTTGTCGGATCAAATCACACCTGAAATCAGGCACTGATACCGGTAATCTTAACTTCAGTAAACCACTGACGGTGGCCCTGACGCTTCATGTGATGCTTACGGCGACGGAATTTGATGATGGTCACTTTCTCACCACGACCATGCCCAACAACCTCAGCAGAGACTTTAGCACCTTCAACAACAGGCGCACCTACTGTTACGTTATCACCATTACTAACCAACAATACGCGGTCAAAAGTGACACTTGCGCCTTGCTCAGCTGGCAATTTTTCTAACTTAATCGTTTGGCCTTCCTGCACACGGTACTGCTTACCGCCGCTAACAATTACTGCGAACATTTTCTTCTCCAAGTTATGCACTGTCCGGCTACTAGGACGAAACCTATTTCTAATGGCATACAAATCAAGACATTAAACACCTTACCAACTCAACTAAATGAGATAAAGGTGTGTTTGGCTCGGGTACCATATGATAGGGAGCGTTATTTGGACAGGCTCAGGGGCGGAGATTATACAGATTTAGGAAATACGGTTCAAGCCAATAAACCCGCTATTTCAGGGCAACCGAGCCTCATTTTGCGTTAAAAAAGCACCCTGACATCGATTGAATCTTGACATAGCCCCTCCTTCTCCCTAGCATGCCAGCAACATTAATTGAGCCGGCCTGACTTCAAAACATGCAGCCACACCAGTTAAACCCGATTATCGAACCCCAGTTTGATGCCGTTACGGACTTTATACTCAATCACTTAGGTTCTAACGTTCCTCTTGTCGAAAAGATGGGGCATTATATTGTCGAAAGCGGCGGCAAACGTTTACGCCCGCTTTTGGTTCTGCTCAGCGCCAATGCCTGCCAATATTCAGGCTCAAACCACATCCAACTGGCGGCTGTTATTGAATTCATACACACCGCCACGCTACTGCATGACGATGTCGTCGACAACTCCGAGTTACGCCGCGGCAATGCCACCGCCAATGCCAAATGGGGCAATGCGCCCAGCGTTCTTGTCGGTGATTTTCTTTATTCTCGCGCTTTTCAAATCATGGTCGAAATAGGCCGCATGGAAATCATGCAGGTTATCTCACACGCAACAACCATCATTGCAGAAGGCGAAGTTTTACAACTGCTTAACCAACGCAACCCTGACATCACCGAAGATGCCTACATGCAGGTTATCCTTGGCAAAACAGCCATGCTGTTTGAAGCCGCCACTGAGTGCGGCGCTATTTTAGCCGAGGCCTCTAGCGAATCCCAAGAAGCCATGCGTTTATATGGCCGCCATTTAGGCATTGCGTTTCAAGTGATTGATGACGTCATGGATTATCAATCCAGCAGCGAAGAGATGGGAAAAAACGTGGGTGATGATTTAGCCGAAGGCAAGGCAACACTCCCCCTCATTTATGCCATGCGCACAGGCACCCAAGATGAAAGAGATGTTTTACGCCAAGCGATACGAAAAGGCGGGATTGAACACTTACAATCGGTACTGGATATCGTTGCAAGAACCCAAGCCATAGACTACGCACTTGAGCAAGCACGCCATCAGTCTGATCTCGCCATTGCCGCGCTCGATGCAATACCGAACTCATCATTCAAAGACACGCTGATCACGCTCGCCAAGATGGCCACTCAGCGAAAACATTAAACCGAACCTCAAGACCAAACCGCACAGTCATCACTCAAAAAGATGCAGGTTTTAATGGGTTGCGCATTAAATAATCAACTCTGACTAATGTCAGATAGGCCATGAAAAGATATAATAGCGCCTATTAATTTTTGCAATCGGCCCTTGGATAGATAAAAACCAATGACTAGACCCTCCTCTTTTGAACGTGAAGACCTATTAAAATGCGGCTACGGCGAAATGTTTGGCCCTGGCAACGCACGACTCCCTGTCGGAAACATGCTGATGATGGATCGCATCATTAGTATCACTGAAGACGGCGGTGAGTTTGGTAAGGGCGAAATCATCGCAGAATTGGACATTACACCTGACCTTTGGTTTTTCGACTGCCATTTCCCAACCGATCCCGTGATGCCAGGCTGCTTAGGCCTTGATGCTATGTGGCAGATTGTTGGATTCTTTTTAGGCTGGAAAGGCAACAAAGGGCGTGGACGTGCACTCGGTGCCGGTGAAGTGAAATTCACAGGACAAGTACTGCCCACCGCAAAAAAAGTGACCTATCACATCCAACTTAAACGCGTTATCGAACGTAAACTGGTGATGGGCATTGCAGATGCAACCATGTCCGTCGATGGTCGCGAAATTTACACCGCAAAAGATTTACGTGTAGGGTTATTCACCTCCACCGAAAATTTCTAAAATAATAAAGCGTGTACTCACGATTTGTGGCTACACTAGATACTATAGACAGATAAACTTACGTTTTCGTACAAAGCAGAGAGAGTCTACACATGCGACGCGTTGTGGTTACCGGTATGGGAATCGTGTCTTGCCTTGGCAACGATACTGACACAGTTTTGGATTCACTGAAAGAAGGCCGCTCCGGCATACGTTTTCAGCCAGAATATCAAGCTCTTGGATTTCGTAGTCAAGTTGCAGGCAGCATTGATATCGATCTCGATAGCCTGATTGATCGCAAACTGCGTCGTTTCATGGGCAATGCATCGGCGTATGCCTACCTTGCCATGCAACAGGCAATTACGGATTCTGGCCTTACAGAAGACCAAGTATCCAATGTTCGCACAGGTCTCATTGCAGGCTCAGGTGGAGCCTCTTCAGCCGATATCGTCGAAACAGCTGACATCCTTCGCGATAAAGGTGTTCGACGCGTTGGACCCTATCGCGTAACACGCACCATGGGCTCCACTGTATCAGCCTGTTTAGCCACACCTTTCAAAATCAAAGGCGTCAACTATTCCATCACTTCCGCTTGTGCGACCAGTGCACACTGCATCGGCAATGCGATGGAGCTCATACAACTGGGTAAACAAGACGTTATTTTTGCAGGCGGTGGTGAAGAACTGCATTGGTCCCTCAGTGTCATGTTTGATGCAATGGGTGCGTTATCCAGCAAATACAATGACACTCCCGAAAAAGCCTCTAGAGCCTATGATGCAAATCGTGATGGGTTTGTTATTGCGGGCGGCGGCGGCATGCTCGTTCTTGAAGAACTTGAACATGCAAAAGCCCGTGGCGCAAAAATATATGCCGAACTCGTCGGTTATGGCGCAACGTCGGATGGCTATGACATGGTTGCCCCTTCTGGTGAAGGAGCCGTGCGTTGCATGCAACAAGCCATGGCAAGCGTCGACGGCCCAATCGACTACATTAACTCCCATGGCACCTCTACGCCAGCGGGTGACATTCAAGAACTGAAGGCAATGAAAACCCTGTTTGGTGATCAAATGCCTCCAGTCAGCTCCACTAAATCCTTGGCAGGTCACTCATTAGGGGCAACTGGTGTACAAGAAGCTATTTACTGCCTGCTAATGCAGCAACATAAATTCATCTGTGCCTCTGCAAATATCGAAACCCTAGACCCTGAAGCAGAAGGCTTGCCCGTTGTCACTCAACGCATGGACAACGTCGAACTTGAGCGTGTCATGTCGAACAGCTTTGGCTTTGGCGGTACCAATTCTACGCTGATTTTTCAACGATACGCTGGCTGATTCTTAGCCAAAAAAATGCCGGTGTAAGAACCGGCATTTTTTTTGGATTTCAGGCTAGGTTAGGCGCCCAGCAACTTCATACGTTCAAGCATCCACTCAGTCACTTCGGCATGCACATCTTCAACACTGCGTCCTTCCGTCAAGACTGCAGGGCCAATATGAACATCGATAACTCCCGGGTACTTAACGAATGACTTACCAGGCCACAAGCGCCCAGCATTATGCACAATCGGCACAATCGGCACGCCAGCTTTCACAGCCAACATAGCCCCGCCCTTATTAAACTTCCCTTCCTCTCCCACTTTAACCCGTGTTCCTTGAGGAACATCACAATGGGAATATCTTCACTTAGGCGAGCCGCTCCTTGCTCCAACAGCTGTTTCAGCGCTCCTCTGCGCTGTGACCGATCCAAGGCGATCGGCTTCAGAAGACCCAACGCCCAACCAAAAAAGGGAATCTTTAAAAGCTCTTTTTTAAGGACCACCACCTGTGGACGAACAAGGATTTGAAAATATAAGGTCTCCCATTCACTTTGATGGTTACCCAGAACAACAAAAGCGCCTGCATTTGGTAAATGCTCTCGCCCTTGAACTCGTGTATCCACCCCACACATCCACTTTAACCAGGAGATGTAGAAATAATTAATGCCAGTAAAAAAAGCAAAACGTTGACGAAAAGGCAGGAAGGGCCCGATTAGTAAACAGGGAATAGAGTAGAGTATCGTGATGGGGTAAAAACCAAGGGCAAATAAAAAGGCTCGAAATTTAAGCATGAGAATCCGCCTCATTTTGCGTTAAGGATTCAGCTTCACGTCGATTGTAAACAGGATTTGCATACATATTCCGCAAAAAATCTTCGGCTCGACCACTGACCTGAGCCAAGCGTGCCGCAAAGGCTTGCTCTGTTTTTGCATCAATGGATTCACCTGCCGCCACTAAATTGGATGGATGCAAGTAGTAGTCCGAGCGTATTTGACGGTCAATCTCCTGCGCCAACTGTTCTGGTGTTTCATAAATACCCCGGATAGGCTGACCAAACGACACATGCACATGACCTTTAGCCCCGGTAATACCTTTCACGATACTGTCGATATCTTCATATTGGCTTTTTTCGTACTTACCCGTCTCTTCTATTGCCGCCAACTCTCGTGCTTTCATTGCATCACAAGGATCGTATTCATAGGAGATGGAAACCGGCACAATATTCAGGCGCGTCACCATCTCAGCGAAACTACGCTGCTTACGATGCGACATATAAAACATTTTCAATAAGGTAGGGTCTGTTCTGTCATTTCCATCTTTTGACCGCCCTTCGCGCTGAGCAATCCAAACAGAATGGCCCGTCATAATGCTGTGGTCAATGTATTCTGACAGCTGCGTCATGGACGCCATCATTTCTCGCGGCGCTTTTAGCGAGCGACGCACAATAAAGCTCTTATTCAAACGCATCAAATCTGACACGTAGGGCTTTTTTAACAAATTATCGCCAATCGCAATTCGAACAGTATTCATACCATACTGGTACAAAGCCCAATTCACAAAGGCCGGGTCCATCGCAATATCACGATGGTTCGAGACAAACAGATACGCCTCTTGAGGGTCCAATTGATCGATACCGCTGCAACTCAACCTCGAGGTTGTTCGCGATATCATTTTTGTCATATAGCCCGCAATCAACGTTTGGAAGCTAGAAACCGTCTCGATTTCACCTACCTTAGCCGCTAACGCAATCCGGACTGCAGGGCGTAAAATGCGCAAAACCCATTTAGGCAAACGTGGGAACTGATAATGAGTGATAACATCTACAAACTCGTTATCACGCAACATACGTCCAAGGACCTCTGCGACTTCGTTGTCTCGATAGGGACGTATTGACTGAAAAGGATCAACCACTTGACTATGTTCACTCATGTTCTTAAAAACAGCCTCAGGGGACAAATGGGCTGTATTTTAGCTGTTTTCAAACGAAAATGCAGCGTAGTCCAACCAATAGCCTTACGAATGATGGTATTTTGATGAGTGCGCAGCATACCAATCGGCAAATGCGTCCTCATCCAATGCACGACTAAAGTAAAACCCTTGAAAGAACTCACACTCAAGCTGTTTCAATAATGCCTGCTGTGCTTGCGTTTCGACCCCCTCCGCCACCACTTTCATTCCTAAATTGTGCGCCATATTAATAATGGTGGTGACGATTGCCATGTCTTTCGTTTGTTCTTCTAAGCTCTGGACAAAGCGTTTATCAATTTTTAATCGATCAACCGGGAAGTTTTTTAAATGCGCTAAAGAGGAATACCCAGTACCAAAATCATCGATAGACAAGGACACGCCTTGCTCCTTCAATTTATTCATTACCGAGAGTGATTGACTCCCGTAGTTCATAATGATGCTTTCGGTCAACTCCAAATCCAGAAACGAGGGCGGCAGTCCTGAGCGCTGAAGCGCCTCGAACACTTCTTGCTCAACGCTGCCCAAATTAAACTGAACACCTGACAGATTTACCGCCATAAACTCCAAGTGGATACCCATGTCAAGCCAGTGTCGCATTTGCTGGCACGCCTGACGCAACACCCAGCGACCTAAAGGGATAATCAAGCCGCACTCTTCCGCCACGGGTATAAACCGATCAGGCCCTAATAGGTTCTGTTTATTTTGGTGCCAACGCACCAACGCTTCTGCGCCAACTACACGCTGAGTATGCGCATCAATCACAGGCTGGTAATGCAACACAAATTCATTATCTTTGAGCGCTTTGCGAATGCTATTTTCTAAATCTAAACGGCATCGTGCTTGAATTGTGAGCTCTTCTGTAAAAAATCGATACGTATTACGACCAAGACTTTTTGCCTGATTCATGGCCGTATCCGCATATTGAATAAGCTCGGTGGCCGTTGTCCCATCTTGGGGATACAAGCTAATGCCGATACTGGCTGCGCAGACAACTTCTAATCCAGAAGACAAGACAATCGGCTTTTGCATGAGTTCAAGTAAAGATTCGGCCTTCTGTGCTGCGCGCTCTGGATGAGAGAGACCTTCCAATACAACAATAAATTCGTCCCCTCCCGTCCTTGCCAGCGTATCCTCTTTACCCAAATGATGACTCAAACGTTGAGCCAGAGCCTTTAAACACCCATCACCTTCTTGATGACCATAGCTGTCATTTATATTTTTAAATCGGTCCAAATCAAGGTACAGCACCGCCACTTGTCGATCTTGCCCCTCGGCCTGATCAATCGCATGGTCAATGCGAGACAAGAGCAACAAGCGGTTTGGCAATTGAGTTAAAGGATCATAGTGTGTCAGTGTCTGAAGACGCTGTTCAGACTCCTTCTGATAACTCAAGTCGTTGAATATACCCACGTAATGGGTCGCTTGCCCCTGCTCATTAACCACCGTATTCAAGGACAAAAACTGTGGAAACACCTCACCTGTTTTACGACGATTCCATATCTCACCTCGCCAACTGCCCGTCTCCGCCAAACTTTTCCAAAGAGTTTGGTAAAAGGTGCGATGGTGTCGGCCTGATTTTATAAACCCTGGATTTTTGCCTAAGACTTCAGCTTCAGCATAACCAGTAATTTCGGTATAGGCTTTATTGACCGCAAGAATCGTCGGCTTCAGGTCGGCGATCAGCACTCCCTCACTGGTTGAATCAAACACAGCTTGAGCTTGCCGCAGGGCTGCATTCAGCTTTAATAACTCTCGATGCTCTTTACGCAGCTCAGAGGTTCGACATACTTTTTCAAGAAACGCAGCCAGCTCATATAAATAACCGTCATGTTTTGAGATGAAATCGTCGATGCCCAAGTGCAGCGCTTGTGCAATCACCTCTTCACTCCCCTGCCCTGTAATCAAGACCAAGGGTAAGGTCAATTGCCGAGTATGGCGAAGCTCTCTTACCAGTTCTAAACCATCTTTTCCGGGCAAACGATAATCAATCAAGACAAGATCGAACTCGGTGGGCTCGCTTGATTGCTCTGGTAGACGATCCAACACATCTGATGCGGATGACACCAAGGTCAGTTCGATATAAGGGGCATGTGTCGCCATAAAACGCAATGCCAAATCGGCATCATACGGGTTGTGCTCAACGTAGAGAACACGGATATGGCGACTTAAGTATTTAGGAACTGAACGAAAGCGCGCAAGTGCCGAAAACAAACTTGCCGCCAACCCTGGCAAATAGTCATTGCGTTTAACAACATATTCATCCGCACCTTGTTTGAGTGCGGCCAAACTAGACGCCTCATCACCTTGGCCTGTCAGTATCACCACTGAGATCGGAACACCCCGCTGTCTAACCCAAGACAGCGCTTCGAGCCCAGAACCATCAGGCAACCTTAAATCGGTTAGGAGTAAATGATAGTCATGGGATTGACTCAGCTTTACCATGCCATCGGCAAGGCTCGAGACTATATCAAGCTCAATCATGGCATGATGTTGTTGGAAATAGCGTCGTGTCAGATCTGCATCAACCGCATTATCTTCGATGTACAGTACGCGCATACTTATCGAGTCTCTGGGTGGTTAAGCGCACACCAATAAAGTTCTATCTGTTCGGCAACATCAATAAACTTCGCAAAGTCAACTGGCTTCACGATATAGGAATTGACACCCAACGAGTAAGCAGTCTTCATATCCACACCTTCAGATGAAGAGGTCAAAATAACAACCGGTATGGTTTTGTAGACGGGGTGTTGCTTGAGTTCTTTAAGCACCTCTAACCCATTCACCTTCGGCAGTTTTAAATCCAGCAGGATAACTAAAGGGGTACGCTCACCCGCATCCCAGCGTTCTATGTACGCTAATGCTTCTTCACCGTCACGCGCCACTTCGATTGGATTCAAAAAATGTTTGCGCTTAAAGGCACGTAAGGTCAAATCCAAATCAACGGGATTGTCCTCTACCAATAAGATCGGTTGCTGAAGATACGCCTGCGTCATAGATCAAACTCCAAAATAAATAGTGCACCCTTGCCTAGCTCACTTTCGGCTCTGACCTCACCGCCCATCCGCTGCATAGCTTTTTTAACCAGAGCCAATCCAACACCTGTCCCTGGAAAATCCTCACGTCGGTGAAGGCGTTGAAATATCTGAAAAATACGATCATGATATTTCATATCAAACCCGACCCCATTGTCCTTAACTTCAAGCACAAATCGAGTATCTGTTACTCGTCCACGAATTTCAACAATGGGCGGCTGCCTATTGATCGAAAACTTAAGCGCATTCGTCAAGATATTCCGTATCACTAGCGCAAAGCCATCTGGATCCAACTCAAGCTGACAGGAAGGTAGGTCGATTGTAATTTTGGCCTGAGGGTGAGGGTCGGTCTTTAAGGAATGCTCAACCAACTCTTTAACAAATAGACTGACATCAAACGCTTGTGCTTGGAGTGTCTTACGCTCAATACGCGAGTAGGATAATAAATCTTCTATGAGTTGATGCATCTGCCCTACACCATCCCTGATGTTGCGTAGAAAGGTTTCACCTTCTTCATCCAATTGGTTTCGGTAAGCCTCCATTAATAACTGGCTGTATCCATCAATACCCCTCAAGGGCGCCTTAAGATCATGCGAAACACTGTAGGTAAAGGCTTCCAGCTCCTGATTGGCAGCCTCAAGCGCGTTTGTTCGCTCTTCAACTCGCTGTTCCAACACATCATTTAATTCACGTATTTGCAGCTCAGACCGTTTAAGCTCCGTCACATCGACAACCACTCCATAGATGATGGCGACGTGCCCCAATTCATCCCGAACCAACCAGGTCCGATCATCAACCATAGCTCCTCTTGATTAGCGCATAGAATGCGATACTCCTGACGATAATCATCGGGGCCATTGGCTAAATAATGGGTAACCTCGGCTAATATTCGTGCTTGATCATCGGGATGAATCAGATCAAAGAAATGTATTTTACCTTGGATAAAATCTTCAACCGAATACCCCCAGCTATTCACACTTTCACTGACGAAATTGACAGGCCAGCCGGGCAAATTCTTCCATTCAAACACAACAATCGGTGAGCGATTGATGAGGCCCACTAAGTGTTTTTCACGGTCAAGCGCTAACGACAGATGATCGGCCATCCGGTTAATCGCTTGGGCAATTTCTGACATTTCATTTCGACCTGAGATGTGACAGCGCGCTGATAGGTTACCTCGCCCGATCTGGGTCAAGGTCTGCAATACCGCTTTGCTGCGCCGAAACCAGACAACATACATGGCAATGGCCAGCAACATGGCCGCCAATAAAAATGTGACACCGTCTTTAAAGGTCATTCTCAATACTTGTGTGCGATAGTAGGCCATCTGCGGCGAGAGATCGCGTACCACAATTAAATGTCCGTACTCTAGAGCGAGGTATCCGATGAGTGTAAGAGTGTTTGAGGCTCGTTCCACCTCAATCTCTGAAGATGCGTTTAACAAAAGGTGGCTGACCGTACTCATAAGCAAAGCATCGTTGTCGAGAAGCGTTGAGTCAAACGATCTACCGGGTTCAAACTCAGATAGACTCATGACAAGATTGAAATCTTGATCCAATATAAAACTGTACCGAGTCAGTGCTCGCGTGGATGAAATAGAGAATTGCAGCTGTTGCTCATCAAATCGTGCTTGATTATGCAAATCATTCAGCGGTCGTTTTTGCAAGGTCAGATAATCCCTAAGCGTATCCTGTTCGGAGGCCAGTACTAAGCGCTCCAAACCGTCCATTTTTTGCTCATGATTATAAAAAACGCCTAATATGGCCACCACAGCTAAGAGGACGGGCGCCAAGATGCGCCCTGGGATCTCATTTATTATGGGGATATTCATTGATCTCCTTTCTCTATCCCTTAAGGTGTGCTTCTAGCGCCGCGCGCTGCTCCGACGTCAGCGGCATCGACTTGCCCTCATTAAAATTATAGCGAACCAACGCAGCTTCGCCCTTAGACCCAAGTTTTCCATCTTGCCATGCTTCCTGATACACACTAAAAGACGAATTACCAATGCGACTGATATAGGTTTTAATCTCTACCGGACTGTTCAAAAACAGCTCACCCACAAAGTCGACTTCAATGCGTGCTAAGATCAACTCCCAAGTCTTTGGGTTTAAGTCTGGCGTAAACAACTTAAACACATCATTACGGGCCACCTCAAACCATTGCGGAACACGTGTGTTGTTGATATGGCCTAAGGCATCAGTGTCGTAAAACGCAGGCGTAATCGTGAAACTAAACATATTTGCATCCTATTGTTCGTCGTGAGTCAACCAAGGTCTTAGTACACCTTGGCAATTGATCTTCACTTTAAGCCGAGCAAACAATAGATACAACCCTGCTAATTTACGATGAAGAAATAAAGCATCTACCGGTGGTGAGTGCCAGTAGCCTTGCCCAAAACTGAGTTCCATCCCCTGATCACGCAATCGTCGCGCTAAATCTGTGCTGGAAAAATCATAGGCATGATCAGCTTTCAAGGGCTCCAACGCTAAGCTAAACAAACGCATCACTGACGCCACTTGCCCTTCATTGACGGACTCACTGAAATACCCAATCTGGCGAGCCGCCTGCTCCATCAACTGCGAATCGCCCTGCACACCTGCTGTAAACAGCGCTCGGTATGCATCACAGATGGTTTTAGAGTAGACGCGTGTTGCGCCAAAGTCCAATAACACTAATTGTGATGTGGATGCATCGTAGAGGTAATTAGCAAAATTAGGATCTGTTTGAACTCTTCGAAACTCAAATAGCTCTTGAAAGAATAAGGACAGTAGGGCTTCGGCAACCTGTTGGCGGATGCCGTGCGATAGAGTTTCGACGCTCTCTAACGGCTCCCCCTGTTCATAACTCATCGCTAAAACATGCTGAGTACTGAGTTCAGGAATATACTCTGGTACGCGTATCTGTGGATTCCCCACCAGAGAATCTCGGTAATAGCGTAAGTGCGAGGCTTCTTGCTGGTAATCAGCCTCGGCATGAAGTTGCACTTTGGCCTCTTCAATCAACTCCGTCAAATCCAACCCCGCAGGCAGTAATCGAGACAGTTTAAGTAAGGACACGACATTATCAACGTCGGAGTCAATACTCTTTGCAACACCGGGATACTGGATTTTTAAAGCGACAACTTGACCATTTAACAGAACAGCGCGATGCACTTGGCCAATTGAAGCCGCGGCAATCGGGGTAAAACCAAACTGCTGAAACGAAGCCTGCCAGTCATTGCCAAAACTTTGCTCAAGGACCTCAGCTAACTGCAACATCGGCATCGGCGTCGCTGAAGCGCGCAATTGGGATAAAAGCTCCGACAGTTCCGCTGGCAAAAGATCACCTGCATCCATTGACAAGAGCTGTCCAACCTTCATCGCTGCACCACGCAAATGTGCTAGCTTTTCGGCCACGCGTTTCAGATTTGCGGGCGTCAGCAACACATCTTTCGGACTTGGTCGATGACCACTGCTGTATTGTCGAACACTTTCTGCAACAACCCCTCCCGCGACTCGCGTCACGAGACTGCCTAAGTGCATGATTCTGGATAAACGCCCTGAGGGCACGGCTTTGGTTTTGGGTTGCATAGTGCTTTCTCCTTTTTATTCAGTACGAGAAAGCACGAAGCATGGCTCACTGCTTACACAGCAACCTGACGGCTAAAAAATCTCGTTTGGCATCAGCCGCTCTGGCTCACTGATACTGGGTGGGTTGGTGCGAATCGGCATTTGCTCTAACAATTCGCTCTTTTCAATAATGATCTCTACGCGACGGTTACGTGCCCGATTCGCCTCGGTATCATTCGGAACTAGGGGACGACTGAACGCATACCCAGAGACGGTAAACCTCGCTTCATTGGTACGAGGATCAGAAAACAACTCATGGGCAACGGCTAAAGCTCTCGCCGCTGACAAATCCCAATTTGATTCAAACTGTCGACCAACATATGGCGTACTGTCCGTATGTCCTTGTACTGTAACCCGCCCTGGCACCGTTATCAGTACATCACGAATTCTCTCTAGCACTGGAATATAATCATCCTGTATCCGAGCAGACCCTTGCAAAAATGAACCTCGCTCCCGTACACGAATAATAATACGCGTACCATCCGTTTCAACCTCAATTGACCCTTCGCCAATTTCAGCTGACAGTGCCATAGCGAACTTCATTGCGTCTTGTTGAGCTTGCTCTTCTTGCTGTTGGCGCTGCTCCTCTTCCGACTCAGCTTGCCGTTCTTCCAATACAGACTCACCGACTTGTGAGCGCACATCCAGCGTATGCAACTCAACATTGGTGGTCATTTGTCTGACTTCATTTAAAGGCGTTGGCTCAGGACGGCCTGGGCTAAACTCTCTGGCAATGATTGACGTCCCTTTCGGAATATCTTCCACCTTAATCTGTGCTTGAACACCAAATGCCTCTCGCATCGAGCCCGCCAGTTGTTTAAATCTCAGAACGTCCATTTCCGAAAACGACAGCAGCAACACGAAAAAACACATGAGCAACGACATTAAGTCACCGAAAGTTGCCAACCATGCTGGCAACCCCGGTTTACAAGGAGGACAGTTGCATTCTTCTTCTGCACTCATCCTAACTAACCCTCGTTCCCTGCTGCTTTACTCGCCCGTTTTTTCTCAGGTAAGTAATTTCGTAACATTTGCTCAATAACACGCGGGTTTTGACCGGCTTGAATTGCCAACAACCCATCGATAATGAGCGCATTGTTTAGTGCTTCTTCGTTACGACGTAAATTCAATTTATCCGCAACAGGAATCGCAAACATATTCGCGAGCATCGCTCCATACAGGGTGGTTAACAACGCCACCGCCATCGCCGGGCCGATTGCTTTTGGATCGCTCATGTTGGACAACATTTGCACCAAGCCCACTAGCGTCCCGATCATGCCCATCGCTGGCCCTACATCTCCCATTGCAGAGAAGATCTTGGCTCCAAAATCATGACGATCATACGTCAAGCGAGCCTCTTTGTTCAGCAAGGATTTCACAACATCAGGATCATGGCCGTCTACCAATAACTGTATACCGCGCTGCATAAAGTCACTGGAGACTTTCTTATCCTCCAGCGATAGCAACCCGCCTTTCCGAGCGGCGTCCGCCATTTCAACGGTTTCGGCAATAATGCTTTCTGGACTGACGGATTTGAACATGAAGGCTTTCGCAGCCACTTTCCCTGCCGCTAAGAATTGCCCAAGTGTAAACTTCATGAGCACGACAAAAATAGTTCCGCCCATTACGATTAACAAGGAAGGCGGGTTAACGAAAATCCCAATATCGCCGCCCATTACCATCGCTGAGATAATAATTGCGAAGCTGCCTATCAACCCTACGAGCGTAGCTATATCCACTGAATACCCCTCAACAAGCGAAACTTCCCAAAACCCTATTCGAATTCGGTCTATAATAGCAGATTTATACCCTTGTTCATCGATTAATGAAACACCAAAATAGATGATTTCATTGACCGCGCGTTTAAGGTTTCGTAATTTGCTAGACTGAAGTCAAAGAGGATCCTGATAGATGACGACCGAAAGCAACCCCATCAGTTTTGAACAGTCGATCGCCCGCCTTGAGGCCCTCGTCGAAAAAATGGAACAAGGCGATCTTCCCATTGAAGAAGCATTAAAAACCTTCGAGGAAGGCATTTCATTAACACGTGAGTGCCAAATGCAACTCGAAAAGGCTGAGCAACGTGTGAATGTGTTAATTGAAGAAAATGGCGAAGCCGTGGCGTACCCCTTCAAAGACGAGGCACAATAATCGTGGATTTATCGGCGCAGCTAAAGCACTACACTGCTTTAACAGAAGAACACCTTAATGCTCAAATTCCGGCGCAAGTAGAACTCTACCCCTACTTACAAAATGCTATGCGTTACTCTCTGTTACAGGGCGGAAAACGCATACGCCCAGCGTTGGTATTCCTTGCCAATGCATTTTGTGGCGCTGATGACGAGAAGGCTCTGGCACCGGCTGCGGCCATTGAAATGATTCACACCTACTCGCTGATTCATGACGATTTACCCGCCATGGACAATGATGAACTTCGCCGTGGCAAACCCACCTGTCATATAGAGTTTGGTGAAGCCAATGCCATTTTAGCAGGTGATGCGTTACTGACGCTGGCCTTTGAAGTACTCAGTCGGCCCTCACCGCTCTACACACCTGAGTCTCAGCTCAAAATGATTCAGACACTTGCCGTTGCGGCAGGCCACAGAGATGGTGGCCGGGCAAGCATTTGATTTAGCCCACGAGGATCACCCTCTGACACTGGATCAACTCGAAGCCATGCATTGTCATAAAACAGGGGCGCTGATTTCTGCAAGCCTGACATTGGGTGCGCAAGCAGCCGACTGCCAAGATCAACAGGTGCTGCAGGACTTGTCTAGGTTTGGTCGTATTATTGGACTCGCCTTTCAAGTGAAAGATGACCTGCTCGATATCGAGGGCGACACACTAACGCTTGGCAAACCCTCAGGCTCAGATCTCGCACGCAATAAGCCCACCTACCCAGCCTTACTAGGCCTTCAAGGTGCCAAGGACAAACTTCTCAGCTTGCAAGCACAAGCCCACACATGCCTGCACTCCTATGGTTCCAGTTCGTCTGCCTTATTGGCACTCGCTGACTATATTGTTGAGCGTGATCATTAATGTTAGACACCTTTCCACTCACTCGCCCCAATACTCCGCTGCTCGATCTAATCGATACGCCTGATAAACTGCGTACCCTATCGCTCGAACAGCTCACACAACTTGCCGATGAAGTGCGTCTATGGCTGCTCTACTCAACTGCACAAACCGGGGGACACTTTGGGGCAGGCTTGGGTGTGGTTGAGTTAACCCTAGCGCTTCACCATTGTTTAAACACGCCGGATGATTTTCTTGTCTGGGATGTGGGGCATCAGTGCTACCCCCATAAAATTTTGACAGGTCGCAAAGACGCTATGCTCAGCATGCGGCAAGCACAGGGCTTGGCGCCTTTTCCCAAGCCAGATGAAAGCCCCTACGATGCGTTTGGGACAGGTCATTCCAGCACCTCAATTAGTGCTGCACTTGGCGCTGCATTGGCATTCCGATTGAAAGGATTGTCTCATAAAGCCGTTGCGGTGATTGGGGACGGCGCCATGACTGCAGGAATGGCGTTTGAAGCTTTAAACCATGCGGCTCATACCCAAGCGGACCTTCTCGTCATTCTTAACGACAATGACATGTCGATTTCACGCAATGAAGGTGGACTCGCAACCTATCTGGCCAATAATTTAAAAAATAAGACTGATGGTCAAACAACTGCCGCGCTGTTTGAAGCCTTAGCGTTTGAATATACAGGCCCTATTGATGGGCACAATCTGCCGGATCTCATCGCCAACCTGGATCGCGTATTGGCGGCTAAAGGACCACAATTCCTTCACGTGATTACCCGCAAAGGCAAAGGCTATGCGCCAGCGGAAGCCGACCCTGTCGGTTTTCACGCGATTAGTAAAATAGACCCCTTAACACCGCCGAAAAAACCAACACCCTCGCCCAAGTTTTGCAATATTTTTGGGCACTGGCTATGCGAAAAAGCAGCAACGGATACGCGTATCGTCGCTATCACACCCGCCATGCGCGAAGGCTCTGACCTAGTGCATTTTTCTGAGTTGTATCCTGACCGTTATTTTGATGTTGCGATTGCTGAACAACATGCGGTTACCTTGGCGGCTGGATTAGCGATTAAAGGTATGAAGCCTGTCGTCGCTATCTACTCGACGTTTTTACAACGCGCCTATGACCAAGTCATACATGATGTGGCCATCCAAAAGCTCAACGTTGTGTTTGCAGTTGACCGTGCAGGGTTGGTGGGTGAAGACGGTGCAACACATGCTGGCAATTTTGACTTAGCCTTTATGCGCACGCTTCCCAATATGACGTTACTGACTCCCGCAAATGAAGCAGAGTTAGTGCAAGCCTTAGAGTTCAGCCATCAGCAATCAGGGCCAGTGGCTGTGCGTTACCCGCGTGGCACTCCCGAAACATGGGGGCAGGCTGTCGAGACACCAGCCTACCCAACACCCTATGTTGCTTACCAAGCTCGGAAGCGATTGCCCTATTGAATTTTGGTCCCCTGTTGGCGAGAGCACAAGCCGTTGCCGAAGCCTTAAACATCACCATCTTCGATATGCGCTGTGTTAAACCTTTACATACAGACATGCTCACTGACATTTGCCGTCAATATCCAACGCTCATCACCTTAGAGGATCACAGCCTAGCGGGAGGGGCCGGATCGGCCATCAGCGAGTTCTTACACACGCATCGTATGTGCAATCGACTTGTCTGCCTGGGTATACCGGATGAGTGGATAGAACATGCCACGCGAGAAGAACAACTGGAGGCGTGTGGTTTATCGATTGAGCAAATGCGCGCCCGCATACTTAATCTGATAAACGAATAACCCTTATTTGAAGCTTAGCCAAAACGGATCCTAGATGGGGATGGGTATTGATTAAATAGAGCTTAGCCCTCTTATCGTAACGCCACTCTTCAGAAATTGATGAAGAGTGGCGTCAATCTCTGCGAGCTTAAGAAGCATCATCGGTCTTAAAATGCTCTTCCTGCATCATGTGACCCAGCTTACCCATTTTGGTTTGCAAATAGTGTTCATTGTGACGATTTTTGCCGACTTGCAGTGGAACCCTTTCAGCCACGGGCACGCCTGCCAACTCCAACGCTTTGACTTTACGCGGGTTATTGGTCATTAACCGCACAGACTCAACGCCCAAATGGCGCATCATCGGCAAACAGATTGAATAGTCGCGCATATCCGCCGCAAACCCTAACTGTTCGTTGGCTTCAACCGTGTCGGCACCACCATCTTGCAGGTGATAGGCTTTGATTTTATTTAACAGGCCAATCCCTCGCCCTTCCTGCCTTAAATAAAATAAGACACCTCGACCTTCTTCTGAAATACGACGCAAAGCCTCTTGCAACTGAAAACCACAATCACAACGTAAACTGAACAGTGCATCACCAGTCAAACATTCAGAATGCATTCGCGCAAGAACAGGCTCGGCTCCAGTAACGTCACCGCACACCAAGGCCACATGCTCTTTACCGGTTGCAGTATCATCAAAACCGACCATGGTGAACACACCCCAAGGGGTAGGCAATTTAGACTGAGCAACAAATTCTATTGACAAGGGGATATCCTGTTAAGAAAAAACAACCAGCAACAGCTGAATAACAATTAAGGCATAGACACCTGCGATCACATCATCAAGCATGATGCCCATACCACCCGCAACGCGTTTATCAACCCAAGCAATCGGCCAGGGTTTCCAAATATCAAACAACCGGAACAATAAAAAGCCAATCAGCACCCAGATCCACTCCGCGGGTACCGCAAAGAGCGCGATCCAAAGCCCGACAAACTCATCCCAAACAATGCCACCATGATCGTGAACCCCTATGTCATCAGAGGTCACATGGCAGAGCCAAACCCCTACAATGAAGGCCACGAACAACACCAGTAAATAGGCATCTGTGGATAAATGGCTTAACCCCCACCATAAAGGGACGGCAGCCAAGGTGCCAAAAGTACCTGGAGCGACAGGTGCAGCACCACTGCCAAAACCAAATGCCAAAAAGTGCACAGGATTGGACCAAACAGATGCAGGGGTCTTAGCCATTTGAACTCCTAAAATGATCGTAACCATCGTGTGTATAGTGAACCTGATGCCCATTCTCATAAACAGTCAAGGCAGGGGTCTCCGTAATCACACCCACACAGGTTAAGGGAATCGACAATGCCTGCGCTGTACGCTGACATTGCGCCCAGTGCTCGGATGGCAGGGTCAAACAAAGTTCAAAATCCTCTCCACCCGTTAATGCCCATTGCCGTGCAAGCGCGGGGCTGCCAGCAAACGCCAGCAGCTCTTGAGATAACAGAATGGCATCTGTGTCAATCCGAGCTCCAACCTGACTGGCGTCAAGAATATGTTTCAGGTCGGCCAAAAAGCATCGGAAATATCAATCGCACTGTGAGCAAAGGGAGCCAACGCGCGCGCCAGCTCCACCCTCGGTGTCGGGGCATAAAACCGTTGGCGTAGATGAGCAATACTTGACGTATCGGGCTCATTTTTTAATAAAGACTCTAAGCCCCCTTTGCTTTCACCCAAATATCCCGTGACCGCAATAATGTCACCAACCTGCGCACCCGAACGCTTTAATGCCAAATCAGGCTCGACAAACCCATGAACCTGAACACTCAATGTTAAAGGTCCTCGAGTTGTGTCACCACCGACCAGTTGTATCCCTAAACCTCTCGCCGTTTCAGCCAGACATGCAGCAAAGGGCTCTAACCAGTCTTGATCAAAGCTCGGCATTGAAAGGGCCAGGGTAAACCAAGCCGGCGTTGCAGCCATGGCCGCCAAGTCACTCACGGCCGCGCACAGCAACCTTGAGGCTACTTTATCCCCCGGCGTCCCTGGCAAGAAATGCACGCCCTCAACCAGCGTGTCAATTGACACCGCCAGTAACTGCCCTGCTGGAGGGCATAAAAGCGCACAGTCATCACCTATGCCTAAATAGACACTCGGGTCACTTAATGATTCCCGCGCAAAATAACGACGAATCAGGTCAAACTCACCCATCAGGAATGACGTCTAGCCACGATTTCAGCCGAACGCGCCTTTTGTGCCAATTTATCCAGAACACCGTTCACATAGCGATGACTATCCGTGGCGCCGAATATTTTTGCCAGCTCTACACTTTCGTTAATGGCCACTCGGTAAGGGACATCTAAACGATGGATTAACTCATAGGCACCGATTCTCAAAACCGCTAATTCAACGGGATCCAAATCCTCGACTGAGCGATCGATAAACAATGAGAAGGCTTCATCCAAGGCTCTGGCCTCGTTCGAAACGCCTTGCAACAACTGACTGAACAATTTCACATCCGTATCGGACATGTCATTGTTCACCCGAAACTGAGCTTCAATTTCATTGATCGGCATCCCCGCCATTTGCCACTGATAGAGTGCTTGCAAGGCATAACTACGGGCATTACGACGCATGTCCGTCATGGATGTCTTGGCTTTCTTTACGGGCTTATCCTGATCGGCTGAATCACTCATGCTACTCACGCCTCTAATTGACGCATCAAACTGACCATTTCGAGTGCTGACATTGCTGCTTCAGCCCCTTTATTGCCGGCCTTGGTGCCAGAACGTTCAATCGCTTGCTCAATGGAATTGACCGTTAAAATTCCGTTGGCAACCGGAATATCGAAATCCATCATTACTTGTGCGACACCTTTGGAGCTTTCTGCCGATACGTATTCAAAATGCGGCGTTCCTCCCCGAATCACAGCACCCAGCGCGATGATGGCATCGTCTTTCTTTTGTGATGCGATTTTTTTAACGGCCAACGGAATTTCAAATGCACCGGGTACACGAACGATACGGATGTTCTCATCCTTAACCCCATGACGCTTAAGTGTATCGAGAGCACCTTGTAACAAACTCTCAACAACAAATGCATTAAAACGTCCAACTACGATGGCATATTGACCATCCGCACTGACAAAATCACCTTCGTATACTTTCACAGACATAGCTTCTCTTTCCGTCATTAATTCTGGTATGGGATGTATTCTTCAATCTCAAGGTCAAAACCCGAAATTGCATTAAACTTCATGGGCGAACTCAGTAAACGTATTTTACTTACACCCAAGTCTCTTAAAATCTGCGACCCTGTGCCCACCGTGAGATAAGCGCCCGATGCACTGACGTTCACCTTAGAGGAAACACGTTGATGCTGTTTATTGACCAGTTGATCGACAGCAACACCCAGATCGATTCGGTGTCCGGTATCCAACAGCAGAACCACACCCTTCCCTTCTTCAGAGACGCGTCTCAAGGCTCGGCGCATCGTCCATTTAGTCTCATCGCCTGGCTGTACACCGACGACATCACGAAGCACTTCCGAGCGAATGTGCACACGAACCAACGTTGGCTCTTGAGCAGAGATTTCACCTTGATACAGGGCTAGATGTGTGCAGTTTTTAATTTCGTCTTTATAGGTAACAAAATTAAAATCACCATATTCTGTTGGCAACACACCTTCACTCTCACGCGCGATTGTGTGCTCGTTTAGGGTTCGGTAATGGATCAGGTCTGCGATGGTTCCGATTTTTAACCCATGCTTAGTTGCAAACTTTTCTAAGTCTGGACGGCGCGCCATACTGCCGTCATCATTCATGACTTCAACGATCACCGATGCAGGCGTCAGACCCGCCAAGCGCGCCAGATCACAACCAGCCTCCGTATGACCTGCACGACTTAAAACACCACCAGGCTGCGCCATTAATGGAAAGATATGTCCCGGCTGTACGATATCATCGGGTTTGGCATCTTTTTTAACCGCTGCATGCACCGTATGCGCACGATCCGCTGCAGATATTCCCGTTGTAACGCCAGACGCCGCTTCAATTGACATGGTAAAGTTCGTCGAGAACTGGGCACCGTTGCTCTGCACCATCAATGGCAACTGCAACTGTTCGCAGCGCTCACGCGTGAGCGTTAGACAAATCAAACCTCTTGCATGCGTTGCCATGAAATTAATGTCTTCCGGCCGCACTTTTTCCGCCGCGATGACAAGATCGCCTTCATTTTCACGATCTTCATCGTCCATCAGAATAACCATTTTACCCTGACGTATATCTTCAATAATCTCTTCGGGGCTGTTCAGCTCCATGATTGACTCCACAACGCTCAACGGCGTGATAAATAACCCTGTTCAGCCAGTTTTTCCATGGTCAGACCTGTGTCTGATGGCTCATGATCCTGATGACTTGCAGAGAGAAGACGCTCCAGATATCGAGCAATCAAATCCACTTCAAGATGTACTTTACGACCCGCCGTGTAACCATCAATAATGGTTTCTTTAGCGGTATGAGGGACTATATTGAGCCCAAAGCAGTCATTATCAACCGTATTCACAGTTAAACTCACACCGTCTACGGTAATGGATCCTTTAGCAGCAATGTACCGTTGCAGGGAGGCCGGGGCGCGCAGCGTAAAGCGTATTGAACGCGCATCATCATGGCGCTCCACCACTTCGCCAACACCGTCCACATGGCCGCTGACAAGATGCCCTCCAAGGCGGCTCGTGGGCATTAATGCTTTTTCGAGATTCACTTTTTCGCCGACTTTCAGCAGGTCAAAACGGGTATGCGCCAGCGTTTCACGTGAGACATCAGCCACAAAACCATCACCGGGTAGCTGCACGGCCGTTAAGCAAACGCCATTCACCGCAATACTGTCGCCTAATTTAACATCGGCTAGATCTAACTGCCCCGTGCGAAGGTACAATTGCATATCACCTTCTCGCATTTGGATATCGGCAACCTGACCCACCGCCTCTATTATACCTGTAAACATTCTTACTACTCCGAAAGAAAACGCCATGTCATACGCATATCTTGACCGATCAGACGACAATCATCCAACGCTAAACGCTTTTGATCCTTCATTTGCGTCAAAGGCAGCGTCATTAGCGGGCGAGCGTCGCTCCCCAATAACGTCGGTGCCATATAGACCAGCAGCTCATCCACACAGTTGGCCTCAACAAAGGCACCCACTAAATGCGCCCCCGCTTCAACCAAGACTTCATTGATCTGATACACCTCAGCCAAATGCGTCAGCAAGGACACCAGATCCATCCGATTCTCGACGGTGTTGAGCTGAAGGGTCGTGCAGTGGGTCGGCCAACCCTCTGTTTTTGTAACCGATGATGACGTGACATGCAAAATCGGGCCGGTTGACTGTAGCATTTTCGCGGTCACGGGCATTCGCCCTTGACTGTCCAAGACGACACGCAAAGGCTGCGGCAAATCCGTGCCAATCCGAACCGTCAGCTCAGGATCATCAGCCAACACAGTGCCGATCCCCGTGATGATCGCAGCGCTTCGCGCACGCCATTGCTGAACATCCTGACGCGCATCAGCTCCCGTAATCCATTTGGATTCGCCACTTTGCATGGCTGTTCGGCCATCCAAACTCATCGCCATTTTGACACGAACATAGGGCAAGCCTTTTTCCATTCGCTTAATAAAGCCTGGATTAAGGGCACGCGCTTCAGACTCTAGCAACCCTGAGCTAACCTCAATGCCAGCCTGCTTGAGCTTTTCCAACCCCCGCCCAGCAACTAGTGGATTCGGGTCCGTCATTGCAGCCACCACGCGACTCACGCCCGCATTAATTAACGCATCGGCACAAGGAGGCGTCCGACCAAAATGACTGCAAGGCTCCAACGTGACGTAGGCCGTTGCGCCTTTCGCACGTTCTCCTGCCATGGCAAGCGCTAAGGCTTCGGCGTGGGGTGAACCGGCTTTTGCATGGAAGGCCTCGGCCACAACGGCATTATCTCGCACTAAGACACAACCAACGCGCGGGTTAGGATGGGTTGTAAACAAACCATTTTTTGCCAACCGTATTGCTTGAGCCATGTAGCGATAGTCATCTGCGCTAAACATACGAATCACGTGTTTGAAGGAATGAAATTAAAGTCGGACATTGTCACTGCCCTGCTGATCCTCTTCAAGATCAAGCTGTCCGTCTTTTTGTAAGGAGAGACGATCAATTTCGCGGCGAAACTCGTCTATATCTTGGAAACAACGATAGACCGAAGCAAAACGAACATAAGCCACCTGATCCAGCTTGCGCAGCTCAGCCATTACGGCTTCGCCCACTTGGCGAGAGGGCAACTCCCGCTCCCCTGCCGCGCGTAAGCGGTGCTTAATTCGTGTTAAGCAGGCTTCGACATCCTCAACACTGACAGGGCGCTTTTCAAGCGCACGCTGAATACCTGCACGCAGCTTATCTTCATCAAAGGGCTGACGCGTGCCATCGGTTTTTACCACCTTCGGCATCAACAGTTCAGCTACCTCAAAGGTCGTGAAGCGCTCATGGCAGCTGATGCACTCTCGGCGACGACGGATTTGCTGCCCCTCGCAACAAGCGAGAGTCAACAACTTTGGTTTCATTGGCGCCACAAAATGGACAGTGCATGCATGCCTCAAAGCTAAAGAGCGTTGCTAATGCCGGCCGTTCGCCGGCACAGACTTAATTATAAACAGGGAAACGAGCACAGATGGCTTTAACCTGCTCTTTTACCCTTTCAATCGTACTTTCATTGTTGATATCGTCAAGAATATCACAAATCCATCCAGCCAACTCAGTTACTTCAGCCTCTTTGAAGCCACGACGCGTCACAGCTGGTGTGCCAATACGCAGACCTGATGTCACAAAGGGTGAACGTGGATCATTCGGTACAGAGTTTTTATTGACTGTAATGTTAGCACGACCAAGGGCCGCATCGGCATCTTTTCCGGTCACATCTTTTTTGATTAGATCAACCAGGAACAAGTGGTCATCCGTTCCACCCGATACGATATCAATACCGCGCTCTAGGAAAACCTTGACCATGGCTTGAGCATTTTTAACAACCTGTGCTTGATAGGCTTTCCACTCAGGCTCCATCGCTTCTTTAAAGCAAACAGCCTTCGCTGCAATAACATGCATTAAAGGGCCGCCCTGAGACTCAGGAAAAACAGCAAAGTTAAGTTTTTTCTGCAGCTCTTCATCAGCACGCGCAGACAAAATCAAACCACCGCGTGGACCACCGAGGGTTTTATGCGTTGTTGTGGTGACCACATCGGCGAAAGGTAACGGCGATGGGTAGACACCTGCGGCAACCAAACCTGCGATGTGCGCCATATCGACAAACAAATACGCACCGACTTTGTCTGCGATATCGCGGAAACGCTGCCAATCAATCACACGAGAGTACGCCGAAAACCCGGCGATGATCATACGGGGTTTATGCTCTAGCGCCAGCGCTTCAACCTGCGCATAATCCAGCTCACCCACTTCATTCAATCCGTACTGAACGGCATTGTAAATACGGCCCGAGAAAGACACCGCCGCACCATGGGTTAAATGTCCACCATGTGCCAAGCTCATGCCTAAAATGGTATCACCGGGCTTACACAGGGCCATGAAGACAGCGCCGTTGGCTTGAGAACCTGAGTGTGGCTGTACGTTGGCATAGGTTGCACCAAACAAGGCTTTTGCACGATCAATTGCTAAGTCTTCGACAACATCAACATACTCGCAACCACCGTAGTAACGCTTACCAGGGTAGCCTTCTGCGTATTTATTGGTGAGTTCAGAGCCTTGCGCCTGCATAACGCGCGGGCTGGTGTAGTTTTCTGATGCGATCAGCTCAATGTGCTCTTCTTGACGCGTCGCTTCTGACTGCATCGCGGCCCATAGATCCGGATCATAACCGGCAATTGTCATCTCTTTGCTGAACATGGCTTTCCTCTGAATATAAGCGCTAGCATCCGTAAACGGGACACCTCTTTAAAGTGCATCATTATAGTACAAAATCTTTACGTTCTGCACATGAAAGCGGGTCAGGTTTGCATGAGTAATTAGCATTCAGCCTAGCCAAGAGGTAGAATTCAAGACTATATTTCCCGTAACCCATAAACAACAGCAGGCATTGTCTGATGGCTCAGTACGTTTACAGCATGAATCGCGTGGGTAAAGTTGTCCCACCCAAGCGCGAAATTCTCAAAGACATTTCATTATCGTTTTTTCCTGGTGCCAAAATTGGCGTACTGGGTCTTAACGGCTCTGGTAAGTCCTCCTTACTCAAAATCATGGCCGGTGTAGATCAAGAATACATTGGTGAAGCACGCCCCATGCCAGGCATCAAAGTAGGCTACCTCCCCCAGGAGCCGGAACTGGATGACAGCAAAACCGTTCGCGAGATCATTGAAGAGGCCGTGGCTGATGTGAAATCAGCCCTCTCCGAACTTGATGCGGTGTACGCCGCCTATGCCGATCCCGATGCCGATTTTGATGCGTTGGCTAAAAAGCAAGGCGAGCTTGAAAACCTCATTCAAGCCAAAGACGGCCATAACCTAGATAATGCGCTTGAACGTGCCGCGGACGCCCTTCGCCTTCCACCTTGGGATGCAAAAGTCGGTGTTTTATCTGGGGGTGAACGTCGCCGTGTGGCACTCTGCCGCTTACTGCTCGACAATCCTGACATGCTACTCCTCGACGAGCCCACCAACCATTTGGATGCTGAGTCGATTGCATGGATTGAGCGCTTTTTACAGGAATACCCAGGCACCGTAGTGGCCATTACCCATGACCGTTACTTCCTCGACAACGCGGCCGGCTGGATTCTGGAGCTAGACCGTGGACGCGGTATTCCGTATGAAGGCAACTATTCGTCTTGGCTTGAGCAAAAAGATCAACGTCTAGCCATCGAAGCCAAGCAAGAAGCCTCTCACCGCAAAGCGATTCAAGCGGAGTTAGAGTGGGTACGCCAAGGTGCCAAGGGACGTCAAGCCAAGTCAAAGTCTCGTTTGAAGCAGTTTGAGGAAATGAACTCACGTGAGTTCCAACAACGCAACGAAACGCAAGAAATCTACATTCCACCCGGACCTCGCTTAGGCGACAAGGTGATTGAGCTCCATAATGTCACCAAGTCCTATGGTGACAAGCTGTTGTTTGAAAACCTAAGCCTGTCCATTCCGCCCGGTGCCATTGTCGGTATTATTGGTCCAAACGGTGCGGGTAAATCAACGCTATTTCGCATGATTAGCGGCGAAGAAAAACCGGATTCAGGCGAAATCGAACTCGGAAGCACCGTCAAACTGGCCTATGTTAACCAGTCACGCGAACTTGAGGGCGACAAAACGGTTTTTGAAGAGATCTCGGATGGTCAAGACATCATCACCGTTGGCACCTATCAGACCCCAGCACGTGCGTACTGTGGTCGCTTCAACTTCAAAGGCTCGGATCAGCAGAAGTTTGTCAAAGACCTATCAGGGGGTGAGCGCAACCGCTTGCACATGGCGAAACTGCTGAAAGAAGGCGGCAACGTTCTCTTACTCGATGAGCCAACCAACGATCTTGACGTTGAAACACTGCGCGCACTTGAAGAGGCCATTCTGGCCTTCCCAGGATCAGCCGTGGTTATTTCGCATGACCGCTGGTTCCTAGACCGTGTCTGCACACATATGATTGCCTATGAGGGTGAGTCGAAGGTTGCCTTCTTTGAAGGCAACTACACCGAATACGCTGAAGACTATCGCAAGCGTTATGGTAAAGACCATCAACCTGAGCGCATTAAATATAAGCGAATGACATGATTACGCCGTACCCGATGGGTATAGAACAGTTCGCCTAGCACTACAAGGGTCTGATGATAGGACGAAACGTCTTTACATCAGACCCTTCGTAATTAAAACAATGCATCTAACCGAACAGTCTAGATATACGAAACACAATTCATCGTCTAGAATGTGATTTAGAACTTGGCAAAAAGGTAGCTGAACGTGAGCAATATTCTCAATGACCGTCGTCGCTTCACACGCATTCACTTTGACGCAGAGTGTGAGGTTCATTTTACGGGCAGAGCAATCGTTATGCAGCTCGTCGACATTTCGTTTCGCGGTGCATTACTGACCTGCAAAGAGACACTCAATCTATCGCTGGCCGAACCCGCCGAGCTTTGCATTTACTTAGCGAACGACATCTTAATTAAAATGCAAGTTTCGCTTTCCACTCGCGAGCATCCTCACTATGGTTTCGTCATTGAGGAAATAGACATAGATAGCATGTCGCATCTGCGTCGTTTAGTTGAGCTTAACTTAGGGGACGAGACATTGTTAGAACGAGAGCTCGAGCAAATGATTCTCGATGAATCTCAAATATGATCCAGTGCATCAGATAATCGCGAAACACCAATAACCTGCAAGCCCGCGATTGGTTCTTTAGGCACATTTGCTTTGGGAACAATTGCACGTTTGAACCCATGTTTAGCTGCTTCTCGTATGCGCTCTTGGCCATTAGGCACCGGACGAATTTCACCCGACAGCCCCACCTCACCAAACACAATCAAATCTTGCGACAACGCCTGATCGCGAAAGCTGGAAACGATGGCCAGCAATAGTGCGAGATCCGCGCTCGTTTCGAGCACCTTAACGCCACCAACAACATTGACAAAGACGTCCTGATCACCCGTCATCAAACCACCATGACGATTCAACACAGCTAACAGCATCGCTAAGCGGTTCTGTTCAAGGCCCACCGCTACGCGGCGCGGATTCGACACATGAGACGTATCCACCAGAGCCTGCAGCTCAACAAGCAAGGGACGCGTTCCCTCCCAAACCACCATCACGACACTTCCTGCGCTCACCTCCTCCCCGCGACTCAAGAAGATCGAACTGGGATTGCGAACCTCTTTGAGGCCGGTTTCGAGCATGGCAAAGACACCCAATTCATTGACGGCCCCAAAGCGATTTTTATGGCTTCTCAAGGTACGAAAACGACTGTCTGAAGACCCCTCAAGCTGCAATGAGCAATCAATCATATGCTCGAGCACCTTAGGTCCCGCCAGAGAGCCATCTTTTGTGACATGTCCGACCAAGAACAATACGGTGCCTGTTTGCTTAGCAAAACGTGTCAAATAGGCAGCTGATTCCCTCACCTGAGACACAGAGCCAGGTGCCGATTGAACATCCGCCATATGCATCACTTGTATTGAATCAATGACCATCACTTTGGGCTGCAATTGCATGGCGACATCGCAAATCGTTTCAACCGAGGTTTCAGACAACATCTTAAGATGATCGGCTTTTAAACCCAGCCGTGCCGCCCTCATCGCGACCTGCTGCAAGGACTCCTCGCCCGTGACATAGAGTGCCGGATACTGCATCGCCAAATGACACAGCGTTTGTAGCAGCAGCGTACTCTTGCCTGCACCTGGATGGCCACCAATGAGCACCGCCGAACCCGGCACTAAACCGCCACCTAATACACGATCCAGTTCTCCCGCTCCCGATGATATGCGCGGCATCTCGGCCAAATTCACATCACCTAAGTTAATCACGCGCTGAGCCGTTTTATTTCCGGCAGAGCCCGTCGCCCCAGCATACCCATCAAAGCGTGCACCCCGCGAAGTCGACGACGCAGCAACGCTACTTAAACGCACTTCAGTTAACGTATTCCATGCCTGACACGCCGTACACTGCCCCTGCCATTTTGAATATTCAGCACCACAGTCATTGCACACATATGCCGTCTTCGCTTTGGCCACGTAACCCTTCCTGATTTAGTTTGCTTGCAGTTGGTGAACGCGCTGCACAGCGCGCTCATATGCCACGTCGGTCTCGTCAATCGAACCCACACAAAAGTTAAGATCCGTGATCAAACCATCGTTTAAACTGTAAATCCAACCATGCACTGTCAACTCCTGACCACGCGCCCAGGCTTCACGTACAACCGTGGTATTGCAAACGTTTTCAGCTTGCTCGATTACGTTCAATTCACACATACGATCAAATTGCTGATCACTCGCCTGCCAATCACCTATGACCTCTCGATGCTTCGCATAGACATCACGGATATGCCCCAGCCAATTATCAATCAAGCCATGCGCATGACCATCCAATGAGGCTTTTACCCCCCCGCAACCGTAATGACCCACAACCATAACGTGTTTTACTTTTAAGACCTGAACGGCATACTGCAAAACAGATAAGCAATTCATATCCGTATGAATCACTAGGTTCGATACATTGCGATGAACAAACAGTTCACCCGGTAACAGATCTACAATTTCATTTGCCGGAACGCGACTGTCAGAACAGCCAATCCATAAATACTCGGGAGCCTGTTGTGCGGCTAACGTCGGAAAAAATTCAGGGCTCTCTTCCCGAATACGTGCAGACCACTCCTGATTACTTTTGAATAGCTGACTGAGTTTTTTCATTGAAAATAATGCCCCATAGTATTAAGACGTATGATATTGGGCGCTAAGCTCATGCACAGCATCGACAAAAACACCTGCATGCTCGGGATTAACAAATTGATGAATACCATGGCCCAAATTAAAGACATGACCTGTACCAGAACCGTAACGCTGAAGAATATCCGCAACCTCAGCACGTATCCGCGCAGGCGACGCATATAAAACCGACGGATCCATATTGCCCTGCAAAGCAACCTGTTGCCCCACACGACGACGTGCATCATCAATATGCGTTGTCCAATCCAAACCTAACGCATCGGCCCCCGTTTTTGCCATGACCTCTAACCATTGTCCACCATTTTTTGTGAACAATATGACCGGAATTCGACGTCCTTCATGCTCACGAATCAGGCCTTTTACGATCTGTTCCATATACGCCAACGAAAAGGTCTTGTACATTTCTGGACTAAGCACTCCACCCCAGGTATCAAAAATCTGGACGGCCTGAGCACCGCTGCGAATTTGCTCATTCAAATAGTCGGTCACAGACAACGCCAGCTTGTGTAGCAACGCATGCATGACATCGGGCGTGGCATACATCATTTCTTTTATATGACGGAAATCTTTGCTCGACCCACCTTCAACCATATAGGTTGCCAAGGTCCAAGGGCTACCCGAGAAACCGATCAAGGGCACGCGACCGTTCAACGCCGAACGAATGGTTTTAACTGCATTCATCACGTAATCCAGATCACTGGCCGCCTTGGGTACAGGCAAAGCAGCAACATCCGCTTCGGTGCGCAGCACTTTTTTGAAGCGCGGACCTTCCCCAGCTTCAAAGTAAAGACCCAACCCCATTGCATCCGGAATGGTCAAGATATCGGAAAAAAGAATTGCCGCGTCTAGATCGTATCGCTCTAAAGGCTGCAGCGTCACTTCACACGCCAGCTCAGGGTTTTTACACAGACTCATAAAGTCTCCGGCCTGTGCTCGTGTTGCTTTGTACTCGGGTAAGTAACGCCCAGCTTGGCGCATCATCCACACAGGGGTAACGTCAACAGGCTCACGCAACAAAGCTCTTAAAAAACGATCATTTTTCAATTCGGACATAGGGAAAAAATCCTATTTCTAAGCAATAATGAATTTGCGCACATTGTACCCTTTTCGTGAACAAAAAGGGGAAGGAAAACGCTGGACAGTCACAAACACGACGATGGTAGGATGCAAATTAGACTTGTTATCCCTAACCACTTATTATGGGATCATTAGTTTGATATTGTTCTATTCAAACACCCGATGCCGATGTCCTTATTATGGTAAAGAAAGCCGAAGTCGTCAGTTTGCCCGAAAAGGCTGACCATCATGATCACAGTTACCACCAACTTGTATTTGGTTTGCAAGGGGCAACTGAGTTTGATGTCGCTGGGGCCGCACAGCCCGTCAGCTTAGGGCAAGGGTGTGTTTTACCCTGTTCAACTGATCACGCCTTCTGGGGCATGGGTGATAATCAAATTATCGTCATTAACCTACCCATCCAAGCGGAAGATCCGTCTTTACAAAAACGCATTGACCTACTCTTCAAGCAATCAAAATTTATCAACTGCAGCAGCGAGCTGCAGATTCTAATCAGTGCGCTTAGCCGCGAAATGCAACAAAGCCCGAACGACCCGTTTCTGCAAAGCGCCTGCAGTCACACAATTGTCTGCGCACTGCAACGACACCTCGAACAGCAAACACCCTATCCGGCTCGCTTTTACGGTCGGATTAATATGTCACTGATCGATAGTTACATCGACCTTCACATTGATCGTAAAATTCTGGTCAGCGAATTAGCAGGATTGGTGTTTTTAAGTTGCAGTCAGTTTTTTGACCGATTTCGTGAGCAAACAGGAAAAACACCCCAGCAATACGTTCTCAATCGACGTTTTGATGCGGCACTGAAAGCACTGACAGAAACACGAGAGCCGCTTGCACAAATTGCCAGTCGTTTTGGATTTGCCAATCAAAGCGCGTTAACACGTGCCTTTAGCCAACACCTCAACATTTCCCCTGCCCGTTATCGAAAACAGTTTTCTCTGGCATCGGAGAATACGCCAAAAACTCCGTAGAAACTGGCAAGACCTGAACTAGCTTTTATTATTAGAGTGTCGCCATTGTCGGTTATCAGCAACATTTAGCTTGCTGACACTAAATTCTGAGGGTTGCACTATGTTTAAAGCAAGCAATGTTCTTGATTCGACCTGGGTTAACCAGTCGACGTCAGAGATCTGGTCATCTATCTCTCCTCTTTACTCCATTGATGAAGACACTTGGCTAAGAGAGTTAATGCCTTTAGCCAAGCCCAAGGATCAAGAGTTGCAAAAAGCGGAGCAATTGGCAACGTCCTTAATTGAACAGGTGAGAGCCGACGGCGATGCCATTCACATGATTGATGCACTCCTACTGGAGTACAGCTTAGATACAAAAGAAGGCATTCTTTTAATGTGTCTAGCCGAAGCCCTCATGCGTATTCCGGATGCCGACACGGCAGACGCCCTGATTCGAGACAAACTCAGTGTTGCCGACTGGAAAAAACACTTACGTAACTCTGAATCCCTGTTGGTCAATGCCTCTACTTGGGGACTGTTACTGACAGGTAAAGTTGTGACCATGGATGAGCGTGAAGATGGCTCACCAGCCGGCATTATTAATCGCTTAGTCAATCGCATGAGCGAGCCTGTTATTCGTGCGGCTATGCAACAGGCCATGAAAGTCATGGGCCACCAATTTGTTCTCGGGCGCACGATCAGTGAAGCATGAAGCGCGGTTCTGATTATCGCAAGAAAGGCTATACTTACTCCTTTGACATGCTAGGTGAAGCAGCCCTGACCGCAAAAGATGCTCAGAAGTACTTTAATGACTATATGAGCGCCATCGAGTTCACAGGCAACTTCCAAGACCCGAAAGCGAAAGGGCCTAGACCGAGCATCTCCATCAAGCTATCTGCTTTACACCCCCGTTATGAAGTCGGCCAAGAACACCGTGTCATGACCGAACTCTACGATCGTGTTCTGACGTTAATTCAAAAAGCGCGTTCATTGAACGTCGCGATCACCGTTGATGCTGAAGAGATGGATCGTTTGGAGATGTCTCTTCATCTCTTCGAAAAACTGATTCGCAGTGAAGCTTGTCAAGGCTGGGGCGGTTTTGGTTTAGTTGTTCAGGCCTATTCAAAGCGGGCGTTACCCGTTTTGGCATGGCTGAATGCGCTGGCGCGTGAAGTGGGCAATATCATCCCTGTACGACTGGTGAAAGGCGCTTACTGGGACAGCGAAATCAAGCTTTGCCAGCAGCGTGGTTTGAGTGGATACCCCGTCTACACCCGCAAAGAAGCCACCGATGTGTCCTACTTAGCCTGCGCACGCTTTTTGTTAAGCGAGTCAGTACGTGGCAACATTTGGCCACAATTTGCCAGCCACAACGCACATACTGTTGCCAGCATCTTGACACTCGCATCACACAGAGATTTCGAATTCCAGCGCCTGCACGGCATGGGCGATGCCCTGTATGATCGAGTGTTGACCCAATCCGGCGTCACGGTTCGGATCTACGCACCCGTGGGCAGCCATAAAGATTTGCTACCCTATTTGGTTCGCCGCTTGCTGGAAAATGGCGCAAACAGCTCATTTGTCCATCGCCTTGTCGACGCGCGCTGTCCAATTTCGGAATTGGTGCAACATCCTTGGACGACTCTCAACAGCCGTCAAACGCTGCACAACCCGAACATTCCCTTACCTTCAGCCATTTTTCACGATCGTAAGAACTCGTTTAGCCCGAACATTGAAATTGAAAGTGAATGGCTGCCCTTCCGTGACAGCGTGCAGTCGTTTTTTACCAAGCGCTGGTCCGCTCAGGCACTGATTAACGGACAACCTCACTCAGGTCTCCCAAGCCATGCCGTGATCGCCCCACACAATCACAGCATTCAGGTAGGAGAAGTCAGCTTTGCCAATGCTGAACTCGTCGCACTCGCGATCACAGCGGCACAAGAGGGCTACGAGACTTGGAAAACCACCTCGGCCCACACACGAGCGGATGCTCTACGCCGCTTGGGCGACCTGCTTGAAGAAAACCTTGCCGAGCTTGTCGCGCTTTGCCATCTTGAAGCAGGCAAAACAATTCAAGATGCGATAGATGAGGTTCGTGAAGCGGTCGATTTTTGTCGCTACTATGCCAATGAAGCCGAGCGCATCAGCGACGCCCCCATGATGCTAAAAGACATCGATGGTCATGCACGTCCTTGGCAACGTCAAGGTCGCGGCATAATTGTTTGCATCAGCCTTGGAACTTCCCGCTGGCAATTTTCTTGGGTCAAGTCACCGCCGCTCTGGTAGCGGGCAACAGTGTGATTGCTAAGCCCGCCGAGCAAACCAGCTTAATTGCCTACCGAGCCACAGAGCTGATGCTTGAAGCAGGCATCCCCGCCAATGTCATCACATTGCTGCCGGGCGATGGCGCAGGGGTGGGAGCGCCTCTGACAAGTAACGTAAACATCAATGGCGTTGCTTTCACAGGCTCTACCGAAACCGCGCAAATCATTAACCGCTCTCTGGCTGCAAGAGGATGCGCACCCGTTCCGTTTATCGCCGAAACAGGCGGCCAAAATGCCATGATCGTCGATTCAACCGCCTTACCCGAACAGGTCGTCAATGATGCTGTTTTATCCGGCTTTGCATCGGCAGGTCAACGCTGTTCAGCGCTACGGGTATTATGTGTGCAAGCCGATATTGCCGATCGGATCGTCGAGCTTTTACAAGGGGCAATGGCAGAGCTGACCGTTGGTGATCCTAGACTGCATCAGACAGACGTTGGTCCTGTGATTGATGCCGAGGCACAAACGGGATTATTGAACCATATTGAAGCCATGAAAAAGAGCGCTAAGCTTTTAGGGCAAACGCCCCTAAGCCCTACCTGCCAGGAAGGCACATTTGTCGCACCTACGGCATTTGAAATTCGTGCCCTCAGCGAGCTCGGACGTGAACAATTTGGCCCGATCATTCACCTGCTGCGATTTAAGGCAAGTGAAATGGACAACTTAATTGATCAAATCAATGCATCTGGGTATGGCCTCACCCTTGGTATTCATACCCGAAATGAGCGCACCGCAGCACACATCGAATCCCGTGTACGTGTGGGCAACTGCTATATTAACCGCAATCAAATCGGCGCAAGTGTCGGCGTCCAACCCTTTGGAGGGCAAGGCTTGTCCGGTACAGGTCCAAAGGCCGGTGGCCCACACTATGTTCAACGCTTTACCGAATTAAGACTTGTTGAGGAGCTGCACTAATGGCTAGCCTATCCGATAACCGAATTGCAAATGCGCTGTCTGCTTGGGATGCATGGAATCATCAAGGGTTTATTAAGCGCAGTGAACGTTTACAGAAAATACACACACAAATCCCGCAAGCAAACGATGTCAGAAGCGTTGGCCTTCTCAAGCACTTGCTGGAGCAAGCCGCAACGCTTGAACAAATTACGACCTTGCCAGGGCCAACAGGTGAAAGCAACGAGCTATATTTGAATGGACGTGGTATTTGTTTAGTCTGCGCCGATGGAGCATCGACCTATACGGCCTTTTTGGGTCAAGTCTTTGCAGCTCTCGTTGCGGGCAATGCCGTATTGCTGCACTGGCCTGAAGAACAAGCCTGGTGTGAACAACTGGCCAGACTCCTTCACCAAGCCGGTGTTCCTGAGCCTATTTTGCAAGCGGTCTCGGATTTGACGCTGAATCAGGCACTAGCGCTTGATCATTTAGCTGTATTTGCGTGCGTCTTACCGATGAGTCGAGTAATCGAACTGAATGCCTTAATCGCTAAGCGCTCTGGTCTACTCGTACAGGTGGTCGCCGAAACCGATCCTGTGCAATGCACAGCGCTTCTTCAACCCGATCATTTGTCACGTTTTGTCACCGAACGCACACGTACCATCAACACCACCGCCGTCGGTGGTAATGCCACCCTACTCGAACTGGGCAGCAGCGCTGTCTGATTAGAGACCCTACTTGATTTAGTCCTCAAGTTTTAGCCATCCTCGGATGGCTTTTTTACTTGCGAACTTCAGCTCATTAAGGCAAGGTTAGGTCATCGTATGACTGGACGCCCAGACCCTAAACAAAATGGACAAATGCTCTTTTTTACTCAAGCCTTTATTAGCTCTGTTGCTCGTATTCACTACGCTAGCCTTCCATGTACATGCAAGTTTGCTAAACACAGAAGAGCGAGCGTTTATTGATAAGCATGGTCCTATCTCATTAGCCGTAATGTATGACTTCATCCCCTTTTCGTTTGTTGAAAATGGACAACACACAGGCCTAGTTGCCGACCTTGTACAACTCCTCGAAAACAAAGCCGATATTCAATTCAAGATCGAAATTGACGAATGGGCCAACAACCTTCATAAGCTTGAAGAAAAACAAGTAGATGCGATTGCCGATATTTCCTATCGCCCGAATCGTGCTCACTTTTCTTTATTCACCACCCCGTATTTTGAGATACCAACCGTTATTTTCACGCGGGCCGATTTTGGGGGCTACCGCGGTCTTGAGGATTTTTCGGGCAAACGAGTAGGTGTGCTCAACAATATTTTTTACTTGGATTTATTACAGGCCTTGCCTGGTATTGAAGTCGTAGAATTTCCAGACTATGAACACCTGATCAAAGCCGTGGCCTTTGGCTCCATTGACGCATCCATTCAAAATTTAACTTCAGCCCAACACTATGCCACTCGTCATGCATTAACCAATATTCGAGTAGCAGGTGAGTTCCGCATTGGCGGCGTAGGTCGAGAAGATTTACGCTTTGGCGTACAACCCGAACGGGTCATAATCCACGATATCTTACAGAAGGCAATGGATGCCATTACGCCCGATGAGTGGCGGCAGCTCAGCCAACGCTGGACCGATGTTGTGACCTTAGAGCGTATCAAGCAACAAACTTTAGCACTTAGCCCTGAAGAACGTGAGTACGTCCGACAAAACCCCGTTATTCGTGTCCAAAACGAAACCAGCTTCGAGCCTTACAATTACAATGAAAACGGCTTTCCTACAGGACACTCCATCGACCTGATTCGCTTGCTGGCTGCACGCGTGGGTTTAGAGGTCGAACCTGTTTCCGGGCATAGCTGGAGTGATTTCATGCAAATGATGTCCGACGGTAAACTTGACGTCATGATGAACATTGCGCCCAACGAATCTCGCCAAGAAATCATGGAATTTACAGGTCCATACATTCGCCTCGCTCAGGCGGTTTATCAGCATAAAGATCACCTCCCCATTCAACGTCCCGAGGACTTCATCGGCAAAACACTGGCGCTTCCAGATGCGTTTTACAACTATGAGTTTTTCAAAAACCAACCTGACATTCAGGTCATCCCAACCGAGGATAGCATCGCAGCGCTCATTCTCGTCAGTACACAAGAAGCCGATGCGACCTTAGAGCTGCTGAGTGTTGCTAACCATCTGTCAACAAAATATGGCATTCCTGATTTACGTTCAAATAGCTTACAAGACACACGTTTTGGTCGCCCGATTCCCCTCCATATTGGCGTACGTAAAGATGACCCGATGCTGAAAACCCTTCTTCAAAAGTCAATGGATGCTTTAACAGAACAAGAGAAAAGAGAGCTGCAAGAGCGTTGGATTTCACGTACTCATGCCTCAGCCCACCATGTTCATTTAACTCGTGAAGAACTTGAATGGCTGGATCAGATACCTGCCTTAAGAATCTGCGCTATTAGTGAACGCATGCCCTATGAGCGCATCGATCAGAATGGACAATACTATGGCGCGATCGCGGATATTATCGAAGTGTTAAAGAATAACGCAGGCCTCACGACACGACTGAGTCGACAACCACACTGGCAGGCCGCCTTAGATGCCTTAGAGAACAATCTATGTGACTTCATTGCAAATGCCCCCTCTATCGACGGTCATCAACCGAGCGTTTCCATTACTTCCAGCTATTACGAGACCCCCATTGTCATTGCCACTCGCCAAGATGCATTTTTTATCAACAACCTTGATCAAACTAAAGATCAAACCTTTGCAGTCCTCGCGTTTAGTGAAATTGAGGCATTGATCCGCTCACGCTTTCCGGACACGAAGCTGGTTTCTTACCCAAGCGCTGAGGCGGGATTGGATGCCGTGCGTAAATACGAGGTCTTTGGATACATCGATAGCCTACCTTCACTGGGCAATAGCCTGAATCGCTCAGGTCGAGACAATTTAAAAATTGGTGGACAACTGGATATTGCCTATCAGTTTCACTTTGCCGTGCAATCTCAACACCAACTCCTACTCGACCTGCTCAACAAGGCACTTCTATCCATTACCGATGAAACCAAAGCCCAAATTGAACAGCGATGGATGCAAATTGCGATCAGCAAGCCTGCCGACTATCGACTCATATGGCAGATAGGCGTCGTTGCATTGTTGATTATTATCGCGTTCATTATCTGGAACATTAAACTGGCCAAGTTGAACATTAGAGTGCAACGCGCCAACACCCAGCTGTTAGAAGTGCAACGAGAACTTGAAATCAAAAACCGCCAGTTAGAGCAATTGGCCATCACCGATCGTCTCACCCGCTTGTATAACCGAATGCGCCTTGAAAAGGCCTTTGAGGAGATGATTGACGAGTCAGAAAAAACGAGACGTATTTTTTCCGTTCTGCTGATGGATATCGACTTTTTTAAGCGAGTCAATGACACCTACGGCCACTTATGTGGAGATGCGGTACTAACCGACATTGCCTCGATATTGAAAGGCCATTGCTCAGCCAACGCAACACTTGCGCGCTGGGGAGGAGAAGAATTTATGGTTATTTGCCCAGATATGACCTTGGATGAAGCGACAACACATGCGGATATGCTTCGACAGTTAATTGCTGATCATCAATTCCCAGACGTCGGAAGCTGTACGGTTAGTATTGGTGTGACCCAGTGGCAATTGGGGGACAAGCAAAAGAGCCTTACGCTTAGGGCAGATACGGCTTTGTATCATGCGAAAGAGCAAGGGCGGAATCGGGTTTGTGCTTTAGAAGCAGGACAGAAAGCATGAAACGTCAATCGACCTTCATCATAAAAGAACGTGAATACGTCCGATTTCAGGGCCAAACTGACCTTTAGGTTACTCAAGCAAATAACACTCCCCTATTAAATTAATTTGACAACTTGAACTTTTTTGGCCCCTCTCTCAACCCACATTATACTGGTACAATTATTTAACCCGATTGGGGTATGTATGAATCAAACGATCAAAACCTCGGTATGCCAGAGTAAAATTGTGCTTCGTGCCATTGTGCTCGCACAAGCGGTTGCGATTCTCATGACACTTGCACCGGGAGTGCTTGAGGATCGATGGTATCGTCTAGGCTTAACAACCCTGTTCGTTCAGTGGGTAAATCTGTTGACGCTTTTACTCTTGTGTCAGTACCAAAAACATTTTGGTCAAAACTCTCCACGCCAACTAGCAGCTGTGGCGTTCTTATTGCTATTGAGTAGCACGGCAGCTGTCAGCTTGATTGCCTTTCATCTACTCACACAGCAAGGTTGGCAAACACAGGCGGAGCTTAGTACCTTTATTTTTCACAACCTATTGATTGCATCTATTGTCGGCGTGATTGGATTACAATTCTATATTATGCATCATGAACGCCAGCAGAGGATTGCCGCTCAATCGCGAGCAGAGTTAGATGCACTTCAGGCACGGATTCGTCCACATTTTTTATTTAACAGCCTGAATACGGTCGCCGAGTTAACCCAACAAGATCCACAGGCCGCTGAAGAGGCGTTACTTAACCTGGCAGCACTCTTTCGCGCGGCTCTCAAAGCAGGTGAAACCAGTACGCTCGTTGATGAGTTACGTATTATGGACAGTTATCTGTCACTGGAGCATTGGCGTTTAGGCACTCGATTACAAGTGTCTCGACATTTTCCTGAACAATTACCGTCAATACTGCTGCCAAGCTTGACCTTACAACCCTTGATCGAAAATGCTGTAAGACATGGTGTTGAAGGGTTTAGTCAACCTAGCTTGATCAGAATAGAGCTAATGTTCAGTCAAAAAAACCTGACACTATTGATTGAAAACCCTTTGCCTCCTCACTGCAAGGCACGATTTGAAGGAAACGGGATTGCCATCGATAATATTAGACAACGACTCGCACTCCTTTATGATGACCGAGCCAAACTAACCACTGGAGCGATAGAGAATCAGTATCGTGTTAAGTTGGTCATCCCTTTCGATGACACTAAAGCCTAAGGAAATGAACAGATGCGAACCCTGATCGTTGATGATGAACCCTTAGCCCGCGCTAGACTGAAGCGTTTACTGTCAGCGCATACACAAATTGACTGTATAGGCGAGGCAGAGAATGCTACTGATGCTCTAAATTTAGTGCAACAGTTGCAACCTGATCTGGTGATGCTGGATATCGAAATGCCGGATACGGATGGTTTAGCCTTGGCTGAAACGATCAATCAACTACCACTGCCCCCTGCAATTATTTTTGTCACCGCCCATCCGCAACATGCTCTGGATGCATACAGTGTCGGCCCTAGCGACTATCTGCTCAAGCCTGTCGATGCCAGTCGATTAAAGACCGCCTTAGAGCGCGTCGGCACACCAACCCGTGCGCATATTGAAAAGCAGGATGAACTCAATCCTTGGATCAGCTATCAAGTCGGCAACAGTTTACGACGTATTCGTTTTGATAAGGTTCAGTACTTTATGGCAGAAGATAAGGTGGTGAAGATGGTGTTTGATGGGGGGGAGGCGATATTAAATGAAAGCCTTAACCGCATAGAAGCTAGCTATCAAGGATTGGTGGTCCGGGCTCATCGACATTTATTAATTAATATTTCACGTATGAACACTTTGAACAAAATAGATGGCTTATATTTCGTATCACTTTATGGATGTGATGAACGACTCAATATAAGCCGAAGAAAAGCCTCCGAACTAAAAATCTATATCTTCCATAACCATTCATCTGCTTAATCCAACCATTCAACTGCTCTGCACTGGATTACTCAAAGCTAAAAATCTATGCTTATAAGTAGAAATTTCTATACAGAGATATGTAAACCATGAAGCAAGGTAGCAGACAATCTGGCGTTTCTTTAATTGAATTAATGGTATCTATTGCCGTACTTGCGATCATTCTGTTTATAGGTGTTCCAAGCTTTCAAAGCACTCTCGAAAGTTCTAGGGCAAGAGCTATTACTAACGACCTTGCTGGGGCGCTTCAGCTGGCGCGGTCAGAGGCCCTTAAACGCAGAGTAGTTGTTGCGGTCTGTATCAGTAATCAAGCTCAGAATGGTTGTGACCCAACAGGTAATTGGAGTGATGGTTGGCTGATTACTGCCTTAGGTAGTAATGAAGTGGTACGCGTGTGGGATGGCGTTTCGGCAAGTTTAGGAGGAAACGTCATACAAGCACCTGCTGGTGGAATCGCTTTTTCACGAGAAGGTTTTATTGTCGGTGCAGTGCCTCATCAAATAGCCATTAACATTGATAATCATGACCGCTGTATCAACATTAATGCAACTGGACAGGTGACCGTATCAATTGGAGCATGCACATGATTGATATAAATATTTTCAAGAAACAATCCGGCACTTCTCTCATTGAGGTACTTATTGCGGTACTAGTCGTTACTGTTGGTTTGTTGGGACTAGCGGCTTTACAAACGCAATCATTAAAAAGTAATCACAGTAGTTTTATTCGCTCTAATGTCACGCATATGGGATATGACCTAGGCGAGCGTATGCGTCTATTCGAAGCAGAGGCACTGAATGGTGAGTTTAATACTGGCTCTGCACGACTTACTACATGGCAAAACCGATTAACGGATATTGTTGGTAATGGTGTCACAGCCACAGTGGCTCAAAATGGTAATGCGTTTACGATTAGTATTCAGTGGTCCGAAAGCCGAGGTCGAATACAAGGACCACAAGCTGGTGCAAATGAAAACGTCACTTTTAGCTATATTTTGGAGTTATAAATTATGCCCACAAAAGCCAGAGGATTTACGCTAATCGAGTTAATGATAAGCCTTGCCATTGGTTTGATTATTTTGAGCGCAGTTGTCTATATTTTTTTAAGTAACTCCCAGACTTATCGTCTCAATGAAGCACAATCAAGAGTGCAAGAAAACGGTCGGTTTGCATTAGAATATCTAACTCGCGAAGTACGTCAGGCTGGATTTAACCCAACAATTGAGTTCTGTGGCGGTGTTGGTGAAAATAGAGGTAATCCAGTTAATGAAAATTTCGAATCCGCTTCAGCGGATATAGTTTCTTCACAAATGCGCTTCATGGTTAACTGGAGTCGACCTGATGATGCGGCACTGATTGAATCCGTTATTAATCCCTTTAAAATTGATAATTCTGGTGTTGTAGTTGAGAGTAAAAACATAAACACATTAAATACAGTAGCAACGGCTCTAAATCCCATCGCAGGAAGTGATGTTTTAGAGGTCACAAAGCCAAATTCAACGAGGGGTTTACGCTGGCACGGACTTACCGCACATAACTCAACCTCTTTCACAATTGATGCTCCGAACATACTAAACGACCAATTAACGAATACAAACAACGCTATTGATCAGGGATTGCTTGCAAACTCTGATCTTAAAAACATACTTATAGCTCTTGATCAGGATTGTACTAGGGGTACTGTATTTAGTGGTGAAGTATCAGGTGGTACGGTTGTTTTTCCCACCAACTCAATTAATGATAACAGCGGCAATAACTCGACAAGACAAATGGGATTTGACTATACAGGTGGTCGATTGGTTGTCGCGGCTGAACTCACTTCAACAAACCAACTCTCTACTGTTCGTTATTTCATAGCACAACCCGTTGGAGCAGAGGTACCTTCACTTTACAGACAATTTAACAACGGCAATCCACAGGCATTGGTCGAGGGTGTTAATACATTCACCGTCAACACCTTCCAGGGCACGAATAATAGAGGCGTAACGCTTACTCTAAATATTGTTAGCCAGTTGCGTGGATTTACAGAATCTTCGCACCCTCAAGGCCGACTACAACAGACGTTTGAAACCACCGTTGCCGTGAGGAATCCTATATGAGCAAAAAAACGCATCAATCAGGGTCCGCATTAATCGTTTCATTAATTGTTTTATTATTGGTCACGATTTTAGGCGTTAGCTCTATGCAAAGTACCACCATACAAGAACGCATGACGGGTAATACCAGACAATCACATCTCAGCTTTCATGCTGCAGAGGCAGGGGTAAGAGCAATTGAATCACAACTACCACTCAGCCCTGTAGACTGTAACGGTTTTATTAGTAGTTTTTTTAATGATCCGCAAACTATCGCTGTAGATTCGGGCCAGTTTGTTACACCGAATGCTAATGAATTACCCGCCACCTTTCACAGTGCCTATTGTGGACCAATGAAAAAAGAATTCATTAATCTAGGAAGTAGTTTGACCAACCAAGCTTTTTCTGAAATCTATACTGTCGTTAGTGTAGGTAGTGTAGGCCCTGTTGAAACACGACTTATTTCTACCTTTGCGATCGAAGTGAATTAATTAGGGGAGCTTGAGTATGATTTTTTTTAATCCTTTCAACAAATCTTCCTAGATTATGTTTGTATTAAACCAAGTATCTCTTTCATATGCAGTTAATATCTGCGTAAAAGGTTTTCAAGGAGCCAAGGCTCTAAAGGAGTTACAATGAACAACCTATACAAGCTAATCGCTTTGATATATTTACTATCTCTGAGCTTTACTGCCATATCAGCATCGAACAATGTTGCACGCAGTGGTAACGCTACTCAGTCATCCACTGGTTTTCAAGGAGTTGCTTCTCGTGCGATTGACGGTGATACTCGCAAATTTTACAGCAGTGGCACCATAACTCATACTAACGGCAACACATCTCGCGATTGGTGGCATTTAGACTTAGGGAAGGTTTATGACATATCACAGATTGTAATCCATAATCGTGATGAGAGTGGTTGTAGTAATGGATTGTTGGTGAGCAATCAATGTCGCTTAAGGCTCGCAAACGTGTATGTTATGCTCAGCGAGACACCCTTCGCATTAGGCACTTCATCTTCATCACTAAGCACAGCACGCGCCACATCTAACTGGCAAACCCAAATTGGAAGCAATCCCAGTGCTACCATAAGTTTTAATTCAGTCAACACCAGTGGCCGTTATTTATTGATACAGAAATCTGGCAATAACAACATCACAGATTACTTATCACTTGCTGAGGTTGAAGTTTTTGGTAGCGAAGTAGTTGGAAAACTGGAAATCGCACAAAAACCTCTATTTTTAAGCAATACAGTTCCTCCTAATTTACTGTTTATTATTGATGACTCTGGTTCTATGAAGTGGTCACACATGCCAGATTCAATAGTTGATGTTTGCAACAGTGACTCAGGTATTAATCAGCGTGCGCGTGGTCGTTCAAGTGATTATAACAAAATTTACTTTAACCCAAACTCTACTTATTTGCCTCCCAAAAGAGCAGATGGAACAAGATTACCAAATGCAAATTTTTTCAGTGCATGGGTAGATGGATATCAGCAAACAGGCAATGTCAATTTATCTACTAGCTTTAGGGCCACATGGCGATTTCCATGGACAACAGGAGCACAGGCTTATTGTGGAGCAGAGGGACCGGCTGATTACTATACATTTAATCAGGGCTGTGCTGGTGGTCTAGAGGACAATAACTGCTACACACGGCACATCGTATCAGCCGAACAACAACAAAATTTTGCAAATTGGTATTCCTATTACCGAACTCGTACACTAGCATCTCGAGCAGGCATTGGTGACGCTTTTAATAGTCTACCCAATGATTTTAGACTAGGATGGGGCCGAATAAATCAAGACACGATCAGTGTGGATGGAAGCTCTCAACGCGCAGTGATGCAGGGTGTTCGCCCTTTGACATCAACACATAAAAGTAACTTCTACACTTGGCTGCATAACTCACCTGATACAGGTGGTACTCCACTAAGGAGAGCACTTCAAGGTGCTGGAAACTACTTTACTAATGTCACAGATACTGGTCCCTACAGTACAACTCCCGGTCAAGCTGGAGGTGATTTGATCTCATGTCGCCAGAACTTTACCATTTTAATGAGTGATGGCTATTGGAATGGTGACAGTCCTGGTGTTGGTAATGTCGATGGCAATATGGGTGCACCTTTTGCAGATACTTTTTCCAATACATTAGCTGATGTGGCTGCTTATTACTGGAAAACGGATTTAACTAATTTGACCAATAACGTACCAACCTCTGATCGTAACCCTCAAAACCAGCAACATATGGTTACCTATGCTGTTGGGCTGGGCGTTTTTGGTACTATTGATCCAGATGAGGCTTTTGAGGCTATATCCACAGGCGCAACAATTAATTGGCCGAACCCTAACGACAGTGATGAATTTAAAATCGACGATATGCTCCATGCAGCCGTCAACTCACGAGGTGGATTCTTCAGCGCAGCTGACCCATCAACCTTTGCATCCGAATTAGAAAACGTGCTTCTTGATATCGTAGCCCAAGTAGCCCCATCTGGTACTTCTGTTGTTTCATCTTCTTTTTTCCCAAGCACTTCTACCCTGCTCTTCTCAACGAGTTTTGACATAAACTCATGGACTGGCGATGTATCTGCTTACAGGCCAACTTTTAATAATGGAGCGGTATCAGTACAAAAGGAATGGAGTGCATCAAGTAATCTTCCTGCACCAAATCTGCGAAAAATTTATAGTTTTAGCGATGAAAACCAAGCTATAGAGTTTTCTTGGGGTACTAATGGACTTACCTCCACACAAAAGGCTTTACTTGGTAATGATGAAAATATTCTAAAGTTTATTAGAGGACAACAAATACAAGGAATGCGTAGCCGCGGCAACTCAGTAATCGGAGACATAATTAACTCTAACCCTGTGTTTGTTCACCGTGAGGACTTTGGTTACCACCGATTAGGCAGCAAAGTTAGTGAAGCTAAAAGCTATCAAAATTTTGTTTTTCAAAAACGCAACCGTACACCACTTCTCGTTGTTGGTGCAAATGCTGGAATGCTTCATATCTTTAATGCCGATTCACAAGTCAATGGCGGGGGTGTAGAACTATTTTCTTATGTTCCAAGAGCGGTTATAAGAAACTTAGCGCTTTTGACTGACGAAGATTATGATCATGCTTATTTTGTTGATGGTAATACACATGTATCGGATGCTTTTATAAATGGTAGTTGGAGAACCATATTAATTGGTTCTCTTCGTGGTGGGGGTCGCAGCATATTCGCCATAGACATCACCAATCCAAATTCATTGGGTAAGGATAATGTACTCTGGGAGTTTGAAAGCCCTGAACTTGGGTTTAGTTTCTCAGAGCCTGTCATTGGTAGACTCAAAAACGGTAAATGGGTTGTCATTACTGGTAATGGTTATAACAGCAATTCGTCAAAAGCAAAGCTTCTTGTAATAGACCTTGAAACTGGCACACTTTTATCTACCCTTAACACCAACGTTGGTGGCAGTATCGCAAATGGTTTATCTTCTCCTGCTATTCTCTATGGTTCAGAAGATGGGCAATCCTTCATAAATTACGTTTATGCTGGTGATTTACTCGGTAACCTTTGGAAGTTTGATTTGAATCATAATAATCCAAACGACTTCCAAATTTCTAACGGAGCCTTACCATTATTTACAGCAACTAATGCTGGAAAACCGCAACCCATTACTTCTAGACCAAGCCTAAAACTTCACCCACAAGGTGGAATGATGGTCATGTTTGGTACTGGTAAATACATAGAAACACCTGACAATTCTGATTTTAATATTCAAAGCATCTATGGCATTCGCGATACTGGATCCGTTGTTACAGCGGGTGATTTAGTATCACAGCAAATTATCTTTAGAGGTAAATTCCCAAACACTCAAACTCAAGTTACCGCACTAAGCGCAAATAGCGTGAACTATAACTCTAAAAAGGGCTGGGTTTTAAATCTAGTTTACAACAACAAACTGGAAGGTGAGCGCGTGATAACAAACACACAGATTCTAAATGATCGGTTACGTGTTGCCACTCTAATCCCTAATGATGACCCCTGTTCACCTGGTGCTACGTCATGGAATATGGAGCTAGACTTCCTTACTGGCGGTAGATTAATTTATAGCATCTATGATCTTGATGGTGACGGTAAGGTTAATCAGGACGATTTTGTTGATGTTAATGGAGTACCGACACCAGTGAGTGGAAAGCAATTTAATCGCCCTCCAAGTTTAACAACTCCTCTGGGTGATTATTACGTTTCAGATGTCCCTGACGAAGATGGTTTTATCAAAGGAAATACTGGTTTGGATAGACCACCTGAGGGTAGGCTATCTTGGAGAGAGGTTTTCGAATGATGGTTTATAAACATTCCAACGGATTCACTTTGATTGAACTAATGATTGTCGTTGCAATCATTGCAATTATTGCTTCGGTGGCTTATCCGTCATATCAAGACTCGATCGCTAAGAGTCGACGCGCTGATGCCCAAGCTAGTTTGCTTGAGCTGGCCCAATTTATGGAGAGGCATTACACTGCAAACAATCAATACACTGTGGGAAACACTAATCCAGTCACACCACCGGCATTACCTTTTACAGTCTCGCCTAAAGATGGCGGAGCTGTGTTTTACAATATTGATCTAGCGATAATCACTGCAACCACTTACACATTAAGAGCAACCCCAGCTGGCGCTATGGCCGGAGATAATTGTGGCAATTTGACATTAACCCATACTGGCGTTAAGGGACGAACAGGCTCTTTGGCGTTAAATCAATGTTGGCGCAACTAACGCAGCAATCAAACATATGATTTGCTAGGACTCTGATTGATTTAATAAAGGCACTATCCAGATTTGATAGTGCCTTTTTATTCAACTTTGTAGCGTTACACTTGTAGGTAATCCAAAATTCCCTCAGCCGCCTTACGGCCTTCATCAATTGCCGTCACGACCAAATCAGAACCTCTGACCATATCGCCTCCCGCAAAGATTTTTGGATTAGTGGTTTGAAACGCAAAACGATCAATTGCCTTAGGTTCAGCACTGGCATCAACACGGCCATCGTCATGCAAAGATATATTGAAGTCTGCAAACCAAGGCGCAGGGCTCGGCCTAAAACCAAACGCAATGAGTACCGCGTCCGCTTTCAGAATCTCTTCAGAGCCTTCGACCACTTCAGCACGTTGGCGACCATTTTGATCTGGTTCCCCCATCTGCGTTGTCACGACTTTTACGCCAACGACCTTGCCATTCTCCCCGACGATTTCAACGGGTTGACGATTGAAGACAAACTTGACGCCTTCTTCTCTCGCATTCACAACTTCGTTTTTAGAGCCGGGCATGTTGGCTTCGTCTCGACGATACGCACAGGTCACAGATTTAGCCCCTTGGCGAATCGAAGTACGGTTACAGTCCATCGCCGTGTCGCCACCACCCAGAACCACCACGCGCTTGCCTTTCATGCTGACGTAATCTGACGGATCTTTTTCATAGCCTAGGCAATGGTTCACATTCGAAATCAAGAACGGCAGCGCTTCGTGCACTCCGTCCAAATCTTCGCCCGGAAAACCACCTTTCATCGATGTGTAGGTGCCCATACCCAAGAACACAGCATCGAACTCTTCAAGCAAGGATTGCATCGTAACATCTTTACCCACTTCTGTGTTCAGGCGGAACTCAATGCCCATGCCTTCAAAGATTTTACGACGACGTGACATCACTGACTTTTCGAGTTTAAACTCAGGGATACCAAAGGTGAGCAAACCACCGATTTCTGGATAACGATCAAATACGATTGGACGCACACCGTTACGAACCAGTATATCGGCACAGCCCAAACCCGCTGGACCTGCACCAATAATTGCAACGCGCTTATCAGTCCAAACAACATTCGACATATCCGGCTTCCAGCCCATCGCAAAAGCAGTGTCGGTGATGTACTTCTCGACCGAGCCAATGGTGACTGCACCAAAACCATCATTCAGCGTACATGCGCCTTCACACAAACGGTCTTGCGGACAAACACGACCACAGACTTCTGGTAGGGTGTTGGTTTGATGGCTCAGCTCAACGGCTTCAAGAATGTTGCCTTCAGATACCAACTTCAACCAGTTCGGAATGAAGTTATGCACAGGGCACTTCCATTCGCAGTAAGGGTTGCCACACTCAAGGCAACGGTGCGATTGATTTGATGCCTCTTTCGGTTTAAACGGTTCATAAATCTCAGCAAACTGTTTTTTACGAACAGCGGCTTTAACTTTTACAGGGCCTTTTCGACCCACTTCCATAAATTGGAAATCATTACTTAGACGGTCAGCCATCTTTACACCTCATTCGGTGGTGCTGCAGCGCAGCACCGACCAAGATTCATTACCCTGCTGATTATTCAGGACGCTTACGGATACTGTTTAGCAAATCATTGATACCCGTTGCGTAGGGTTTTACTAACCAGAACTTACCAATGAGCTCATCAAAGTTTTCAAGGATCTCTTGTCCCCAAGCACTTCGCGTTTCACGGGTGAACTCAATGATGGTTGAACGTAAATGGTTTTTATGCGCTTCCATCTGCTCAGTGGCGATACGGTGGATATCGACAAGTTCGTGGTTGTACTTATCCACGAAGCTATTGTCTAAATCCAACACGTAAGCAAAACCACCCGTCATCCCAGCACCAAAGTTGTAACCCGTGCTTCCGAGTACCGTAACAACACCACCCGTCATGTACTCACAGCAGTGGTCGCCCGCGCCTTCAATCACGGCATGACAACCTGAGTTACGAACGGCAAAACGCTCACCCGCCTGACCCGCCGCAAACAACTTACCGCCTGTTGCACCGTAAAGGCAGGTGTTGCCCATAATGGAGGCATCTCGGGTTTTGTATGTGACTTGCTCGAAGGCTCTCAGAACAATTTTGCCTCCGGCCATGCCTTTGCCTACGTAATCGTTTGCATCCCCTTCAAGATAGAGATACTGGCCGCCAGCATTCCACACACCAAAGGATTGCCCTGCATGGCCTTTGAAGTTGAAGATCACAGGCTCATCCGACATACCCAGGTTGCCATGATGCTTCGCGATCAAGCCAGAGGTTCTGGCACCGACGGAGCGATCACAGTTGGTTATCTTAAGCGCCCACTCACCGCCGAGTTTTTCAACAATACTAGACTCAGCCAAGGCTTGCATCTGTGAGTTTAGTCCACCTGCATCATAGGGCTCATTTCGAGCTTGCTGACAGGTGTGTGGGTAATCCTGAGGTATTCCGGCTTGGCTAAGGATTGGAGACAAATCAAGGTTCGCCTGTTTTGCCGTTTCACCTTCGATGATTTCCAGTAAATCGGTACGACCGACCAGCTCTTCAATACTACGAACACCCAATTGCGCCATGAGCTGGCGCGTCTCTTCTGCCACAAAACGGAAGAAATTCTTCACCATTTCAACGGTGCCACGGAAGTGGTCATCCCGTAAGTCCGCACGCTGAGTTGCCACACCAGTTGCACAGTTGTTTAAGTGGCAAATACGCAAGAACTTACAACCCAAGGACACCATGGGCATGGTTCCAAAGCCAAAGCTTTCTGCACCCAACATGGCCGCCTTCACGACATCAAGGCCGGTTTTTAAGCCCCCATCGTTGCAAACGGATTTTTCCGCGTAATTGGTTACCGCGCAGTGACTGATGCGCATCCGCTAAACCTAGTTCCCAAGGAGAGCCTGCATAATGAATCGAGGTTAAAGGCGAAGCCGCTGTGCCGCCGTCATATCCAGAGATGGTAATTAAATCGGCATAGGCTTTTGCAACACCACACGCGATCGTACCTACACCAGGACGTGATACGAGCTTAACGGAAACTAAGCCCTCTGGGTTGATTTGCTTTAAGTCAAAAATCAACTGCGCCAAGTCTTCAATCGAGTAGATGTCATGATGCGGTGGTGGAGAGATCAAAGTAACACCCGGCACCGAATAGCGTAAGCGTGCGATCAGGGCATTCACTTTACCGCCAGGTAGCTGGCCACCTTCACCGGGTTTCGCCCCTTGAGCCACTTTGATTTGCATAACATCTGCACTCATCAAGTACTCAGGCGTCACACCAAAACGTCCAGACGCGATTTGTTTGATTTTTGAGCGCTTGATCGTACCATGGCGCGCGGGGTCTTCACCGCCCTCACCCGAGTTCGAACGACCACCCAACTCGTTCATCGCCACGGCGAGTGCTTCATGTGCTTCAGGCGAGAGAGCGCCTAATGACATAGCCGCCGTATCAAAACGAGCGAAAAGGGCTTCAGCAGGTTCAACCTCAGATAATGGAATGGGCTTAATATCTTTACGAATACTAAATAAGTCACGAAGCGTCGCCACTCCACGCTTATTCACTAAGTCCGCATAACGCTGGTAGTGTGCAGGGTCCCCCGTGGATACGGCTTGATGAATCGCCGTCACCACATCAGGGTTATACGCATGGTACTCGCCACCGTGCACATACTTTAGCAAACCACCTTGCTGGATAGGTTTACGTACACTCCAGGCCTCTTTAGCAAGCAGGGATTGTTCTAAGTGGAAGTCTTCAAAACGCGCCCCTTCGATACGGCTAGCCACCCCTTTAAAACAAAGGTTAACCACCTCGCTCGAAAGACCGACCGCTTCAAATAGCTGTGCTGAACGGTAAGACGCGATGGTCGATATGCCCATTTTGGACATAATTTTCAGCAGGCCTTTGTTAATGCCTTTACGGTAATTTTCGTGGCTAATTAATGGCTCAAGTGTTATTTCGCCCGTACGGCAAAGATCGTTCAAAACGCGATAAGCCAAATAGGGGTATACAGCCGTTGCACCAAAGCCAAAAAGTACGGCAAAGTGGTGAGGATCACGAGCTGTCGCCGTTTCGACAATAATATTGGCACTGGTTCTTAGACCTTTATCAACCAAATGCTGGTTGACCGCACCTGTTGCCATCGCCGCATGAATGGGTAGCATGCCACGCTTAATGTATGCATCGGTCAAAACCAAAATCACTTTTCCACTGCGTGCCGCTTGCTCTGCTTTCTCGCACAGCTGTTCTATCGCAGTTTTCAGACCCACTTCAGGATCGTATTGCATATCCAGCATCGCTGACTCAAACCCTGAGAGGTTCGATTCACATAAACGACGGAATTTGCTAGCAGACAAAATAGGCGACTTTAAAACGATCCGGCGCGCATGCTCCGGAGTTTCTTGGAAAATATTGCGTTCTGTCCCTAAACAGGTTTGCAATGACATGACAATGGCTTCGCGCAAAGGATCAATCGGCGGGTTCGTCACCTGCGCAAACTGCTGGCGGAAATAGTCATACACAGAACGGATGCGTTTGGACAAAACGGCCATGGGCTTATCGTCACCCATCGAACCTACGGCTTCCATTCCCGACTCACCCAAAGGCCGCAATACCTGATCACGCTCTTCAAATGTCACTTGAAACATTTTCATGTGCGTTTTCGTTTCTTCAGGGTCCATTTCACGGAAGGAAACAGACTCTTCAGTAAAGCTCATTGTTTGCTCAAGTGGTACTGCGTTTTCTTTTAACCATTTACGGTAGGGCTGACGCGACTTAAGCTTTTCATCAACATCAGCGGTGTGAAGTACGTCACCTGTTTGCGTGTCAATAACGAGAATCTGTCCAGGACCGACGCGGCCTTGAGCCTCTATATTCGCGGGATCGTAATCAAACACACCGATTTCAGAAGCGGTACAGAGCAAGCCATCTTTTAACATGACCCAACGAGACGGACGCAAGCCATTACGATCCAACATACAGACAGCATAACGACCATCGGTCATTACCATACCCGCAGGACCATCCCATGGTTCCATGTGCATAGAGTTATACTCATAGAAGGCACGAAGGTTAGAATCCATGGTTTCAACATTTTGCCAAGCTGGTGGCACAATCAGACGCACTGCGCGGTAGATGTCCATGCCACCCACCATCAGGAACTCAAGCATATTGTCCATACTTGAGGAGTCAGAACCCGTTGTATTCACAATTGGCTGTAAAGACTCGACGTCAGGGATGAGCGGGGTTGCAAATTTACTGCTGCGGGCACGTGCCCAGTTACGATTGCCTTCAATCGTATTGATTTCGCCATTATGCGCTAAGAAACGGAAGGGCTGAGCTAAAGGCCAGCGAGGTGCCGTGTTGGTCGAAAAGCGCTGATGATAGGTGCAAATTGCCGTTTCAAGACGCGGATCACCTAAATCTCTATAAAAAGTCGGTAAGTCCACTGGCATCATTAAGCCTTTATAGGAAATGACTTTGTCGGACAAACTGCAAATATAGAAATCAGGATCATTCGTCAGTGCAATTTCGGCTTTACGTCTAGCGGTGAAAAGACTGATGGAGAACTCGCGTTCATTTTTCCCGCAAGAATCAACAAACACCTGTTCAATTGCAGGCATTGTATCCTTGGCAATAGGACCCAGACAGGCATCGTCAGTTGGCACTAAACGCCAGCCATAGACTTTCAGGCCTTGCTTTTCCAGCTCAGAATTCAGGCAAGCGCGTGCCGTCTGTGCTAATGCAGACTCACGGGAAAGAAACACCATGCCAACCGCGTAGCGGTCAGCCAATTCTGTTTGCAAAGTCTCTCTAGCAACCGCACGCATAAATGCATCCGGCTTTTGCATCAGCAGACCACAACCGTCACCGGTTTTACCATCTGCTGCGATACCCCCGCGGTGAGTCATGCAGCTAGAGCCTGAATAGCTTTCTGCAGGAGACCATGACTTGCGTGTCCTTGCATGTGTGCCATCAGGCCAAAGCCACAGTTGTCTTTAAATTCACCTGGGCGATACAGACCATTGCTCATAAGCCAATCTCACTAAAAAATCATAAATATCATGGCATTTAAAAACACCACACACCACTGAGCCCTTATCTTAGCGATAAAAAAGGGGAGTCTATGCTACACCCCTAAAGGGAACAGAACAATTTTTTAGCAGTCGAGGGGCAGCTGAAATTTTTTCAGCTAAAGAGGACTATACTTTGTAGTCCTCAATAATTTATATATTTACGTTACTGCGGTAGCTTTTGTATATCCGCTTTGACACTGGCAATCGATCGTGCCCAAGGGTTGGTATCCCTGAGCTCTCTGGGCAATTGGTTCACCGCCTCCATCGCTGCCGACCGAGTATTATACTGTCCGTAAACCACAACATGCCATGGTTCATCCCTAAAAACTGTCCTAAAATAATAGAATCGGTGAGGTTGTTGTTGGGAACGTATAAATTTAACCACGCTATCTTCCGATCGCGCACCTAACACCTGCAATGTATAACCATTGTCAGGCCAAGCCATAAGCTCTTCGGAGCGAAGCGCTCCGGCAGTTGTATTGGCAGCCACCGACGTAACGGGAGCTGTCGGTGGATCTTGGCGTTCAACTCTCGGCGCGGGTGTGGGTTGTACGGGTTCAGGTGCCGCTGGCCTCGCTATCGGCGGCTCGGGTGCTGGTGCTGCGGGTGCTGGTGCTGGCGGAGCCGGAGGCGCTACAACCTGAGCAACCTCGGCCACAGCAGTGCTTTCATCAGCCTCGGCTACAGGCGGTATACTCTCAATAACAGGCGCTGGTGCAATACTCACTTCTGCTTGAGCCAAGAGTGTATCAACTGCATCCATTTCTGACACAGGTGCATCAAGCACTTCTTGCAGCAAGGCTTCTTGTTCTGCTAAGCGCTCTGCCAACTCATTCCGGGCAACCACTTCAGCGCCTTGCTGCAATGCATCACCTGCTACTGGCGGCATTGGCGGAACACTTATTTGTGCCACTACGTCCGTCTGCGGCTCGCTGGACGGCAAATAGTGCCAAACGGCAAATCCGGTAATGGCCAGAAGGACAATACCAATACCCGCCAAATGCAACGGCGGTATAGGGAAAGCTGCAGAGCGCGAACTTAACTCACCGCTTTTTAACAGCTGGACAACACCCATGGTTAGAGCGGACAGATTTCCCCGGCTGCGCTCTATGACCTTTTTAAGGTGCTTAGCATTTAATTCTGCATCATTAGGAAGAAGCGAGGCGATAAAGGCCTCGGACTCCTCTTCATCCAAGGGGAGCAAAAGCTGCAAATGGATACGGCCTTCAAGCCGATCATAAAATCCAATATCTTGTAGACGTTCTTCAAAGTCTGCTAAGCCTGTCATTAACACGTGCGGAGCGGATTCTCCCGTCTGCAAGAGACCAACTAGCAACTCTAATGCGTTATCACTGAGGAAATCAGCATTATCAATCAAAATCTGACAGCTTAAGTCGACTTCAAATAAAGCGCGAACGTGTTTATGTACTGCGACTAAACGTTGCCGATTATCATTTAAATCTGGATCATCTAAGCCAAACGCGTCGACTAAGGATATCAGCAAACCTGTCACATCGGTTTTAGAGTCTAAATCGATACGGACCAGCCGCTGCGTGCGCTCAGACGCCAGATTTTCGACCTGAGTCATTAAAGTCGAACGTCCACTTCCCTCCTCACCCAGCAGCAAGGTAATAAAATCTGAAAACCGCACCATATGGTGCAGCTTTTCAGCCAGCTGCAGCCGAGAACGTGTTTCAACATAGACATGATGAGACAAAGACATCTTATAAACCTATCGCCAGCAAGTACATTTACGCCGTCATCTCAGTGATGGTGGCAGACAAATGCTCAGATGAAAAAGATCCAGTTACGACACCTCTACCAATCTGTTCCAATAAAATTAAACGCAAACTTCCATCAACGACTTTTTTATCAACCGCCATCAGTTCACGAAAATCAGACTCCGACATATCTTTTGGCGGCTTGACGGGTAAACCTGCAGCGATAAATATGCGCTCAATACGCTCTGCATCTGCAATAGTTAACCACCCCTCCTTAAGAGACAAGCTAACGGCCATCATGGTTCCCGCTGCAACGGCCTCTCCATGCAGCCAAGCACCATACCCTGCATGAGCCTCTATAGCATGACCAAAGGTATGTCCAAGGTTTAATAACGCACGAACCCCTGACTCTCTTTCATCTTGTGCAACAATATCGGCTTTAATACGGCAAGACTTGTAAATCGCAGTTGCCAACGCCGTCGGATCTTTTGCACGCAAGGTTTCCATGTTGTGTTCTAACCAATCAAAAAAATCAGGATCATAAATCAAACCGTATTTAATGACTTCAGCCAGACCTGCCGACAACTCTTTATCGGGCAGGGTATTCAGCACCTCAGTATCGGCAATGACAGCGACAGGCTGATGAAACGCACCGATCATATTTTTTCCCATGGGATGGTTTACACCTGTCTTCCCACCCACCGAAGAGTCAACCTGTGACAGCAATGTCGTGGGTATCTGGATAAAAGGAACTCCACGCTGGTAACAGGCTGCAGCAAAGCCCGTCATATCCCCTACAACCCCTCCACCTAAAGCAATTAAGGTTGTGGTTCGATTATGACGGCAGCTTAACAATGCATCAAAGATCAGGGTCCAGTGCTCAAGTGTTTTGTAAGCTTCGCCATCAGGCAAACGAATCACATCAACTTTAAAGCCTGCCAAGGATGATAAAAGCGTATCAAGATATAAAGGAGCAACCGTTTCGTTGGTCACAACCATCACTTGTGATGAAGAGATATGTTGAGCTAACACATCGGCACGTATCAAACCACTGCCAATATAAATGGGATAACTTCTTTCACCGAGCTCAACGTAAAGGGTTTCCATGAACACACTCCTGGAATAAGCCAACAACAGGGATTTTATGCTTGATTGAGCTGACGAACGTGACGCAATATTTCGTTCACCACAGCACGCGGGTGTCGACGATCGGTCCGCACAATAACATCCGCACAACTTTTATAGAGCGGATCACGTTCAGCCAAAAGCTTTCTCAATACCAACTCAGGATTCTCGGTTTGCAAGAGGGGACGGTTTCGATCTTTTGCAGTTCGTTCAAGTTGCTGCTCGATTGAGGTCAGTAAATAGATAACCTGACCCCGGCTTTGTAAGTTCTGACGATTTTTCTCGCGTAAAACGGCTCCACCCCCTGTTGCCAGAATGATGTTGTTCATTGATGTTAAATCATCAATTGTACATGCCTCACGATCACGAAAGCCTTGCTCTCCTTCAACATCAAATATCCACGGGATATCAGCACCCGAGCGCTCTTCGATGACTTTATCAGAGTCAATAAACTCAAGACCCAGCTCATGGGAAAGCAAACGCCCTATGGTGCTTTTTCCAGCTCCCATAGGGCCAATGAGAAATATATTCAATCAGTAAACCTACTACTGTACTACAAGGGATTCCCGAATCATGGTTGGCGTAATGAAAATCAACAACTCACGTTTGGTTTCACGCTCACGCTTGTAGCGGAACATATTGCCAACAACTGGCAAGTCACCCAAGACAGGTGTCTTACGAATTTCGTTTTCGATGTCATTTCTAAACACACCACCCAACACAATGGTATCACCATCGTTCACCACAACAGAAGTCTCCAGTTGGTTGGTGTTAATTAAAAGTTCACCACCTAAACGGTTGGGATCGAGCGAGTCCTGAAGAATTTTCAAATCCATCGAGATACGATCACCAGGATTGATTTGCGGCGTCACTTCAAGACTCAACACAACTTCTTTAAATTCAAGGCTGACTTCACCGTTTTCAACCGTCTGGAACGCAACTTCTTGACCTGATTTAATCACAGCAGGACGTCCATTGGTGGTAATGACCTTAGGTTGAGAGATGATTTCAACTTTATTATCACTTTGCAAAGCCGAAAGCTCTGCTGAGAGTAACAATCCACCCCCAAGGTAGCCAACACGCAAAGCGGATGTGGGGTTACCCACGCCAAAATCAACCATTCCGGGCATTGATGGAATCGAGGTATTACCCGACCCAGGAACGGACGGTACTCCAGGAACCGAACCTGCGCCACCGCCTATTGAGAAATCATTCCCACTTGGCGTGGAGTTATGCAACGCTCCCCAACGAACCCCTAACTCCCTTGCAAACTCTGTTGATGCTGTCACTAAGCGAGCCTCAACCAGCACTTGCGACACCTGAACATCGAATCGGCGCAGAGTTCTACGAATCTGCTCCATTTGCTCACGTGTTTCACGAATCATCAAAACATTGGTTTGATCATCAGCCAGCAGGAAACCACGCTCAGTTATCAGTCGAGCTTCTTCTAAACGACTTTTCATGTCAGAAGCACGACGGAAGTCAATCTGCACAAACTCAGTCAACAATGGAGATAACTCAACAGCCTGCTTCTGGCTTTCTATTTCAATCCTCTCACGTTCTGCAATTTCGGAAGCCGTTCCGACCATCAACACGTTACCAATCATGCGTTGATCAAGATTCTTGGATTTCAAAATAATGTCTAAGGCTTGATCCCAAGGGACATTCTTTAAGCGCAGGGTTGTTGTCCCACCGACATTGTCACTCACAACCAAATTCTTCTCAGCAACTTCGGCTATGATTTGCAACACAGCGCGCACTTCAACATTCTGGAAGTTTAAGTCTATGCGCTCACCGCTATAAGGAAACTGATTGGCGCGTAGCTCTTCCTGCTCATTGCGCGTCAAGGGTATGAAGTCAACGAACAACTGGTTACCCGTTTGGTACGCCATGTAATCAAAAGGAGCTGAAGATGGACGCATCAATATTGTTGTACTGCCACCCACCGACATCATATCGATGAAAGATAAAGGGGTTGCAAAGTCCTGAACATCAAAGCGACGATCCATTCCATCGCCAAGACGTGTATCGCTGAGCGTCACCACGACATTACCACCTTCACGGTTGACATCAAGACGTGCCTGATCGTTGCTGAGGTCGATAATCACTCGTCCTTGGTTGCCCTCTAGACGTTTGAAGTCAAGATCACGAATCGTTGTGCCCTGTGACTGAGCCGTTACTGTGTTGCTGGCTCGAACAGGTGCGTCGGATTGTCTTGCAACAGGAGAGGAAGCTGCATCTAAGGTTACAACAACCTGTGAGTTACTTAACTCGACATTATGCCCAACCGTACTGTACAAGTTTGCAACCACCCGCAAACGCCCATCCGCCTCAACAAAGCTAAGATTATCAACCACACCTGTTTTTACATCGATTGCTCGAGAGCCTGCACCATTGCTAGCCCCCCAAAAGTCCATCACTAAACGTGGTGGGTTATCAATGACATAACTGGTAGGGACAGTCGGTGTTGAATCAAACTCTAGCTTCAACTCAACCGATTGACCGGGTAATGATACAAACCCAGCCCGCTTAAGCTCAGCGCTTTCAGCGATCCCTATGGACGTTAGCACCACTAATGCTGTAGACAAATAGCGGCCAACAATTCGGGGTACCCCCCCCATTTTTACTTTAGTAAATGTGCTCATAGTCATTATATTCACAATTTGCGTCCCTTAAATTTACTCGGGGAGTACGATTATGCGTGGACGTTTCATCCAGCCACCACGTCCGTTTGAGACAATCTCAGACAGTTCGATTCGACGCTCATTTAGCATCACAATCTGCCCATTATCCAAGCCAAGGAAGTCCCCCACACTCACGCGGTGAACCTCACCTTTTGGATCAGCAACCAAAGCCCAAAGTGCATCGGTGTCTCCAGGCTGGGTAATAGTGCCTACCATCAAAAGATTATCAACAGCGAATTCTTCCAAATAGTCTTTAACACGAGCAGGGTCAGGCGAAACATCAGTAATTTCCTGAGGAATCTCAGCCACGACTGGCATTATGGGTACAAATGGATTGCGGAGACTTGATCCTTCATACACAAATGCCTCATAAGGCCTGAAATCAGGTAGAGGTTCGATTTGCCCCACTGGTCGAGATGAGCGCTCAGCAACAAATGCTCGCAAATCACTGGTATCTTCAACATAGGTACAACCTACGGTGAGTGACATCAGCGGAAGCAGTGACAGCAGCAAGCGCCTCTTAATGGATGCGTTTCCTTGACCAAACTTAATCTTGTTCATAGCGATAGGTCTTTGCATTGATTGTCATTGTGAGGTTTGATCCTGCAACCTCTCTAATGGAGTAGTCGTGCAGTGTCACTATACGCTCAATGGCGGATACACCACTCACAAACTCACCCATTTGATGGTAAGTACCACTGACTTGAATATTGATAGGAAGCCCTATGTAAAATTGCTCTTTTACTTCAGGCTGCAGTGCAATCAGCTCAATATTTAAACCAGCATTACGTCCAATATCCGAAATATCCTCTAATAATCCTGGAACTTCTTTCTCTGTTGGCAATTGCTTCAAAATCTCTGAAAAGCGCTCTTCAACATCGGCCATTTGTAAACGAAGCGTATCTAAGCGTGCGACTTGAAAGGCCTTTGACTCAAACTGTGCTCGAAGATCAGGTTCTTGGCGTATCTCACGTTCTAAAATCGCTTCTTTATCGACGACATAAAAGTGAATTCCCAAACCTATAACAACCCCAAACACTAACAAATAGGCGATGAATTTTACGCCGACCGGCCAGTTCCCCGCTGCATTGAAGTCGAGGTTGTTAATATCAAAACCACGAAACGCATTTTTAAACACATCTGATTTCATTGCGCACTCCCTGCATTCGGGCGTGTCATGCCAACCGTTAATATAAACTGGCGCATGCATCCGTCGAGCTTACTCTGGCTAGGTTTGCTTCCGCAAACCAAATGGACGACTCCATATTACGCATCAATGCCGATACATCTCTGTTCTGCTCAGCAAAACCATTTATCGATACCTGATTCCCACTGCGAGAAATCGACGTGTAATGAACACCATCTGGCAATACGCGGACGAGTTCATCGAAGTTACGAACGATCAAAGGGCGTGAACCTTGCAAGTCTTCAATGGCATTAAGCCGTTCAAGCAATTGCTCACGCCTACGAGACAACTCCTGAATTTCAACTAACTGACGGTCAAGATTCGCATTTTCAACACGCAAAAACTCGTTACGTGCTTTTTGCTTGTCCGTTTGCATATCGATGTACATACCTGTTGCAAAAATAGCAAGGCCGGCAAAAATAGCAGACCCCACTACATTGCTTATAAAGCGTTTCTGCAGTGCTTGATTTCGTTCTTCTCGCCAAGGCCTTAAATTAATTCGCGCCATATATCAGTCCTATTGATCAAAGCTGCGCAATGCCAGCCCGCATGCTTTAGCCAACATAGGGGCAACCCTATGAAGACGTTCCTGATTTAGCCGTGGGCTTACCAGCATATTGGTGAAGGGATCCGTTAAAACCGCACGAATGCCCAGTTCTTCTTCTAATCTGCCACAAAGATGAGGGATTCCCGATACCCCTCCTGCAAGGTAGCACTTATCAAGTTGCCCATGAATTCCAGAGGAGTAGAAAAACTGTAGCGCTCTAGAAACATGCTGTGCAACCGTATCGGTATACGGCTCAATCAGCGACTCATACACTTCTTTATCAAAACTATTTTCACGAAGTGATAACTCCGCTTCTTCGTGCGACATACTATAACTTTGCTGAATAGATGCAGATAGATCCGCGCCACTAAATGCCTGTTCACGGTTATACACCAGATTACCATTTTTAAATACATTCAAACCTAAGGTTGATGCACCTAAATCAACAACTGCATGCAGCTTATCACCGGATTTAGATTCAAGTAACGAAAGCATACGCTCCATGCAATAGGTGTCTACATCCACTACACCGCATTTCAATCCAGCGTTAACGACGGCTTCTTCACGTGACTCAGAGCTTTCTTTACGACAGGCAACGATTAAAATTTCGTTAAGATTTGGGTCTTTGGCAACCGGGCCAAGCACTTCAAAATCAAGCGCAACCTCTTCGAGGGGGTAAGGTATAAATTGGTCGGCCTCGACCTTGACCTGATCTTCGAGATCAATGCCCGTGAAAAGATTATTTATTTGAAGACGTTTTGTAATCACAGCGGAGGAAGGGACTGAAACAACCGCATGACTGTAACGGCCACCGCAGATCTTTAGACCCCTTTCGACGGCTGAGGAGACCTCATGTGGAATCTCTATTTTACCGTCGACGACGGCACCTGCCGGGAGATGCACTATGGCATAGGAATCAATCTGTGTATCCCTTCCCGATCGAGACAAGGCGACCAGCTTCACAGATGAAGAACCTATATCAACTCCTATCCAACCGGCTGACTTTTTCCTGAATAAGCTGACCACTCTAATTTCCTTTTCCGGAGAAGTTCAATTTGCAGGACAAAATCGGACTGTCCTGATGTACAATTAAAACTTCTGTTAACTGTACTGTAAAGCCCTGCAGTCGATATAATTCACTTTACGTTCATATTTTTTTTGTTAAAGGCTAACATGCACGCATTAAAGATTACTATCAAGCTATTTATTGCCTTACTGATTCTCATTCTGATATCTGGCTCACTAGGGGGCTACTTTATCTGGAGACATTTTAGTCAAAATCTTCCAGACGTACAGGAACTAAAAGAAGTAAAGTTCCAAACGCCACTTCGTATTTTTTCAGCCGATGGTAAACTCATTGCTGAATATGGCGAGCAACGGCGAACACCTATCGAGTACGATCAGATCCCAGAACACATGATCCAAGCTATTTTAGCGGCAGAGGATAGTCGTTTCTTTGATCACTTCGGTGTCGACCTCAAAGGCCTAGCTCGTGCTGGCTTCCAACTCATCAGTGGGAGCGACGTGCAAACAGGTGGCTCAACCATCACAATGCAAGTTGCAAAAAACTTTTTCCTGACTCCAGCGCGCACCTTAGAGAGAAAATTCACCGAAATACTTTTATCACTAAGAATTGAGAAGGAACTCACGAAACATGAAATCATGGAGCTCTACGTCAACAAAATATACCTAGGTCAGCGTGCATATGGTGTTCAAGCCGCCGCTAATATTTACTATGGTAAAGACATTAGTGAACTCACGCTTGCACAAATTGCCACTATAGCGGGACTACCGAAAGCACCATCTGCAGCTAATCCAGTCAGCAATCCGCGCAGGTCCGTTGAAAGACGCAATTGGATACTCGGCCGTATGCTAGCACTTGGCTACATTAATGATCAAGAATATGAGCAGGCTATCGTTGAACCCGAAATAGCACGTTATCACACAAGCGACATTGAACTCTCTGCCTTTTATGTTGCCGAGATGGTTCGAGCTGAAATGTTTAAACTCTTTGGCGAGGATGCATACTTAGATGGCTACTCTGTCACGACAACCATTGATAGTGAGTTACAAGCAGCAGCTGATCAAGCCCTTAGAAAAGGCATACGTGCATACGGCGAGCGTCATGGCTACCATGGGCCTGAAGCAAGATTACAATACAGGATACAGACTCAGAACAAGAGCTCTCACGAAAATTGAGAGAGTTCTCAACGTTTGCTGACCTTCAGCCTGCACTCGTTATTCAGGTCGGAGAACGAAATGCAACTGTTTTGCTACGCAACAACGAAAAGGCTGAGCTTTCATGGGATAGCTTAAAATGGGCAAGAAAACACATTAACGTAAACTCACTGGGACCCGTTCCATCAAAAGCCAGTGACATACTTGCCGTTGGAGATGTCGTTCGTGTCATTCACAAAGAAGACAACAATCTGGAATTTAGCCAATTACCGAGAGTTCAAGGCGCTGTTGTCGCACTTGAAGCAGATACAGGCGCAATAAAAGCCTTATCCGGTGGTTACAGTTTTGCCATGAACAATTTTAATCGTGCAACGCAAGCCTATAGACAACCTGGCTCTACATTTAAGCCCTTCCTGTATGCTGCAGCCATTGATGGCAGCTATACAGCTGCAACAGTCGTCAACGATGCACCAATTGTTATTGAAGACGTCAGCTTACAGGGTGAATGGCGCCCCGAAAACAGCTCCCGTGACTTTTCTGGACCAACCCGGTTAAGAGAGGCACTTTACCGGTCCAAAAACCTTGTTTCAATTAGGCTCATGCGTGATATTGGCGTTCAGTATGCACGTGACAAAATAGTTGAATTTGGCTTTGAACCCGATAGAACACCAGCCAACTTATCTCTATCACTTGGCAGCTCTGATGCCACCCCACTCCAGCTCACGTCGGCCTATGCTGTGTTCGCAAATGGCGGATATAAAATAGAACCCTATTTCATCAAAACAATACACAATGAAAACAACCCAGTTCATTTACCCGAACACAGCGGCAATGCTTTTAAGGATACAAACTTGGCTCTTAACATACGTGACAGGGAAGAGTTACGGATTATCCAAGCCTCAACAGCTTATATTTTGTCCGATATACTCAAAGATGTAATCAGACGAGGTACAGGACGCAGCGCACTTAGCTTAAACCGACCTGATCTGGCGGGAAAAACTGGGACCACAAATTCTCAACGCGATGTTTGGTTCAGCGGCTTTAATCGTGACATTGTTGCGACAGCATGGATAGGATTCGACCAGCCAGCCCCTCTTGGTAGACGTGAGTTTGGCGGAACAGCTGCGCTGCCCATTTGGATCGACTTTATGCAAACCGTAGCAAAATACTACCCTGTTAAGGAATTTGAAAGACCATCCGATGTTAGAACGGTTTCAGTTGATCCCAATACAGGGCTACTGGCCTATTCAGGACAGTCAAATGCAATCCCTGAGCTCTTCCGCCAAGGAAGCGAACCCACACGCCAAGCCAACAGCCCTGAAGCCAGACAGCAAGGTTCAGTTATCGAATCAATTTTTGATTACTAAACAGGTCCGCACGAACCACGAACAGAGCCTTATCATTCACTGGGGTTTACAGCTTCAGTGAATATTCAAAACACATAAAATGAACAAAAAAAACCCCGCGCATGCGGGGTTTTTTATCGATACGAGAAATTAATCTTCAGAAGTATCATCAACTGCAACTGCGTTGACTGGACGATCGACCAGTTCAACATAAGCCATTGGCGCATTATCACCACGACGGAATCCGCATTTAAGAATGCGAACGTAACCGCCTGGGCGTTCTGCGTAGCGAGGACCCAGCTCGTTGAAAAGCTTACCAACAGCTGCATCAGAGCGCGTACGAGCGAAAGCAAGACGACGGTTTGCAACACTGTCAGATTTAGCCAATGTAATTAAAGGCTCAGCCACTCGACGAAGTTCTTTAGCTTTTGGCAAAGTCGTTTTGATGAGCTCATGCTCAAACAAAGACACTGCCATATTCTTAAACATCGCCTTGCGGTGTGCACTTGTACGATTTAAGTGACGACCAGATTTACGATGACGCATTTTCTAAATCCTTAACAACTTAGTGTTAGAAGGCTAACTTACGAGGCAGCTTTATCATCATTCCGGAGACTGGCAGGTGGCCAATTCTCAAGACGCATGCCTAAAGACAAACCTTTAGATGCAAGTACATCTTTGATTTCCGTTAGCGACTTCTTGCCCAAGTTAGGAGTCTTCAACAACTCTACTTCGGTGCGTTGAATCAAATCACCGATATAGTAAATTTGTTCTGCTTTAAGACAGTTAGCCGAGCGAACTGTCAACTCAAGATCATCAACGGGACGAAGAAGTACCGGATCAATCTCAGGATCATCAGATTCAGTGCGCGATTGCTGCCCTGCATCCTCTAAATCAACGAATACAAGTAGTTGCTGCTGCAAAATTGTAGCTGCACGACGAATGCATTCTTCTGGATCAATTGTACCATTCGACTCTATATCAATGATCAACTTATCAAGATCTGTACGTTGCTCAACACGCGCACTCTCTACTTGATAGGATACACGTAAGACCGGACTATAGCTGGCATCCAGCAACAATCGACCAATCGTACGAGACTCATCCTCATCAGTATTACGCGAGTCAGCTGGCACATAACCGCGACCACGCGTAACGCGCAATTGCATATTAAGACTGCTGTTGCCATTTAAATGCGCAATCACATGTTCAGGATTTGCAATCTCAACATCTTGTGTCAGCTGAATATCAGCTGCCGTCACTACGCCAGGTTCGGATTTACTAATCGTAAGTGTCGCCTCATCTCCATTAAAGAGATTTACAGCAACACCTTTTAAGTTCAGGAGGATCTCAATGACATCCTCCTGAACACCTTCAATACTACTGTATTCGTGCAATACTCCATCGATTTCGACTTCAGATATTGCACAACCAGGCATTGACGATAGCAAAATACGGCGCAGCGCGTTGCCAAGGGTATGGCCAAAACCGCGCTCTAGTGGCTCTAAAGTCACTTTTGCGCGAGTTTTGCTGATTTCTTGCACGTCAATGTGACGTGGGCTAAGAAACTCGTTTACTGAACGCTGCATAGTTCCACCAGTCTCTGTTCAACAATTACTTCGAGTAAAGCTCGACGATCAGATGCTCGTTGATGTCAGAAGCCAAGTCACTACGCTCAGGAAGTGCCTTGAACTCACCTTCCATCTTGCTTGCATCAACACTCACCCATTCAACAGGTGCGCGTTGTGCTGCCAACTCAAGCGCATGCTTGATACGGAGTTGGTTTTTAGACTTCTCACGGACAGCAATTTTATCACCAGCACTTACTTGGTAAGACGGGATATTTACAACTTGACCGTTAACAGTGATCTGACGATGAGAAACAACCTGACGAGCTTCTGCACGTGTTGAACCAAAGCCCATGCGGTAGACAACATTGTCTAGACGGCCTTCTAACAACTGTAACAACAACTCACCAGTCGCGCCTTTACGACGCGCGGCTTCTTTGTAATAACCGCGGAACTGACGCTCCAGTACACCGTAAATACGACGTACTTTTTGTTTTTCGCGAAGCTGTAAACCGTATTCGGACAAACGGCCGCGGCGTGCACCATGCACACCGGGAACAACTTCAGCTTTGCACTTACTGTCTAGCGCGCGAACACCACTCTTCAAAAAGAGATCTGTTCCTTCACGACGGGACAGCTTGCACTTAGGTCCAAGATAACGAGCCATTATACCGTCTCCTGATTAAACGCGACGTTTTTTCGGTGGACGACAACCATTATGAGGAATAGGTGTTACGTCCGTAATATTTGTAATTTTGTAGCCACAACCATTCAAGGCGCGAACAGCAGATTCACGACCAGGTCCTGGACCCTTTACAAACACGTCGAGATTCTTAAGTCCGTATTCCAAAGCTGCCTGACCAGCACGCTCAGCCGCTACCTGAGCAGCGAAAGGCGTACTTTTACGCGAACCACGGAAACCGGAACCACCAGAAGTCGCCCAAGAAAGTGCATTTCCTTGACGATCGGTAATGGTAACAATTGTGTTATTGAAAGAAGCATGGATGTGCGCGAGCCCATCAGCAACTTGCTTTTTAACTTTTTTACGAGTGCGATTACCTGGCTTAGCCATATTCGGGAATTCCTATCGCTTACTTACGGATCGGCTTGCGCGGACCTTTACGGGTACGTGCATTCGTTTTGCTGCGCTGACCGCGAACCGGAAGGTTACGACGATGACGCAGACCACGGAAACAACCAAGATCCATAAGACGCTTGATGTTCATGTTGACTTCACGACGAAGGTCACCTTCAACTGTCAACTTGGTAATTTCACCACGAACATTATCGAGCTGTTCTTCAGACAGATCACCGATCTTTACGCTTGGATCAATACCAACTGCTGAACAGATTTGTTTAGCAGTGGTGCGGCCGATCCCGTAAATGTAAGTCAGAGAAATTACCGCATGCTTATTGTCAGGAATATTGACGCCAGCTATACGGGCCATTCAATGTACTCCATATTAATGCTCTATCACAATGATAGAGTCTTATCATTCATTTGTTCGTGGAAGGCGCGCAATAATACACTCTGGTTAAAAATAAATCAACCCTGCGGCCCCCACGGCCATATATTACTTTGTTAACCTTGACGTTGTTTATGTCTTGGTTCAACTTTGCAGATCACGCGCACGGAACCGTTGCGACGTACGATCTTGCAGTTACGGCAAATCTTTTTAACAGACGCGCGTACTTTCATGATCCACCTCAATCGAGCTTAGCGCAGCAAACCTGCGCCGCCCTTAAGATTTGATTTCTTCATCAGGGACTCATACTGGTGAGACATCAAGTGTGATTGCACCTGAGCCATAAAGTCCATAACCACTACAACAACGATCAACAATGATGTACCACCGAAATAGAACGGTATGTTCCAAGCCACCACCAAAAACTGGGGCATTAGTGATACAGCCGTGATGTACAAAGCACCAAACAAAGTAAGACGCGAAAGCACAGTGTCGATATAGCGGGCTGACTGTTCACCAGGACGAATTCCTGGAATAAATGCACCTGATTTTTTCAGGTTATCAGCCACTTCTTTTGGATTAAACATAAGAGCCGTATAGAAGTAGCAGAAGAATATAATTGCAATACCAAAAAGCAAAATATGCAAAGGCTGCCCTGGACCCAAGGCCAAAGCCATATCCTGCAGCCAATCCATTCCTTCACTTTGACCAAACCACTGCCCCATTGATGCAGGAAACAGAAGAATACTCGATGCGAAGATTGGTGGAATTACACCCGCCATGTTCACTTTTAAAGGCAGATGACTACTTTGAGCGGCGTAAACACGACGCCCTTGCTGACGCTTTGCATAGTTTATAGTGATGCGACGCTGAGCACGCTCCATAAACACAACAAACGCAACGGTAGCCATTGCAAGTACCGCAATCAACAGCAAAGCAAAGATATTGAGATCACCTTGTCTAGCCGCCTCGAAAGACTGGCCAATAGCACTTGGCAGACCTGCAACGATACCAGCAAAGATCAGAATTGAAATACCGTTACCTATGCCTCGCTCAGTTACTTGCTCACCAAGCCACATCAAAAACACAGCTCCGGAAACAAAAGTAACAACCGCAACGAAGTAGAAACTAAAATCAGCAGCAAACGCAACCCCTTGACTGGCAAGCCCTACAGACATACCAAATGCTTGGATAGTTGCCAATACAACCGTACCATAACGGGTGTACTGATTAATTTTGCGCCGACCTGACTCTCCCTCCTTCTTCAACTGCTCAAGTGTAGGACTCACCGCCGTCATTAACTGCATAATAATAGATGCAGAAATGTAGGGCATAACACCCAATGCGAGAATACTCATACGCTCTAAAGCGCCACCTGAAAACATATTGAAAAGACTCAGGATCGTTCCCTGGTTCTGATCAAACAATGCAGCAAGACGATCAGGGTTAATACCGGGTACAGGAATATGAGCCCCTATACGGTAAACAATGATCGCAATCAAAACGAATCTAAGACGAGCCCAAAGCTCCCCTAAACCATTTTGCCTTCCTGCCGGTATTTGCCCTTGCTTTGCCATTTACGCCTCGACTTTACCGCCTGCAGCTTCAATCGCAGCCTGAGCACCTTTAGTGACTTTAAGTCCACTTAGAGTGACTGGCTTAGTGATCTCACCAGACAGAATGATACGAACAGTTTTAATTTCCTGCTTAATAACATCTGCTGCTTTAAGCGCATCGATGTTGATCAACTCAACATTCATGCTGCTTAGTTCATTTAAACGAACTTCAGCTACATAGCGTGATTTACGTGAAGTAAAACCAAATTTTGGCAGACGGCGATGAATTGGCATCTGACCGCCTTCAAAACCTGGATTTACGCTTCCGCCGGAGCGGGATTTAAGACCCTTGTGACCGCGACCACAAGTTTTTCCAAGACCGGAACCGATACCGCGACCAACGCGCTTTGGAGCCTGCTTGGCACCAGCACCCGGGCGTAATGTATTCAAACGCATAGGGTTACTCCTATTACTCGCTAACAACACGAACCATGTAGTTAACTTTGTTGATCATACCGCGCACAGAAGGGGTATCTTCTACCTCAACTACGTGACCGATACGGCGCAGACCTAACCCCTTTACGCACAACTTATGTGCTGGCAACTTACCAATCGTGCTGCGGTATAGGGTAACTTTGATTTTATTTGACATCGCTTAGTTCCCCAGGATCTCGTCAACAGACTTGCCACGCTTCGCTGCAATATCTTCAGGTGCTTTCATTGAAGAAAGACCGTTCACTGTTGCACGAACAACGTTTACAGGGTTCGTTGAACCATAGCATTTTGCCAATACGTTCTGCACACCTGCAAGCTCAAGGACAGCACGCATCGCACCACCGGCGATGATACCTGTACCTTCAGATGCTGGTTGCATATAAACGCGTGAAGCACCATGACGCGCTTTAACTGGGTACTGCAAAGTATGACCATTTAAAGACACGCTCACCATATTACGACGAGCCTGTTCCATTGCTTTTTGAATTGCAACAGGAACTTCACGCGCCTTGCCGCGACCAAAACCGATACGGCCATTGCCGTCACCGACTACAGTCAGAGCTGTGAAACCGAATATACGTCCGCCCTTCACAACTTTTGCAACACGGTTAACCTGGACCAGTCTCTCCTGGAGTTCACCGTCTTTCTGTTCGTGATTTGCCATATTAAGAAACCTTTAGAATTCCAGGCCGCCTTCGCGGGCGCCCTCAGCCAAAGCCTGAACTCGGCCATGGTATTTATAACCAGAACGATCGAAAGCAACTTTAGTAACACCAGCAGCTTTGGCACGATCTGCAATCAGTTCGCCAATTTTACGAGCAGCTGCAATGTTGCCAGTAGCACCAACACGCAGGTCTTTCTCAATAGTTGAGGCGGCCGCAATAACTTTAGAACCATCTTCAGAGATGATTTGCGCATAGATATGACGCGGAGTGCGATTTACGCACAGACGTACTGCACCGAGTTCACGCATTTTAAGGCGAGAGCGACGCGCACGACGAATTCTAGCTTGATTTTTTTCGTTCATGACCCAGCCTTACTTCTTCTTAGCCTCTTTACGGCGTACTTGTTCATCAGCGTAGCGAACCCCTTTACCTTTATAAGGCTCTGGTGGACGGAACGCGCGAATTTCAGCTGCAACCTGACCGACTTTTTGCTTATCTGAACCAGACAAGATAATTGTCGTGTTGTTTGGTGTTTCAGCTGATACACCTTCAGGCAGTTCATAATCTATAGGATGAGAGAAGCCAAGTGTAAGGTTGAGAACATTACCTTTAGCTGCAGCGCGGTAACCAACACCGATCAACTGCATGGTTTTCTGGAAACCTTCATTCACACCAACAACCATGTTGTTGACTAAGGCACGCGTCGTACCAGAAAGCGCAATTGACTGCTTGCTTCCATCACGAGCGGCAAAGGTTAACTTACCATCGACTTGCTCTAAGCTTACAGAAGGATGAACGGTTAAATTTAACTGTCCTTTGGCACCCTTGGTAGTAATCTGCTGACCATTGATTTGAATCTCAACACCAGCTGGAATCACTACGGGGTTCTTGGCAATACGTGACATAGAACTCCCCTTAGAATACCGTACAGATAACTTCACCACCGACACCCGCTTCACGAGCGGCACGATCGGTCATTACACCCTTGCTGGTTGAAATGATGGCAATACCTAAGCCATCAGACACCTTTGGCAACTTAGAAACGTGACGGTAAATACGAAGACTTGGGCGACTTACGCGCTTAATCTGCTCAATTACCGGCTTGCCTTCAAAGTACTTGAGCTCAATGCTCAAAACAGGCTTTACATCACCTTCAACTTTGAAGTCAGCAATATAACCTTCATCCTTCAGAACCTTTGCAACAGCAACTTTCTGCTTGGAAGAAGGCATAGAGACTGCTGACTTTTCAGCCATATTACCATTACGAATACGTGTAAACATATCCGCGAGGGTATCTTGCATACTCATGCTTATATTTCCTCAAATGTGCAGCGCGGTGCGGTAGCAAAAAACGGATTTTTTTGCCCAGACCACCGTGCTTACCGTTTACAAGCTTACCAGCTTGCCTTTTTCAAACCAGGAACATCACCGCGCATCGCAGCTTCACGCAGTTTGATGCGTGACAAGCCGAACTTACGGTATACACCGTGTGGACGACCTGTGATTTGGCAACGACGAACTTGACGTACTGGACTTGCATCACGCGGCAATTTCTGCAGCGAAATCTGTGCTTCCCAGCGCGCTTCATCAGTGCTTGCTGGGTTAGCGATTATTGCCTTGAGTGCAGCGCGCTTAGTTGCATATTTTGCAACTGTTTGTTCGCGCTTATACTCACGGTTTTTCATGGATGTTTTAGCCATTAGTCTACCCTTGAATTATTTACGGAACGGAAACTGCAAGGCAGTCAACAGAGCACGACCTTCATCATTCGTTTGAGCCGTTGTCGTGATAGTAATATCAAGACCACGAATCTTATCGACTTTATCGTAATCGATTTCTGGGAAGATGATCTGCTCTTTTACGCCCATGCTGTAGTTACCACGACCGTCAAATGACTTAGGGTTAAGACCACGGAAGTCACGAATACGCGGAATAGAGATATCAACCAAGCGATCAAGGAATTCCCACATACGCTCACCGCGCAGGGTTACTTTGCAACCGATAGGCCAGCCTTCACGAACCTTAAAACCAGCAATCGATTTACGAGCAAGGGTTACGATCGGCTTTTGTCCTGCTATCGCTGTCATATCAGCAACAGCATTTTCAAGCTGCTTCTTATCGCCAAGCGCCTCACCAACACCCATGTTCAAAGTGATTTTGGTAACACGTGGAACAGCCATGATATTAGGGCTATTCAGCTCTTCTTTTAACTTAACTTTGATTTCGTTTTCGTATAGCGCTTTTAATCTAGACATTGCACCAACCTCTCTCACTTATCACCAACGACGATTTCGCCGTTAGACTTGTAGAAGCGAACTTTGGTGCCGTCTTCGAGCTTCTTAAAGCCTACACGATCACCCTTGCCAGTCGCAGGATTGAAAATAGCAACGTTGGAGGTTGCGATAGACGCTTCCTTCTCAACAATACCACCCTGCTGACCCAACATCGGATTTGGCTTAACATGCTTTTTGATCATATTGATGCCTGAAACAATCAGACGATCATCAGATAACACGCGCGACACTTTACCGCGTTTACCCTTATCTTTACCAGCAATAACTATGATTTCATCATCACGACGAATTTTACGCATTTGATTACCTTGTCCTTTCCTGCCTCCCTCTCATGCTCAAAAACGCCAAACCCGTTAAGGCATGGCGTTCTTAAGAAAACATCTGCAAATGCAGTATTTTCAGAGCACTTCAGGCGCCAGGGAAATGATCTTCATGAACTTCTCTGAGCGAAGCTCACGCGTTACTGGCCCGAAAATACGAGTCCCGATAGGAGCGCCGTTGTTATTCAACAAAACTGCTGAATTAACATCGAAACGGATGATCGAACCATCCGGACGACGGACACCTTTACGGGTACGTACTACGACAGCCTTAAGCACTTGACCTTTCTTCACCTTACCGCGAGGAATGGCTTCTTTGACAGTCACTTTAATGATGTCACCAACACTCGCGTAACGACGATGAGAGCCGCCAAGAACCTTAATACACATCACACGCTTAGCGCCGCTGTTGTCGGCGACATCAAGCATCGATTCAGTCTGAATCATGGTCTACCCCACAAACTGTTATGCTGACTGCTCGATAAACGAGCAATCAGTTCAATGGAGCAAAGGCGCACTATATTACACCTCTGCAGCACGCTCTTCAATCTCTAAGAGTGCTTTATTTGCGCTCTCTTGAATTTGAACCAAGTTCCAGGTCTTTGTTTTTGACAACGGACGAGATTCCGCAATCGTAACAACATCACCAACTCGGCACTCATTCTTTTCATCATGAGCATGCAGTTTGGTGGAGCGACGAACAAACTTTCCGTAAATCGGATGCTTTTCTTTACGCTCAACCAGAACTGTGATGGTTTTATCCATCTTGTCACTGACTACCGTACCGGTGACAGTGCGTACACGTTTTTCTGCGCTCATTAGACACCTGCCTTCTGGTTAAGTAGGGTTTTGACGCGAGCGATGTCGCGACGAACCTGGCCTACCAGGTGATTCTGAGCCAACTGGCCAGTAGCTTTTTGCATGCGCAGATTAAACTGATCCTTTAGAAGACCCAGCAAAGTTTGCTGAAGCTCTTCAACGGACTTTTCGCGCAGTTCAGTAGCTTTCATTACATCACCGTCCGTTTAACAATTACTGTAGAAACAGGCAACTTAGCAGCAGCAAGGTTAAATGCTTCAGTGACCAGCTCTTCGCTTACACCACTGATTTCAAACAGCACTTTACCTGGCTGGATCTGTGCTACCCAATACTCTACGTTACCCTTACCTTTACCCATACGTACTTCAAGGGGCTTGGTTGTAATCGGCTTGTCTGGAAACACTCGAATCCAGATCTTACCACCACGCTTTACGTGACGCGTCATAGTACGACGAGCCGCTTCAATCTGACGCGCTGTAATGCGACCGCGACCGGTTGCCTTCAGAGCGTACTCACCAAAGCTGACCTTGCTGCCACGCTGCGCTAGGCCGCGGTTACGGCCTTTCATCACCTTGCGGTACTTTAGTCGTTTCGGTTGCAGCATTGACGTTTACCTCACTTAGTTCCTTTCTTCTTAGGCGCATTTTTCTCAGCACGTACCTGCTCGATACCACCAAGAATCTCACCTTTGAAGACCCAGACTTTAACGCCAATCACACCGTAAGTTGTGTGCGCTTCATAAGTAGCATAGTCAATATCTGCACGGAGAGTGTGAAGCGGAACACGCCCTTCACGATACCACTCCGAACGCGCGATTTCTGCACCACCTAGACGACCACCCAGCTGAATCTTGATGCCTTTTGCGCCGATACGCATTGCATTTTGAACCGCGCGCTTCATAGCACGACGGAACATAACACGACGCTCAAGCTGACTAGCAACGCTTTGCGCAACTAACTTAGCATCAAGATCTGGCTTACGAACTTCTTCGATGTTGATGTGAACTGGCACACCCATCATTTCCGATACAGCAGAGCGCAGCACCTCAACATCTTCACCTTTCTTCCCAATTACAATACCAGGACGAGCAGTATGAATAGTGATTTTTGCATTCTGAGCCGGACGCTCAATATCAATGCGACTTACAGACGCATTTTTGAGCTTATCTTCAAGGTAGCTACGCACCTTGAGATCGTTCAGCAATTTATTGGCATAGCTTGACTTGTCCGCATACCATACTGATGTATGTCTTTGACGATACCAAGGCGTATACCGGTAGGGTTAACCTTCTGACCCATATCGAACTCTCCTAGCCGTCAGTTAATTAGTCAGCCACTTTAATAGTGATGTGCGAAGTGCGCTTGCAGATACGATCTGCGCGTCCTTTAGCACGTGGCCGAATGCGTTTCATAGTCATACCTTCGTCAACGAAAATCACGGCAACGCGCAATTCATCAACATCAGCACCTTCATTATGCTCCGCGTTTGCGATAGCAGAATCCAGAACTTTCTTGACTAAGTCAGCACCTTTCTTGTTGCTGAATGTCAGGATATCCAGAGCTTCGCCCACAGACTTACCACGGATCTGATCTGCGACCAGACGGGCCTTCTGGGCGGAGATGCGGGCGCCTTTATGCTTGGCGACAATTTCCATCATCTAACCTCCCTTACTTCTTTTTGGCCTTCTTGTCGGCTGCATGACCGCGGAAAGTACGTGTTGCAGCAAACTCACCTAATTTATGACCGACCATATCCTCAGTGATAAACACTGGAACATGTTGACGGCCGTTATGTACTGCAATTGTCAAACCCACAAAGTTTGGAAAAACCGTGGAGCGGCGAGACCAAGTCTTGATCGGGCGCTTTTCATTTGCTTCAATTGCAGCTTCTACCTTCTTCAACAGGTGAAGGTCGATAAATGGACCTTTCTTCAGTGAACGTGGCACAGCTGATTCCCCTTATTTAGCGCTACGACGGCGTACAATGAGCTTATTAGTACGCTTGTTCTTGCGGGTTTTATGACCTTTAGTCGGGACACCCCACGGTGTAACCGGATGACGGCCACCAGAGGTACGACCTTCACCACCACCATGCGGGTGGTCAACTGGGTTCATTACAACACCACGAACCGTCGGACGCACACCACGCCAACGTTTAGCACCCGCTTTACCTAATTGGCGAAGAGAATGTTCAGAGTTGCTGACTTCACCCAGCGTTGCACGGCATTCAGCCAGCACTTTACGCACTTCACCAGAGCGCAAACGCAGAGTTACATAACCTCCATCACGGGCTACCAACTGAGCCGACGCACCAGCAGAACGTGCAATTTGCGCACCTTTGCTTGGCTTGAGCTCAATACAGTGAACCGTACTACCCAGAGGAATATTTCTCAGCGGCATAGTGTTACCGGTTTTGATATCAACCACGTCACCAGACATGATCTTAGCACCTGCTGCAAGACCCTTTGGTGCGATGATGTAGCGACGCTCACCATCTGCATACTTGATCAAAGCAATATGTGCTGTACGGTTTGGATCGTATTCAATACGCTCTACGATTCCAGGAATACCATCTTTGTTACGACGGAAGTCGATAATACGGTAGCTTTGCTTGTGCCCACCACCGATATGACGCGTAGTAATACGGCCATTATTGTTACGACCACCGGTCTTGCTTTTCTTCTCAACCAACGCAGCAAATGGCTTACCTTTATGAAGGTCAGCACTTACCACCTTTACGACGTGACGACGTCCGGCAGAGGTTGGCTTAGTTTTAACGATTGCATGATTTAACCTCTCTTATTCGCCAGCCAAGAAATCAATTTCTGAACCATCAGCGAGACGAACATAGGCTTTACGAACATCAGAACGCTTACCAAAACCGCGAACAGTACGCTTAGTTTTGCCTTTAGCATTCAGAATGTTCACACCATCAACTTTTACGTTGAAAAGCTGTTCAACTGCTTTTTTGATTTCAGGCTTAGTAGCATCACTCGCTACACGAAATACGACCTGCTGAGATCCATCAGCAACAATTGTTGCCTTCTCGGAGATGTGTGGACCCAGCAACACTTTAAAAATGCGCTCCTGATTCATGCTAACACCTCGTTAATTTTGCTCAAAGCAGACGCTGTGACTACTACTTTATCGAAGCCAATAAGGCTGACCGGATCAATTGCAGCAACATCACGCACATCAACATGCGGTACGTTACGTGCAGCCAAGTATAAATTGGCCTCAACCTCTTCGGTGATAAGCAGTGCGCTTGTCAGATCAAGCTCCTTCATCTTACCGATGAATTGCTTAGTCTTAGGCGTTTCCATCTGAAGAGAATCAACAACGACCAAACGGTCTTGTCTAACCAACTCAGAAAAGATGCAACGCATTGCAGCACGGTACATTTTTTTGTTTACTTTCTGCGAATAGTCACGTGGACTCGCAGCAAACGTAACACCACCTGAACGCCATAAAGGAGAACGGCTTGTACCAGCACGTGCACGACCAGTACCTTTTTGACGGAAAGGCTTAGCACCACCGCCAGATACTGCTGAACGATTCTTTTGAGCTTTGCTACCTTGACGACCGCCATTTACATAAGCAGTAACAACCTGGTGAACTAAAGACTCATTAAACTCTTTGCCAAAAATCAGCTCGGATACTTCGACCGAACCGTTGGCTCCTGTCAGATTTAAATTCATGTTAACCCCTTCAGCCGCGTGCTTTTACAGCAGGTTTAACGATGACATCACCGCCAGTAGCGCCAGGAACAGCACCTTTTACCAGCAGCAGGCTACGTTCTGCATCTACACGTACAACTTCTAATGTTTGTACAGTGCAACGCTCATCACCCATGTGACCCGCCATCTTCTTACCCTTGAACACACGCCCAGGAGTTTGACACTGACCAATAGAGCCAGGAGCACGATGAGAAAGTGAGTTACCGTGGGTCATATCTTGGGTGCGGAAATTCCAGCGCTTAACACCACCCTGAAAACCTTTACCTTTACTACGACCGGTTACGTCAATTTTCTGACCGACTTCAAAGCGCTCAACTGTTAGTGAATCACCAACATTGATTTCTTCATCACCGGAGAGACGGAACTCCCACAAACCACGACCTGCTTCAACACCTGCTTTTGCAAAGTTACCAGCTTCAGGCTTAGTCAAGCGATTCGCTTTCTTAGTCCCAGTTGTAACCTGTACAGCGGCATAACCGTCAGTATCGACAGTTTTAATGCAAGTCACGCGGTTCGGATCCACCTCGATGACAGTGACTGGCACGGACACGCCATCTTCTGTGAAGACACGGGTCATGCCCGCTTTACGTCCGATAAGTCCTACAGACATTTTATTACCTCTTGCCAGTTGAGTACGGGGCTGTGACCCACTATGGCTGCCCATTACAGAGCATTCCTCAAATAGCGCTTCATTAAGTTATTAATTCTGCGCAGCTTGTTTAGCCCAGGCTGATCTGCACTTCTACACCCGCAGCAAGATCTAGCTTCATTAGAGCATCAACTGTTTTTTCAGTTGGCTCAACGATGTCCAGAACACGCTTATGCGTACGGATTTCATACTGATCACGTGCATCTTTGTTCACGTGAGGTGAAATCAGAACGGTAAAACGCTCTTTGCGAGTAGGAAGTGGGATCGGACCATGCACCTGTGCACCCGTACGCTTTGCAGTTTCTACAATTTCCTGCGCGGACGAGTCAATCAGGCGATGATCAAAAGCCTTCAGACGAATTCTGATTTTTTGGTTCTGCATTCTGATCACGCATTTCCTGTTAATTTCGTTACGGCAATAGCCGACCTCCCCTTACTAGAGGGGACGCAAATTTTACTCATATGAGCCCCTGCGGTCAAGCCATCACGGTATATTTTTTAACCAGCAAAAAACTTTCCTCAATTGAGCCCTACGAAACACCTTAAAAACAAAAAACCCTCCGAAGAGGGTTTTTTAATCAATCATTAC
>NZ_AONB01000013.1:0-120180 GCF_000585235.1 Nitrincola nitratireducens | reverse complement strand
GGTCAACGTGTCCGATTGTTCCTACGTTGACGTGAGGCTTGTTACGTTCAAAAGCTTTCTTAGCCATCTTGAATTCCCAATCTAAGTTTGTTGACCTAAGGCCATAAATACAACAAAGGGCAGACATATTACTATATCTACCCTTAACAATACATGGAGCTCATGGGCGGAATTGAACCGCCGACCTCACCCTTACCAAGGGTGTGCTCTACCCCTGAGCTACATGAGCGAATTTGGAGCGGGTAGCGGGAATCGAACCCGCCTCTTCAGCTTGGAAGGCTGAGGTAATAGCCACTATACCATACCCGCCGGGCGTAGCTGATCGAGGTGGTGGTGGGAGGTGGATTCGAACCACCGAAGCTCTCGCGTCAGATTTACAGTCTGATCCCTTTGGCCACTCGGGAATCCCACCACATCGATTTACATCTTGATCCTTCGTGGTGCCGGCACCAGGAGTCGAACCCGGGACCTACTGATTACAAGTCAGTTGCTCTACCTACTGAGCTATACCGGCGTTGCCATCGAAGTGGTGCGTATATTACTGAGCGGAATATATCTTTGCAAGCCTTATTTTGATTTTTTTATACTTTTTTTTTAAAAAAATCTTTTTTCTTAGGTTTACCGCTCATTCAGCAGAATGATGGATTCCTCCGAGGGCGAAGAATCGATACGCGGTGTCGGCGCCGACTGATTTTGAAAAAACCAAAAACCAGCCAAAACATTTAACAACAGCACAAACATTAACATCCAACGCCAGAACATTGATCCGCCCACGCTAACCCCTCCATCACCAACTCAGGCTCCCATTGAGCTCTTCGCAAATAATCCACCAAGAAATGCCCATCCCCGCCGGTTACAACAAGACTCTGGATGCCTTTCTCATCGGCTTGACGTTGTATTTTTTCTGCCAAGGCACTCAATAGATAACTGCTTCCATTTTTAACACAGGCCTCCGTTGTGACACCAGGCGCTTCATCCCAGCCAAATGACTGAGGATCGAACTTAACCCTTGCTGTGTTGTTCAGCAGAGAGGTTTGCATCATTCTAAGTCCTGGGATGATATACCCCCCCAAATGCTGTCCTTGCGCATCTACCCAATCGACGGTGATTGCACTGCCGCAATCGATCACACAGAGGCCTGAACGCTGACGCTGCCATGCAGCTAGCATGCCGAGCCAACGATCTACGCCCATTTTTTCGGGCCTTTCATAGGCATTCACTAAGTCATACATCTGCGCTACAGATTGAGCAAAAAACACCTGAGAGCATATCGCCTGTAAAGACAATCGCAAGCGCTCATTGATCGCATCACTGGCAACAGAGGCAACACGAACACGCGTCACACCAGAAAATGCCGCATCCTGTACATCTCCCGCTAGAAACGCTTCTGTACTGGCACGCTGGACAGCTGTTTTCCCAACCTGCCCCACAACCCTCCATTTTAGCTGTGTATTTCCGATATCAATTTCAAGCACTTTCGGCAAGCCGGACACTCAACTCTCCCCCATGCAAAGCGTGCACGCCATCCGCTCCTTCAAGCAACAATGCGCCTGAGTCATTTACCCCCTGACATACCCCTTCCCAAGACTGCGAAAGCGTCTTAACAGACACTATCTGCCCCTTAAATGCATCTGCTTCATTCCACTGCGATGTAAAGTGTGCAAAACCCTGCTTCTCAAACACGCTTAGCGCAGGTAACAAATGTTTTAAGAGCATAATCAATAAATCAGTACGACTGCAGACCAAGCCCTGAGACTTCAAGTCCGTCCACGGCTGATCTATTTCACGAGCGATACTTGCAGGCATCGCAACATTAATGCCGATACCGATCACCACTTGACTCTCAATGGAGGTATCACCTGACACTTCGATCAACACGCCAGCTAATTTTTTTCGCTCGACTAGGACATCGTTTGGCCATTTTAGCGCAACATTCAACACTCCAAGTTCGGTCAAGGCCGAACGAATAGCCATACCTACCACCAAACTCAAGCCCTCAAGTGCCGCGACGCCAACCCCAAATCGCCAAGCCAACGAAAAGCAAAGATTCGCTGCAAAGGGACTCGCCCAAGTACGCCCGCGCCGACCGCGCCCTTGCGTTTGTTGCTCGGTGACGCACAAAGCACGATGATACCCATGACGAAATGCATCCATCGCATCCGTGTTTGTTGAGCCGGAGCAAACACTCAGTTGCAAACACTCAATCGAATTCAATGCAGGATGATGCAACGCCTCCTCCAATTGATCCCCATTGATAAGATCCACTCCTCCGGGTATGCGATAGCCTTTGCCACGAACACTGGACACCTCCAACCCCACCGCTTCCAGCAGCTTAACCTGCTTCCATATCGCCGTTCGACTTACCCCTAACTTAGACGCCACCAGGCTTCCCGAATGAAACTGACCATCCGATAGCAACCTTAACAAATCAAGGGTGGTCGCTCCTATTGAAGACGGCGCAGTGAGTTTAGCGATCATTCTGAGCTCGCTTGATAGACAATAAAACTATATGGATACGGGTTAGGCTCAATCGCATTAAAATCTTCTTTTAAAACTTGCTGCCATTTTTGCACATGTATTTCTGGGAAATACGCATCCCCCTCGATTTCCGCATGCACCTGGGTTAAATACAGACGCTCTGCCAAGCTCATTGCCTGCTGATAAATCTCAGCACCGCCTATAATCAACGCTTCATCAACCCCATCAATCAGCGCCTGATGCTCGGCCAATTCAATGGCAGCCTCCAAACTATTCACCACTTTAACTCCGGGTGGCTGATAGGTTGGGCTGCGCGTAATCACTATATTCAAACGCCCAGGCAAAGGACGACCGATAGACTCATAGGTTTTACGCCCCATAATAATGGGCTTACCCTGAGTAATCCGCTTAAAATACTTCAAATCCTCAGGTAAATACCAAGGCAACTTATTCTGCCGCCCAATCACGCGATTCGTGGACTGGGCGACAATAATCGATAGACGCATAACAACCTCAAATAGCAATAGGTGCTTTGATGGGCGGGTAGGGATCGTAGTCCAATATCTCAAAGTCATCATATTCGTATTCAAACAATGAGGCAGGCTTGCGCTTAATCACAAGCCTTGGTAACGGCCTTGGCTCTCTTGATAACTGTTCAGCTACGATACTGGGATCCGAGATGTGGTTATGATACAGATGTAAATCACCAAACGTGTGCACAAACTCCCCGACCGCCAGATCACACTGCTGCGCAATCATGTGCGTGAGTAGCGCATAGGACGCTATATTAAATGGGACACCCAAAAAATAATCTGCACTGCGCTGATAAAGCTGACAACTGAGCGCACCCTTTGCCACATAAAACTGAAACAATGTATGACAAGGGGGCAAAGCAGCTTTCCCTAACCGAGCATTTTCTTGTGGACTTAAACCCTCATCAGGCAAATCAGCCGGATTCCAGCCACTGACCAATAAACGGCGAGATTCTGGACGGCATTTAATTTGCTCAACGACGTTTGAAATTTGATCAATGGTACGGCCATCTGGACACTGCCATGACCGCCACTGTTTGCCATATACAGGCCCTAAGTCTCCATTTTCAAGCGCCCATTCATTCCAAATGGTCACCCCCTGTGCCTGTAAACGTCGATTATCCGTACTGCCTGATAAAAACCATAACAGTTCATGAATTACAGACTTCATATGCACTTTTTTTGTGGTCAATAAGGGAAAGCCTTCTTGCAAATCAAAGCGCATTTGTCGACCAAACAAGGATCGAGTGCCCGTCCCTGTTCGATCACCTCGATCTTCACCTTTATCTAAGATCTCTTGCATCAGGTCTAAATACGCCCGCATGTGCAAACTCCATCAGTCATACTGTTCAACTTTATTTAGCTCGCCTTACGATAGGCCAGCGTCAGGAATACAACCCCACATATAACCATCGGCAGCGACAGCACTTGCCCCATGGTTATCGCATTAAACGCCAAGTAACCCAATTGTGGATCGGGCTCCCGCAGGGTTTCAACCGCAATTCGAAACACACCATACAACGTAAGAAACAGTCCGGAGACCGCCATACGTGGCCGAGGTTTTGCAGAGAAAAACCACAGAACACTAAACAGGACAAAGCCTTCCAAAAACATTTGATAAAGCTGGGATGGATGACGTGCCAAACCGTCTCCTGCAGCTGGAAAAATCACTCCCCAGGTTTGATCCGTCGCCTTACCCCACAACTCGCCTCCAATAAAATTGCCCAAACGCCCCGCACCGAGACCAATTGGAATTAATGGCGCAACAAAATCACCAATGTCAAAGAAGGATTTTTGATACTTTTTGGCAAAGATGGCCAAGGCGGCAAGCACACCCAGAAAACCACCATGAAAGGACATCCCACCCTCCCAGATAGCAAATAACCACAGAGGGTCTTGAAGAAAGTAATCAAAGTGGTAGAAAACAACATACCCCATTCGACCACCCAGAATCACACCAACAGCACCCCAAAAAATCAGATCGGATACCTGTTGCTCACTCCATCCTGATCCTGGCTGCGCGGCTCGTCGATTACCCAACCACCAAGCCGCACCAAAGCCCACCATGTACATCATTCCGTACCAGTGGATCTGCAAAGGACCCAAAGATAGCGCCACGGGATTTATTGCATGTTCCCACATTTTTATATCACCTAATTAAACACTAGAAACCGCATCGCAATCGCAAACAAAAACGCAGCAAAACACTTTTTTAATACGGGCTGCGGAAGCTTATGCGCAAGCCGCGCCCCCAGACCCGCAAACAATGAACTGCTAATCACAATCCCCAGAAAGGCCGGAAGATACACATAACCCAAGCTCCACTCTGGAAGCGATTTGTCTAATCCTACCCAAATATTGGTTAATGCACCCATGACCGCAATCGGCAGCCCACAAGCCGCTGACGTTGCAACTGCACGACGCATTTCCTGACGACGCCATGTCAGATAAGGCACTGACATCGTCCCGCCGCCTATGCCAAAAATTGAAGATGCCCAACCAATGATGCCACCCGCACCCGTCAGTTCAATGCCTGTCGGCACAGTACCGCTTTGTTTCGGTTGCAAAGAAAATGCCATTTGCAACGCGACCAACAAGGCGAACACCCCTAAAATCATTTGCAATACATGCCCTGGTAACAACATGGCTGTATTTACCCCGAGCATAGCACCGATCACTATCCCCAGTGCCAAAGAGCGAAATAGAGACCAATCCACTGCACCTTTGGCATGATGCGCACGAACTGAACTAATAGATGTAATCACAATGGTGGCAAGTGAAGTCGCAACCGCCATGTGTGTTAGATGCTCAACGGGCATCCCTTGCGCTTCGAAACTAAAAATCAACACGGGGACTATAATAAGCCCTCCACCAATACCAAACAGCCCTGCAACCAGTCCTGCAAACGCACCTAGCGCTAAATATAGCGCTATAACCATCAACATAGGGGATTCCTTATCTATCCAATAGACTATTCTTTTTCAGGTGTGGCCGGGCGCGTCAAACGCGTCAAACCAAAAGCCTTCAACGAACGACGCAACTCTTGATGTATTTCTTCAGCGTCATGCATCATTCTAACACGGTGCAGCAGTTGACGAGCATCCTCTAAGGTGACCTCGCGTATCGCGTATTTAACACGCAGTAGATTGTTTGCGTTCACAGATAAGACATCATACCCCATCGCCATCAATAACAGCGCACCCCCGGGATCGGCCGCAATTTCACCACAGATTGACACGTGTTTTTTTTCTTTATGCGCCTCGTGCACAATAAAATCCAACGCTTTTAGAACAGCTGGATGATACGAAGCGTATAGACCGGCTACCCGCGGATTGTTCCTATCGACTGCAAGTAAATATTGCGTAAGATCATTCGAACCAACGGAAATAAAATCAACCATGCGCGCAAAGCGTCGCGCTTGATAGACTGCAGCGGGCACCTCGATCATCACGCCTATAGGAGGACGTTTGACATCATAGCCCTCATCTCTCAATTCATGACATGCACGCTCTATCTGTCGAATAGCCTCTTCAACCTCATGAAGGCTGGTCACCATGGGCAACATGATTCTCAGATTGTTCAAGCCGACCGATGCCCGCAACATGGCCCTAACCTGCACCATGAAAATTTCTGGGTGGTCCAATGTCACTCGAATACCGCGCCAACCTAAGGAGGGGTTTTCTTCGTGAATAGGAAAATACGGCAGGGCTTTATCTCCACCGATATCTAACGTACGCATGGTGACAAGCGCAGGAGCAAAGGCCGCAAGCTGAGTTCGATAACTTTCAAGTTGTTCCATTTCACTCGGGAAACAATCACGAATCATAAACGGAATTTCGGTACGGTATAAACCTATCCCTTCAGCACCTCGTTCTAACGATCGCGCAACATCCGCCGCCAATCCCGTATTTACCCATAAGGGCAATCGATATCCATCTTTGGTAATGGCGGGCAACTCTTTTAGCGCATTAAGCTGATCCAGAACAGCTCGCTCATCACTCAGAATACGGCCATAGGCTTGTAGCAACTCTTCCGAAGGATTGAGATAAACACGTCCGCTGTAACCATCGACGACAATTTCACACGCATTCAAGCGCAAATACGGAATATTGGCCACACCCATCACTGTAGGAATACCCATAGATCTCGCCAAAATTGCAGCATGGGAGTTACCGGAACCACTGATGGACACAAGCCCCGACAACTTTCCTTCAGGCACCATACCCAACATAGCCGGCGTTAACTCATCGGCCAATAGAATAGCATTTTCAGGGTAGGTAACGTCATTGTGCACCTCGTCTTGAAGGTGTCGCAATATTCTTCGACCCAAGTCTTTAATATCGGTTGCACGCTCACTGAGATAACTGTCGTCCATGGCGGAAAAGGCGCGTACATGCTCACTGATGACCTCTTTTAAGGCACCCTGAGCCCACGAACCTGCACGAATACGATCCGACACTTCCAATGCCAGCGCATTGTCATCAAGCATGCGTAAATACACATCAAATAAGGCACGCTCATCAACGCTTAAGCGTTCAGATAAATTAGCCGCAACCTGACGTATCTCATCTCGGACGGCTTCGAGCGCTTGATTAAAGGCTTGCAACTCCGCTTCGGGATCATCCGTGGTTTTATCCGGCACTGTGTCCAGATCGGCAGGCAAGGATACAACGATCACTCGACCAATCGCGACACCCGGCGCGCCGGATACCCCTTCATAACGTACATCCAGTTTGCCGTTCAGGGATGCTCCTAAGGCGTAATGATTTCCGGTGGCATGAGAGTGCGCAATAATGCCCGCCAATTGTGCAGACAGCGTGACCAAAAATGCCTCTTCACTCTCATCAAAACGCCTTTTTTCGTGCTGCTGCACAACCAAGACACCCAAGACTTCACGTTGGTGAATAATAGGAACCCCTAAAAAGGCGTGGAAGCGCTCCTCTCCGGTAATTTGCAAATAATGAAAGGAGGGGTGGGTAAAGGCATCTTGAAGATTAATCGGCTCGGCGCGCTGTGCGACCACCCCCACAATGCCTTCATTTAGGCCTAAGCTAACATGACCCACGGCTTCTTGATTTAAGCCATGCGTTGCCATTAATACATAACGTTGCACCGTTTTATCCAACAAGAAAACGGAACAGACTTCCGTTTTCATGGCTTTTTGAACACGGCTAACAATGATCGACAACACTGCATTTAGATCAGGCGCGATACCCACTTCCTGAACTATTTTGCGTAACACATTTAAGATGCTCATGTTGCCACTCCCCAGCGTTATTATTAGATGTTCGTATGCAGTCGAATCAGCTTAGGAGACAACTCCTTCATGGCTTTCCGATACACTTCACGCTTGAACGACACAACCTGACCCAGCGGATACCAGTAACTCACCCACTGCCAGCCATCAAACTCTGGAGAGTCCGTAAGATCGATCTTCACGGCCGTATCCTTACTTAGCATCTGCAACAAAAACCATTTTTGCTTTTGCCCAATACAAACAGGATGACTGTGTCGTCTCACCATGCGTTTGGGCAAACGATAGCGTAACCATCCCCGAGTCACTGCAAGAATTTCGACGTCGTTTGCCGACAAGCCTATTTCTTCTTGCAATTCCCGATACATTGCCTCTTCAGGTGATTCATGGTCTTGAATCCCACCCTGAGGAAACTGCCACGCATCCTGGCCGACTCGCCTTGCCCACAGTACCTGACCCAGCGAGTTCACCAGGATGATGCCGACATTCGGTCGGAAGCCCTCTGAATCAATCACAATATTTTTACCTGAGTATTTCTTTATAGTCTGTTTATTGTTCCACATCTACGGGTTCACGCAAATAGCCATCTTATCCGATTGGATTGCATATCACCCATGCTTCAGTCTAAGCTATTCTTTCTATTATCACTCAATGCGCCTAGTTTCATTGTATTTCTGAGAAATCTCTGCATTAAACCCCGTAGACCTTTGTTTATACAATGCATTAGAGCATATGATTGCGTCATTTTAAAACAGGACTTGGAGTATCGTACCGTGAGGCTGGCTATTTTTGATCTTGATAACACTCTGCTTGGTGGTGACAGTGACCACGCATGGGGAGCGTTTTTATGCGAAAAAGGAATTGTGGATCCACAGGTCTATCAAGATGCCAACGATTACTTCTACAAACAATACCAAAACGGGTCATTGGATATTGTTGAATTCCTAAGTTTCGCTTTAAAGCCGCTTACTCAGCACCCTATCGCTGATTTACAAGCCTGGCATCAAGAGTTTATGCAAACAAAAATCGAACCCATCATCCTCCCCAAGGCACTTGCGTTGCTCAAACAGCACCGAGACCAAGGGGACTATCTTCTTATCATCACCGCCACGAATGGCTTTATCACTCGCCCTATTGCCGAGCGCTTTGGCGTGGACGATATTTTAGCGACCGAGCCCGAATTCTTGAACAACCAATACACGGGCCGCTTTATTGGCCGCCCTTGCTTTCAAGATGGAAAAGTGACACGCTTGCACGAGTGGCTTGAAAAGACTGGGCATTCGTTAAGCGGCAGCTATTTTTACAGCGATTCTTGCAACGACTTACCGCTGCTCGAAAAAGTGGACAACCCTGTTGCCGTAAATCCCGACGAGATTTTGACCAAGGTTGCTAACGAGCGCGCTTGGCCAATTATCGATTTACGCTAGTAGCCTGGCAACACACGCATGAAGCAGGCTTTAAGATAATTCGTTTCGGGGATAGCCGGATGCATGGGGTGATCTGCACCCTGATGACCTAACGCAAAGACTTGCGCGCTTCGATCAAGCTCTCGGCTATTTCCGCGTAGAATATCAATCAGGCTTTCTTGGCTTAAATGCATTGAGCAAGAGCCTGATACCAACACACCGTCACGACTTAACAAACGCATGGCGAAGTTATTGATCCGAGAATAGGCCCTTTCACCATTGCGAATATCTTTGCGACGCTGAATAAACGCAGGCGGGTCAACCACAACCACATCAAAGCGTTCGCCCTCAGCGGTTAAGGCTTTGCAAATATCAAATGCATCGCCTTTCAATCCCTTAAAGCGTGTTTCACCTTGATTGAGGCGCGCATTCTCTGCAGCAACGTCTAAGGCTGTTTGCGATGCATCGACACAAATGACTTCAGAGGCTCCAGCTGCAAGCGCTTGCGCACCCCAGCCTCCGACATAACTGAATAAATCCAGCACACGCTTTCCTTTGACCAAGGACATCATTCGGGCACGATTTTCCCGATGGTCATAGAACCAGCCCGTCTTTTGGCCATCCAGAACGGGTGCCACCAACGACACGCCATTTTCACTCAGCGGAGCTAACTCTGGCACTTCACCCTGAACGACTTCGACATAACTATCAAGCCCTTCGAGGGCACGCATTTTCCCATCGTTACGCAAAAGAATCGCTTGCGGTGTGAATACCTTGTTCAAGGCATCCACAATATCGGCCTTGACGCGCTCCATCCCTGCGGTGGAAATCTGGACAACGAAAATATCGTAAAAGCGATCGATCACCAAACCTGGTAGACCGTCTGACTCACCGTAGACCAAACGGTAGCAGTTTTCGGAGAAACAGCGTTCACGCAAAGCAAGCGCTATATTCAATCGGTGAACCAGCAACGAACGATCCAAAGGGTATTTAATATCGCGACTGATTAAGCGACCACAAATAAGATTGTTAGGATTGACGTAGGCTAACCCTAGCACCTTTCCTCGCGCATCTTGTACACACACCTGCTCACCTGCCTCGAACTGCTTGAGTGGCGAAAGCTGTGTGTTAATTTCGTTGCTGTAAATCCAAACATGGCCAGCACGCAAACGCTTCTCAGCACCTGCGTTTAGAATAAGCGGTTGAAAGTTCATATATATCGCTTTAGAGAAGCAACCTACGATTCATTCGTAGGTTGTTTGTGTAAAAATCACAGAGTTATCAGCTTTCTGATTCGCAATGCTCTGCGTAACCATCGGCATCCAGCAAATCGTCTAACTCCGCAGGATCGCTTATACGAATACGGAAGAACCAACCGTCACCATAAGGATCTGAGTTCACCAGTTCTGGTGCATCTTCTAAATCTTCGTTAATCGCAATCACTTCACCTGTAAGTGGAGCATAGATATCAGAAGCCGCCTTAACAGACTCAACGACACCTGCATCATCACCCGCTGCCAGCTCGTCGCCCACCTCTGGCAGCTCAACAAACACGACATCACCCAGCAGATCTTGCGCATGGTCCGTGACACCAATCGTGAAGGTTCCATCACCTTCATCACGAATCCACTCGTGACTAGCGACATACTTTAATTCAGCGGGAATGCTACTCATACTTAATCCTACCTGTTTCAGGAATATACTTGTTTACCGTTTCGAACAAACGGTGGCCTTACTATCTTGACACAAACTTGCTTGCCTCGCATATCCACTTCAGCCGTATCTGACTGAGTGATTGGCAGTCTTGCTAATGCAACAGAATAGCCCAATGTCGGTGAAAAGCTACCACTGGTAATCTCACCGTCTTGCCCTTCTGCCGTAATCACTCGTTGATGGGCGCGCAACACACCGCGTGACTCCATCACCAATCCAACCAGCTTATAGGCTGGCCCCTGAGCTTTTTCAGCTTCTAACGCCGTGCGTCCAACGAACGCGCGATCTTGTGGTTCCCAAGCAACCGTCCAGGCCATATTAGAGACCAAAGGTGTGACGTTTTCATCCATGTCTTGGCCATAGAGGTTCATTCCTGCTTCTAACCGTAAGGTGTCTCTGGCTCCCAAACCACAAGGCTTTACTCCAGCATCAGCCAGTTGCTGCCAAAAGCCTGCGGCTTCATCTTCAGGTAGCATGATTTCTAAACCGTCTTCACCCGTATACCCTGTGCGCGCAATAAACCAGCCTTCGGACTCATGACCTTGAAATACATCCAGTTCATCTATTAAGGCTTGGCGGTAGGAACTCAAAACGGATTTGGTTTTTTCGATGGCCTTAGGCCCCTGAATGGCTATCATGGCAAGCTCAGGCTGCTCGGTTAAGGCGACATCCATTTTAGCGGCACGCTCAGACATCCAACGCAAATCTTTTTCACGCGTAGCGCAATTGACTACGAGTCGATAGCCTTCACCGACGACCTCTGAGTCCGTCATTAAATAGACAATCAGGTCATCGATAACACCCCCCTGCTCATTCAGCATGGCGGAGTACAAAGCTTTGCCTTTTTGCTTCAAACGAGCGACGTCGTTCGCAAGCAACAAACGAAGATATTCCCGAGCATCTGGGCCTGTTACATCAACAACCGTCATGTGTGATACATCAAACATGCCTGCGTCTGTACGAACCTGATGATGCTCCTCTACTTGGGAACCATAGTTCAGTGGCATATCCCATCCACCAAAGTCCACCAGTTTGGCTCCCATAGCAAGATGCATAGCGTGAAGTGCGGTTTTATTTCCCATGAAGTTACTCATCTGTACGGCATTCTCAAGCGAACAATCTCACACTGCTCTGCTAGGTCGTGCAAAAAAGGGATATTAATGTAGCGACAAAGCAACTCTAATTCAATTATGAGGCACGTCTACTGTAAGTTTTTTTCACTGGCGATAACAGATCTTCCATGAGTGATACTACTCTCTGCACATGCATGAATAGATACGATTATATCCATAATGTTTAAATTTGGCCTATAATGGATAAAACTGTATCTAGGATGACCAGGTGAAGCATTTATTAATAGCTGAAAATGACGTACAAAAAGCATTTGCAAACCACCTGCGCAAGCAGCGAGAACAAGCCAAGCTTTCCCGCGAAGAGTTAGCAGAGCGAAGTACCGTGCCTGCTGCAACGATCAAAAAATTCGAGCTAACAGGGCAGATCTCATTTCGTCAGCTTCTTTTACTCTGGCAAACCCTCGACGACTTAAAACGTCTTTATGCATTAACGCAGTTGGAGGCTGAACGCTTCAAAGTGCCAACATCAATTGAAGAGGTGCTGAAAGATGGCCTTTAAGCCAGTTCAAAAACTCGTTGTGTCGCGCACACTTTCATCTGGTAAGAAGGTTGTTGTTGGTGTGCTCGCGCAAAATCGCCATGGCGTTTTCTTTCAGTATGATCAAGCGTATCTAAGTCGTTTTGAAAATCTCTCGCCATTTGCTATCCATTTTGATGCGTCGTTGCAACAAGCACCTAAGACTCCCCATGGGGGATTACATGGCGTATTTGCCGACGCATTACCTGATGGTTGGGGGTTGTTACTGCAAGATCGTGTTTTTCGTCAGCATGACCTATTACCAGCCAGTATTACCGCAATGGATCGCCTGGCATTTGTAGGAAACTCCGCAATGGGAGCCTTATCGTTTAGCCCAACATCAGAATATGTGGAAAAGTCAAACGAAGAAATAAGCTTGGATAAGCTAGGGCTAAATGCACAGGCAATATTTGATGGTCAAACTGAAGTTGTTTTGGCTGAACTCATTGCCGCGGGTAGCTCTGGCGGTGCAAGACCTAAAGCCCAAGTCTATTTTGATGACGATAACCCTAACCTATGCCGGACTACGCCCAAGCCAAATGATGAAGCTTGGTTAGTCAAATTTACATCTGCCAATTTGGCGCTGGGCCATGAAGAAAGCGTGTGCGAGGCGGCCCATTTAACATTGGCAGAGCAGGCAGGGCTAAAGCCACCCATATGGAAATTGCTGAATGCACCTCAGCGTTCAGGGGCTGAAAAATGGCTAGCACTCAGACGCTTTGATTATGTAAATAACCCAGATGGATCGTCTGGTAGACTCCATTTGCATAGTGCGTGCGGCTTACTGGATGCTGATTTTCGTTCACCGAGCTTGGATTACGAGGATCTTATTAAAGCCACTAGGATGCTGTGTAAATCACCCGCCGCAGGCCAACTACAATTCAAAAGGGCTATTTTTAACCTATTGGTCTGCAATCAAGACGATCACAGTAAAAACTGGGCATTTTTGCAAAGTGATAAGGGTGAATGGCAACCTGCACCCTTTTACGATGTCACCTATAGCCCACACCCTTTCGGTGAGCACGCGACCTCCTTTGCTGGTTTTGGCAAACACCCCCCGCTTAAAGCACTGCAAAAACTGGCAGATGCCGCTGGTTTTGCTCGCTGGCCAATCGCGGCACAAGTGATTAAGGAACTTATTGAGGTTGTATCCGATTTCAATAAGGTTGCAACCACATTAGGGGTCACACGCCAGACCGCCTGTTTAATCGCCGAACAGATAAGAAACTCCACAAACGCTATAAATAGAACGCTTGGTTAAGCTATGGCAGCCTACTGCTGAGCAAAAAAGGACTTTAAAGTGGGTGGTAGCTAACGATAAAGTCCAGCTAAACTTGCCAACAGCTACAAGGCGACTTGCGTATCTAAACACTCTTCTGAGTCTGCAACAGTGTTGCAATACACTCTCCCTCAAAACACCCTAATGGGTGCTCGACACAGAGGCGGCAAATCCCCTTTAGTGCCCATCGCCATGGCTACCAAATGATTTTTCACCGGAGCCAGTTGGTCAAGACCCTTCATGCCCAAGCTTCGCAACAAACGAATGGGCGCAGGCCTGTGTCCAAACAGACGGCGAAACACTTCCATGGTCGCGGCCATTTTGATATTTTCGGCTCGTCTTTGCCTCTGAAACCGACGCAGTACCGCCAGTGATGACAAAGACTCTCCTGCCTGATGCGCTTGCGTTAACACATCTGCCAGTGAGGCGACATCCAAAAAGCCAAGATTGACGCCCTGCCCCGCCAGAGGATGAATCGTATGCGCTGCATCACCTATTAAGCTAAGCCTGTATCAACGTACTGATGCGCATGCCTTTGGCGTAAATTTAATGCCATCACTCGATCAGCCACTCGTATGTCACCTAGCCGCCCCCCCACCGCATGAGTAATCGCTTGTCCTAGTGCCTCGTCTGAGAGCGCTTGTAAGGACCGCGCATGTGCAGGAGAGGTGGACCAAACCAATGATAAATAGTGTGGGGAAGTAGATGCTAGAGGCAATAGTGCCAAAGGGCCATCCTCGGTAAAAACCTGCCAACAGGTATGTTGATGACTCTGCTCACTGATCAAGGTGGTCACCAACGCATGATGACCGTAATCCCACTCCGTTGCACCAATACCCGAGAGCTGCCTAGTTTTTGACAACGCGCCATCGGCCCCAATCAACAGCGGTGTATGAATAATGTCACTGTTGGTCAAGGTGATCTGACGTCCACCGGCTGCATCGGGTGCGCTCAACGCTGACAGGCCAACACCTTGCATGATTTCGATCTGCGCATATTGCTGAACAACCTTGAGCAACGCCGCATGTATAATACGGTTTTCGACGATATGACCTAAACAGGGTTCATGCAACTCATCCGCGCTGAAATGAATTTCGCCACGCCCCATACCGTCCCAAACATGCATATCGGTATAAGCGGCCGCACGCAAGCCCTCAATAATTGACCAAGCACCCAAAGAGTCTAATAGCTGAGACGATGCCTTTGTCAAAGCGCTCACGCGCACATCAAAACGATCACTTGGCAGCGCATCTAATGCACCACTCTGCTCAAGAGCCTGCTGCTCAAGCAGTAGAATACGCAACCCCGTCGGCGCTAAGGCGGCGGCTAACGCCAAGCCAACCATACCGGCACCCGAGATTACCAGATCAAAACGCATTGCTGTCTCAGACATCATCTTTCCTCTTAGATCCTTAGTGCCGGATAATCCAAGCCCATTGCCGAGCGTGCTAGCAAGGTTTTAAGCAGTGGGCTCACATCCAATAACTGCAGGCCTAAATCGCGCCCCAGTGCTGAAATGCTATTCGAGTTGGAAAACAACTTCATCGTTTTATCGCTAAACGCAATGGTTCTGAACTGATCTTGGCGGCGCTTTTGCTCAAAGGCTTGCAAGGCTTCAAGATCGCCCAATGCGCGTTGTTGACGACAGCTGGCCAGGATTGTTTCGGCTAAGTCTGTCACTCCGCGCAAGGCAAGGTTATACCCCTGCCCGGCAATGGGATGCAGCGAGTGCGCCGCATTGCCGAGCATGACCAGCCCTGTTCGGACCTGTTCTTGAGCCACGGTCAGCTTTAAAGGATAGTGATAACGCTCACCCACTCGTATAAAACGTCCAGCTCGATAACCAAATGTCTCTTGTAATTCCTGAAGAAATGCCCTGTCCGATAGATTCAATACCCGATCAATGGATGCCTCAGGCAATGTCCAGATTAACCCACAACGCTGCTCATAGCCTTGAGGCTCACTGGGTAACAAGGCCATGGGGCCTGTGGCCGTAAAGCGCTCATAGGCGACACCCCCATGTGGACGATCAATGCTGACATTGCTGACCAATGCATACTGTTGATAACTCTCTTGGCTATATGGAATACCCAGTGTGTTTCGTAACTCGGAGCGCCCACCATCCGCCATCACCACTAATTGCGCCTGACACTCATAGCGGTCACCGCCCGATTGCACCTCAACTTTATACCCCCCAGCCTGATGCGTTAAAGACATCACCTCTGCTGGACAGATTAAATCAACAGCCCCCTGGCCCTTGTCCCTAAGGTGATCCAGCAGCACACGACCTAACCAATGATTCTCGACCACATACCCCAGCGCTGGAACGCCTTCCTCTTTAGCATGCAAACGCGCCGCACCAAAATGCCCTTTATCCGAAACATGAATATGCTCAATCGGGGTCAAGTGCTCTGCCAGACGCTGCCACACACCCGTGCGTTCATAAAAGCTTCGTGCTCCAAAGGATAGTGCCGTTGTTCGAGCATCGTAGCTCGGCTGATAGGGTTCACCAGGACTCGGCATTGCCTGTGCTTCAATGACAGCAATGGACAGTCCTAAGGAGTCAGCAACGGGTAGAAGCGCCGTCGCTAAACTGGCGCCGACCATTCCACCACCAATAATCAATAGATCGTATGTGGGTGCCATTACAGACTCCTAACGCGCCATCAAGGCTTCTATTTCATCGATTTCTTTGGGCACTGAAGCGTCAACACATGATGACCTGTTGCTGTTACCAGCACGTCGTCTTCAATTCGTATTCCGATGCCTCGCCAACGCGGATCAACGTCCTGATTATCCGCCGCTATATACAGACCAGGCTCTACAGTCATGACCATTCCCTCTTCCAGAGGCCGCCAATCCCCTTTTTGCTTGTACGCACCCACGTCATGAACATCCATACCCAGCCAGTGCCCTATTCTGTGCATATAAAAAGGCTTGTAGGCACCGGCTTCAATCAATTGATCGACCTCACCTTTCAACAAACCTAGCTCAAGCAAACCTTCGGTTAACAGCCTTACAGACAAATCATGAATCGCATTCCAAGGCGTTCCCGGCTTAATGGCCTCGATGCATTGCTTTTGCACGTCAAGTACGAGCCCGTACAAGGCTTTTTGCTCTGGTGAAAAACGCCCATTGACCGGGAAAGTGCGGGTAATATCACTTGCATAGCAATCCAGTTCGCACCCCGCATCAATCAAAACCAAATCGCCATCCTTCAGCTCAGCGCTATTCTCTATGTAATGGAGAATACAGGCATTCTGACCGCCTCCAACAATGGGCGTATAGGCTTGAAAACGAGCGCCTTGCATTGCGCAATAATGCTGGATTTCAGCTTCTAACTGATACTCCATCACACCCGGACGACACACCTGCATCGCACGAATATGCGCGTGTGCAGAAATATCGGCAGCGCGCTGCATGAGCGCAATTTCAGCGTCATCTTTAAACAGGCGCATTTCGTGTAGCAAATCATCAATCAATCCAAGCTGACTAGGGGCATGACGGCCTTGGCGTGACGCCTCACGTAATCCTTTTAACCAATTCATAACCTTCGCATCAAACTCAGCGCTCTGGCCCCAGGCATAATAAAGTGCCTGTGTACCGTCCAACAAATCGGGCAGTTGCTTGTCTATATCGCACAGGGTAAAGGCTTGATCCATCCCATATTGACTGACGCAGCCTTCTGGACCTGCTCTAAAACCTGTCCAGATTTCCATCGCTGGATCACGGGGCTGACAAAATAGAATGCTGCGACCTTGATCCCGACCCGGCAACAAAACCAACAGTGCATCCGGCTCATTAAAACCCGTCAGATAGTAAAAACTACTGTCTTGTCGGAAAGCATACTCCGCATCTCTATTTCGAGTTACCAAACGGTTCGCCGCGATCAGTGCAACGCTACCGTCAGGCATTTTTGACATAAGCTGTGCGCGTCGTCTGGCGAAAACAGATTGATCTAATGTCATCAACATTCAAATACCCCTTAATGCAAGACTGCCGGTTTGTCCGATGAGTCGTCCACATCGGGCTGATTATACTCAAGAAACACCAAAACCAAGGCCATGCGCACATACTCAGCCACTTCCATGAAATTTGCCTCGTCACCAGGCTCTTCCTCTGAGTCCGCTTCTATCTGCGCAATTTGAGCCAAGTCTTGAATCGCCTCATTCACTTGTTCCGACAAATGCTTCGTTGCCACCTGCATCCCAAAGCCAGCAAGAAAACCACTGCACCAACTCCCCAGCGCATCAACTCGATCACCGAGCGCTTGATCATCGTCAGGCAATAATAATTCTACGGCCAAAGAGTCCGATTGGAGTTGCACAAGCGTTGCTTGGTAAACGCTCAGCAACCCTAGTTTAGAGGCTTCTTGCTTAAAAGCACTGACGTCGGTCAGGTCCGCAAGCATTCGGAGTAATGTATCAGGGTCAAATCGTGCTCCTGCCGCCACATGACCTGCAATCACCCCATGCAGTTCTGAGGGCGAAAGGGTGAGAATGCCTTCTTCTATCAGTGCATTCGCAAGCGTATCAAAATCAGGCAGTTCTGTAGGGAATATATCTTTAGACATAGCGCATCGCATTACTCAATGATGAATGAATGTTGATATGCTAGCATTTACTGAAGAGAGTATGAACAAAAGCACCGATTGACCCCGTAGCGTGCGCTGTTTATATTGACGCTAACGCTGAGAGGAACCTGTACGTCATGAGTGAACACTATTTTGATGCGCTCGAACATAAAATTGATCGATTAATTACGCGCCTTGAAGAATTAGAGCATGAAAATGTGCGTCTTAAAGAACAAGAAGTTCGTCTAAGAGATGAGCGCAATCAATTGCTAACCCTTAACAACCAGACTCAAAGCAAAGTTGAGGCAATGATTGCCCGACTCAAATCATTGGAGCAACGCTCATGAGCGCATCTCGCAGCGTGACCGTCAAACTTCTCGATAAAGAGTACACCATTAGCTGTCCAGACGGAGCCGAAGCCGAGTTGCTGGCGTCGGCCGATTACCTCAATGAAAAAATGCGTGATATACGCAATACAGGGAAAATCGTCGGGCTGGAGCGCATTGCGGTGATGGCGGCATTAAATATGTCGCATGAGTTGATGAAGAACAAAGAAGAACAACGGCACGTTGTTGAAATGAACTTACGACGTATCAGTAATAAAATTGATCGAGCGCTGAACGATAAAAAAGGATAACACCTGACAATTGTCTTAAATTTGTTATAATAGGGTTGTCTCCTAGGATGTTCGAGAGTTGGTTAAGTCCCTCGAGCCTATAAATTCCTACTTGGCGGTGTTACTTTGGTGTTGTGTGCATGTCCGAACTTTCGGAAAGCCTAATACGCCAGATAATGCCTCCACTCTGAACCTCACGGTTCAGGGCCACAATCAATATCGGCATTCTGGGAGATCCTGTACACACCATGTCGACCGCCATCAAAAAACAAACACTTCGCCAACAGATGCGAAGCGCTCGCCGAGCTCTATCCCCACACCAGCAACGCCAAAACGCCCGTCTCTTATGCCGAACAGTTACGTCTCAGCTCTGGTTTCAACAGGCCAAATCTATCGCCCTCTATTTACCCAATGATGGTGAAATAGACCCAAGCCTTCTCATCCAGTACTGCTGGGCATCGGGAAAAAAAGTATACCTACCTAAGCTGCACCCCACAGCCAAGCATCGACTTATTTTTGTGGCCTACACCGCAAAGAGCAAAATGCGCCTGAATTGCTACCGAATTCCTGAACCTGTGATTCAGGGACTCAAACCAAGACCGGCTTGGGCTTTAAGTTTGGTCATGTTTCCATTGGTTGCATTTGATCAAAACGGAGGCAGATTAGGAATGGGGGGGCTACTATGACCGGACGTTTAGCTTCAAGCATCTGTCTAAAGGTATGAATTCAACAAAGCTTATTGGCTTGGCACACGATCTGCAGAAAACAGAGAATTTACCCACCGAGTCGTGGGACATCCCCCTGCAGGGCATTGCTACGGATAAACACTACTATCCTTGTTAAGCACCGAATAACGCTAGGACTAACTGTTGAAAACCTGCTGAACTAATGAGGCTATCTCGGGGGCACTTTGTGAGACACCAGTCATAACCGTGCCCACAATAAAGAACAATACTACAACCAGAATAAGGTCAGGACTCCTTTTCATTCACTCGTATCTCACAATTGTAATAGGTTAGTGACAAACTCGTCGTGCGAAATAGGTGCTAGATGCTTGGCGTGCAAACGAACGTAGCATTCTATAATTTAAAACTATCGACGCAATAGTTTTTCACATCCAGAAATAAAATCAAGCATTAATTCGCTTTACCACGAAAGTCGTAAAAAAGCGCTGAATTTACCCGACAAATGACAAAACCAAGGGTAAGGTCACCATCGCAAAGAGCGTTTGTGCCGTGATGATCGCGGCCATCAATGGCGCATCGCCCCCAAGCTGACGAGCAAGAATATAGGCAGACGTGGCTGTAGGCATAGCGGCAAAAATGATCAGCACTTGAGAGGCCAACTCGGACAACTGAAACCCATAGGCAACCCCCCACGCAATAACAGGGAACAACAGAAGTTTGATTGCCGACGAGACATACAGCACCCGCCCGGACGATCTCAGTGCATTCAGGTTTAGCGCAGCCCCCACGGACAGTAATCCTAAGGGTAATGCCATTTGCCCTAACAACCCGAGAGTAGCAGATATCGTCGATGGCAACCCACCCAGTTGATTGACAAGAACCCCAGCAAAACAGGCAAGAATCAGTGGATTAGTCACGAGCGCCTTAAGCGTGGGCAATAGATTGGAGCCAATACCCTTTTCACTGGAGAACACCAGAACGCAGAGTATATTAAGAACAGGAATCATCACCGCGGCAATAATGGCAGCCACCACTAAGCCCGCTGATGACAAGAGTGCCGAAGTGGTGGCCAAGGCAACGAAGGTATTAAAACGCATACTGCCTTGATAAAACGACGTGTAGGTTGCAAATTCAACCTCTAAGCGTTTCTTGAGCAACACGCAAATACCACTGACAATGGCCAACAGAACCAAAACAGCCAATACAATTCGTACAGACTCTCCTCCTGAAAGACTGGCCTGACTCAAACTATTCACCAATAAGGCTGGAAACAGCAGGTAGTAGGTAAAACGCTCAGCGGGCGCCCAAAATCCCTCACCCGGAAATCCGTGGCGGCGAGCCAGAAAACCTATCATCAGCAACGCAAAAATAGGCACTAACGCAGAGATGATCTGTAGCATCGCCCTTCCTCAAACCTTCGGTGAATGAAGGCATCTAGAGAACACCAGATGCCTCTGCTGAATCAGTCGACTGAACGCGCTTGGAGCATTTGACGCCCCTGTTGCACAGCCCATCTCACTTGATCAGGTGCGGTGCCACCAATATGATTCCGAGCGGCGACGGATCCATCCAGCGACAACACATCAAACACATCGGCCTCTATGATTGTTGAAAACTGTTGCAACTCGTCAAGTGACATTTCACCTAGGTCTTTCTGTGTGCGAACACCATAGGCGACAGACAATCCAACGATTTCGTGCGCATCACGGAAGGCAACACCTTTGCGAACCAAATAATCAGCCAAATCCGTTGCGGTTGAAAAGCCTCTCAGTGCGGCTTCTCTCATGACGTCTTTACGAGCTTCAAGCGCAGGGATCATATCTGCAAAGGCTCTCAGGCAGCCTTTAACGGTATCGACCGTATCGAACAGCGGCTCTTTATCTTCTTGATTATCTTTGTTGTACGCCAGCGGTTGAGACTTCATCAATGTCAGCAACGACACCAAATGACCGTACACGCGTCCACTTTTACCGCGAACCAATTCAGGCACATCTGGATTTTTCTTTTGCGGCATAATTGAAGAGCCCGTACAGAAACGATCCGGCAAGTTAATGAAATTAAACTGTGAGGATGTCCACAACACCAACTCTTCAGACATACGTGTCATGTGCATCAGCAACAAACTGGATGCTGCACAAAACTCGATGGCAAAATCACGATCTGAGACGGCATCCAACGAGTTATTAGTTGGTGCCGAAAATTGAAGCAGCTCTGCGGTATAAAAACGATCAATCGGATAGGTTGTACCCGCCAATGCGGCAGCACCTAACGGCAGAACATTAATCCGTTTCCGGCAATCCACAAAGCGCTCGTAATCACGGCTGAGCATTTCAAACCAAGCCATTAAATGATGACCGAACGTGACGGGCTGCGCCGTTTGTAAATGGGTAAAGCCCGGCATGATTGTATCGGCCTCACGCTCAGCCAGATCTAACAGCCCACTTTGTAAACGACTGATTTCGTCTAAAATCAAATCCGTTTCATCACGCATATACAAACGGATATCCGTAGCGACTTGATCATTACGTGAACGGCCTGTGTGTAACTTCTTACCCGTAATGCCAATTTTACGTGTTAAGGCGGCTTCGATGTTCATGTGCACATCTTCGAGTTCAATCGACCACTCAAACTCACCTCGCTCGATTTCCACACGGATTTCGCTTAACCCGCGAATAATGTCATCACGCTCCACATCACTTAAGACGCCAACCTTTGCCAACATACGCGCATGCGCAATTGATCCCTGAATATCCTGTCTAAATAGACGCTGATCAAACATGACTGAAGCGGTAAAACGAGCAACGAACGCATCGGTAGGCTCCGAGAAACGTCCGCCCCACTGTTGATTGGTTTTTTCACTCATGTTGAGATCTCCGTGAAGGGCTAAAAAATAAACGCAATTATACCAATGTTATCATCATAATGGACGTAGGATTTCGCCTGAAACACTGTCTTCTGGTACAATCCCATGTATTTTAAGATGATTAATCGCGGTGACAGGGCCCACATTATGAGCAGAACCATACGAATTGCTACGCGTCGTAGCCTGCTTGCTCTTTGGCAAGCAGAATACGTGAAATCCGAATTGGAACGTCACCACCCCGAATTAACGATCGAGTTGGTCACAATGGTCACCCAAGGCGACAAAATTCTCGACACGCCCTTGGCCAAAATCGGAGGCAAAGGGCTATTCGTCAAAGAACTGGAAACCGCCATGCTCGAACATCGAGCAGACATCGCCGTCCACTCTATGAAAGACGTGCCTATGGAGTTCCCTGAAGGATTAGGCCTTGCGGTGATCTGCCCTCGCGAAAAGCCGACAGATGCCTTTGTCAGCAATCATTTCAATTCTCTGGATGATTTACCACTGGGCGCACGCGTTGGCACCTCATCGTTACGCCGAGAAGTCCAAATCCGTGAACGTCGCCCCGACCTAATTGTTTCAAGCTTACGCGGCAATGTGCAAACACGCCTTGGTAAACTGGATGCGGGAGAGTTTGATGCCATCATCCTTGCGACCGCAGGTTTGATTCGCCTGCAACTTGAAACGCGCATCCGTCAGGAAATCCCCGCTGAAGAGAGCCTGCCAGCCGGCGGCCAAGGCGCGGTTGGGATTGAGTGTCGACTAGACGATCATGAACTCATCGCGCTGCTCCAACCCCTGCATGATCTTGACACCGCTGACCGAGTCTTGGCCGAGCGCGCCATGAACCGCCGTCTTGAAGGTGGATGCCAAGTACCCATTGGATGCTACGCTCTGCTAGAGGGGGATCAGCTTTGGTTACGAGGACTGGTCGGACGCCCAGATGGCACCCTTGTTTTGCGAGATGACATTCGCGGCCCTAGAGATCAAGCCGAATCCTTGGGCATCACCCTTGCCGAGCGTTTATTGGCAGCGGGTGCTGATGAGGTGTTAAAAAGTGTTTATGCATCAAATGGATAAACCCTTAGAAGGCCGTCATGTCTTGGTATTGCGGGCAGCGCATCAAAACGCTGCCCAATGTGAACGCTTGGCGCAGCTAGGGGCACAGGCCGTCGCACTCCCGGCATTGGAAATCGAGCCTGTTACCGAGATAAATACAGCGGACTACTGGCCATTAAAAGACAGCATTCAAAATATCGATACCTACCAATTCGTTATTTTTGTAAGCCCTAATGCAGCTGAATGTGCGTATGACTGGATCGATACCTATTGGCCTCAATTGCCCATCGGCGTCGAGTGGATCGGCATTGGCCAACAGACCTGCAAACGCCTGCAAAGTGTAGACATTCCGGCTTGGTCTGTTGAAACGGGCTTCGACTCCGAAAGTTTACTGGCGGACGCGCGTCTTCAAAGGGTTGCAGGGCAACGCGTCCTCATCCTTCGCGGACAAGACGGCCGACGTCTTATTTACGACACACTCACCCAACGTGGTGCTAAAGTCGATTATAGAACAGTTTACTATCGTCGCTGCCCCCGCTATTCTGAACAGGTTATTTATGACGCTGTGATCGCTCACCCACCTGCTGCCATTCTAGCAACCAGTGGCGAGGTGCTGACCAACCTATTGTCCATCGTAGGCCAGCTTTCCACAGAGCAGCGCCAATCAATTTTTTTAAGCTTGTTAATCGTTCCCAGCCAAAGAATTGCTGAATTAGCACAAGGTTTGGGATTCACCCGGGTCAGGGTTGCGTCTGGACCAGATGATGAATCAATGGTTCAGGCAATACTTCCTGCCAACGAATTGGAACAACCGGCATGAAAGACACACCAGAGAAGAAGAACGATAGCACGACCAAGAAAACTCAACCTGAACAAACGGCCCCTGCAACCGATAGCAATCGTGCAGATGAGCCAACGCCTTCCAGCCCTGACACTAACGAAGCAAGCGCAAGCGACCCAAGTGCATCCGCAGCGGAACCTAGTGCCGAGCCCAAAATAGCGTCTACAGAAACACCCACCAAGCCTGAAGTGGCGCCTGTGACCCAACCCAACTCATCGAGCTGGTCAGGGAAGGTCGCTTTAGTGTTGTCAGTGGCGGCGCTGGGTCTAAGTGGCTATATGTATTGGTCCAGCGAGCAATCTCGCACTCAACTGCAACTTCTCTCTGCAAACCTAGACAGCGCACTAGCCAGTGCTAAAGCGGACAGCAGCGAGCGCATCAGCGGCCTTAGTCAACAGTTAGGCCAAGTTCAAGAGCGCACTGAACAACTGCGCTCATTGAGCACACAAACGGAACAAAGCATCGAAACGCTGCATGGCCGCTTAACGCAAGCCGTACAACAAATGAATGCACAACAGCAGGTTGCCGATAAAGACTGGTTACTGGCAGAAGCTGAGTACTTACTGCGTCTGGCCAACCAGCGCGTCTTAATGGAAAATTCGGCATCAGGCGCCTTGGCTCTGCTCAGATCCGCCGATAAGGTGTTACAAGAAGCTGACGATGTTTCGCTATACCCAATTCGTCAAAGCTTAGCGGCAGACATCAGTGCTTTGGAAGGCGTGCCAAGACTGGACGTGGAGGGCATTTTCTTACGCTTAAGCGCAATGAGCCAACAAACGGCACAACTGCGCATGTCTCACCCCTCTGATCAACGCCAACTACCCAATTTATTGGATGATGTGACACCGGACTCTTTAAAAGAGAGCTGGGGAGCAGGCGCCAAAGCGGCACTCAACAAAGCCATGGACAAGCTGGATCAACTGATTGTTATTCAACACAGAGATGCACCGATTGCTCCCTTATTGGCCCCGGATCAAATCTACTATTTACAGCAGAATCTCCACTTAATGTTTGAGCAGGCGCAGACCGCCCTTTTACAACGTCGCCAAGGCGCATACGAAGAGAGCTTATCGAAGGCATCAACCTGGATCGGAGACTACTTTGACACAACAGAAGCCAATGCTATTTCATTGCTGCGTGCCATAGAAGAACTTAAATCCTTCCAAGTCGCGCCAGAGCTGCCTTCAATTGCCACGTCTCTCAACGCACTCAAGGATCACATGGCTGAAGTCAGACGCTTACAAAGAGAAGGAGGCAATTAATGAAACGTTTCTTTCTACTGGTGCTCATCGTCTTAGTCGCTGGTGCATGGGCTGGTCAGCTCATGATGCAAGACACTGGATATGTATTAGTGGCTTTCAAGCAAACGACGATTGAAACCACTCTTTGGGTATTCTTAATTGCGGGCCTTATCGCCTTTTTCATTGCTCATGGCCTTGTGAATCTGTTTTTTAACACTCACCTGCCTTGGGAGAAATTCCGTAACTGGCGTGAAAAAAGACAGCAAAAAGCAGCAAACAAAGAAACCCTTAAAGGCTTTTTACAACTGTCACAAGGCGACTGTTTGAAGGCACAGAACTTGCTCAGCCAATCAGCTGAAAAGTCCGGCGTTCCGCTGATTAACTACCTTGCAGCCGCACGTGCCGCCAATGAAGGTGGTGACCACCAGAACGCTGATTTGTTGCTAAAAAAGGCCTTAAAAGCAGCCCCTGAGGCCGACGTAACCATTAAAATCACTGAAGCTCAATTCAAGGTCAACCGTGGACAAGTGGAAGCCGCACTCACGCTTCTGTTAAACCTTCGTCGGACAGAACCGCGAAACAAACAAATTCTAGTTCTGCTTAAAGAAGTCTATGTGGGGCTCGATGACTGGCAAGGTCTCGTTGACCTCCTTCCAGACCTAAAAAAATACGAAGCACTGACCAACTCGCAGTTGCAGCGCATTGAAAAAGACGCTTGTTTGGGTCTTCTTAAGCAGTTCAAACAGCAAAACACCCTCACCGACGAGAATGCCGTCAAGCATTTGCAAAGCCTTTGGGTGACCTTACCCAAAACAGTTGCGAAACAAAATGACGTGGTGGCTGAATACGCCCAGCAACTCATCGAACACAAGGGGTTTGCAGCAGCCGAAACCTTACTGCGCGAGACGCTCAACAACAGTTGGAGTGAAAAACTGATTGAGCTGTATGGACAAGTACAGATCGCCAAGCCACGAAAGCTTCTTGATCAAGCGAAGGCATGGCTTTCCGCACACCCTGAGAGCCACGGGCTAAGATTAGCCCTTGCTCGCCTCTCCCTTCTCAATCAAGAGTGGGAAGAAGCCGCTGAGTATTATCAAATGACTCTGGCGTCTCAGGAGACACCTGAACATCTCGCAGAATACGCAAGACTTTTGAAGCATCTCGGCAAACCTCTTGAGGCCAGCGAGCAACTGAATCGGAGTATTGAGCTTCTGAGCAGCCAACTCCCTGATTTACCCTTGCCACCCCCGGCACTCAAAGCAACCTAAACACTGCACTACAGGATGCATAAAAAAAGGGTCTGTTATGACCCTTTTTTTACAGCAATACACACCAACTTAAACCTGTCGCACAGGCCTTGGCGCATAGGCAAACGCATCCGCAAAGATCTGATCTTCCTGCACGCCTTTGTCTTCCAACACATCCACTAATGCGTATACCATGGCAGGTGACCCACTAATGTAAACCCTTAACTGAGTCAGATCACTCGGCAGGTCTTCTTGAATTGCGCTGGGCAACATTCCTTTACGCCCCATCCATTCAGCATCCTCCTCGCTCAAGACTGGCACAAAGTGCACATTTTTATGCTCTTTGGACCACTGATGCGGCAAATCCACTAAATACATATCTTCACGCTGACGAGCCCCCCAATAAATATCGATGGGATTCATCACTTGATTGGCGAGCAAATGCTCAACCATACTTTTGATTTGAGCAAATCCTGTGCTTGCGGCCACAAAGATTAAGTGCTGCTCAGGCTTCAATCTGTGTACATCTAGGCAACAGGTCCCCATACCCAAGGTGACACGCACCTGTGGCTGGGTCTGCAGATGCGTCAAGATTGCTGTATTTAAAAGGCTCTCGGGCATCGCACGGATATGCAGTTCCAAATCGCTGCTTTGATCAGGTGCAGACGCAATCGAGAAAGATGCTTTGCGCCCATCAGGCAATTCTAAATCTAAATATTGGCCCGCAATAAATTCCAACCGTTGCTGAGCGTCTGCCAAACGTAAACGGACTCGATACACATCATGGTTCAATAAACTGACATTGACGATATCTGTCGTGTAACTTTTCAATTCTGTGCTCCTCCAAGGATATCTAGACTATCCCACAACTCATCCACTCGCTGCTTGATGTCATCACTCATCGCAATGGGCTCTCCCCACTCACGCTGAGTTTCTCCAGGCCATTTGTTGGTCGCATCCATCCCCATTTTGGAGCCTAAGCCAGAAACAGGAGATGCAAAGTCAAGATAATCAATCGGCGTATTTTCAATCATGACGGTATCTCGAGAAGGGTCCATTCGTGTGGTAATCGCCCAAATCACGTCTTTCCAATCGCGAGCGTTGACATCATCATCACAAACAACAACAAACTTAGTGTACATAAATTGGCGCAAAAATGACCAAACACCCAACATGACACGTTTTGCATGACCAGGATACTGTTTTTTAATCGTCACAACCGCAATCCGATAAGAACAGCCCTCGGGTGGTAAATAAAAATCAATGATCTCGGGGAACTGCTTTTGCAATATCGGCACGAAAACTTCATTCAGAGCAACCCCTAAAATGGCCGGCTCGTCCGGTGGCCGCCCCGTGTAGGTGCTGTGATAAATCGGGTCTTTACGGTGCGTAACTCGCTCAACCGTAAAGACCGGAAAACGATCCACTTCATTGTAGTAGCCCGTATGATCCCCAAACGGCCCTTCATCCGCCATCTCATCTGGGTAAATATACCCTTCGAGAACAAACTCAGCGCTTGCAGGCACCTGCAAATCATTGCCAATACACTTAACCAATTCCGTTTTGCCACCGCGCAATAAACCTGCGAATGCATACTCCGACAGCGTATCAGGAACCGGAGTCACGGCACCTAAAATAGTCGCGGGATCAGCTCCCAATGCCACGGCAACGGGAAACGGCTGCCCAGGATTTGCCTGTTGCCATTCACGGAAGTCTAGTGCTCCCCCACGATGGGCCAACCATCTCATAATCAGCTTATTGCGGCCAATGAGCTGCTGACGGTAAATACCTAGGTTTTGACGCGGTTTATTCGGCCCACGCGTGATGACCAGTGGCCAAGTCACTAAAGGTCCAGCATCTCCCGGCCAGCAGGTCTGAATTGGCAGCTGATACAAGTCAACATCATCACCCTCAATGACATATTCCTGACAAGGTGCCGAACGTACCAACTTAGGCCCCATATTCAAGACGTGCTTAAACACTGGCAGTTTTTCCCAAGCGTCTTTAAAACCCTTAGGCGGTTCAGGCTCTTTCAGCTGTGCCAGCAACTTACCCACATCTCGCAACGCCGAAACAGACTCTTCACCCATGCCTAACGCAACACGCTCAGGGGTTCCAAACAGGTTAGCAAGGACAGGGTATTTAAAGCCAACAGGGTTTTCAAACAATAGCGCAGGCCCGCCGGCTCGCAGCGTTCTATCACAGATTTCAGTCATTTCCAAAACAGGATTGATAGGCTGTTTGATGCGCTTCAGTTCACCGCGCTGCTCCAGCATTCGGATAAAATCTCGGAGATCTTTGTATTTTGGTGTAGACATGGCAATAACTTTTTTGAGAGCGGTAGCGACGCCAAAGCGGTCGCTACCTGTTTGAAGATGTTAGCCTTACGTCAGCAACATCGAAATAGATCGTTACTTACGCTTCATCGACAAGAAGAACTCATCATTTGTTTTGAAATCTTTTAGCTTATCAATAACAAACTCTGTCGCCGCTGCGTCTTCCATTGGATCAAGTAACTTTCTGAGAATCCACATACGTTGCAACTCATCTTCCGTGGTCAGCAGGTCTTCTCTGCGCGTACCGGAACGACGAATATTAATCGCTGGGAACACTCGTTTCTCGGCCACTTTACGATCAAGGTGAACCTCAGCATTACCCGTTCCCTTGAACTCTTCGTAAATGACTTCGTCCATTTTAGAGCCCGTATCGACCAGCGCCGTGGCAATAATGGTAAGGCTTCCACCTTCTTCAATATTTCGAGCGGCACCAAAGAAGCGCTTGGGGCGTTCTAAGGCATGCGCATCAACACCACCCGTTAATACCTTACCGGAGGATGGAATAACTGTGTTGTAGGCACGCGCCAAACGTGTAATCGAATCAAGAAGGATAACAACGTCCTTTTTATGCTCGGTTAAGCGTTTTGCCTTTTCCAACACCATTTCAGCCACTTGAACGTGACGTGATGGCGGCTCATCAAAGGTTGAAGCTACAACTTCACCTCTGACCGTACGCTGCATGTCGGTCACTTCTTCAGGACGTTCATCTATCAAGAGGACAATCAAGTAGCAATCTGGGCTGTTACGCGTAATGCTGTTGGCGATATTTTGCAGCATTAAGGTTTTACCCGCTTTTGGCGGAGACACAATCAGCGCACGCTGACCTTTACCCATAGGTGAAACCAAGTCAATGACGCGTGCCGTAATATCTTCGGTACTGCCATTTCCCACTTCCATCCGAATGCGGGACTGAGCAAATAAAGGGGTGAGGTTTTCAAAAAGGATTTTGTTCTTGGCATTTTCAGGACGGTCGAAGTTGATTTCACTGACTTTAAGCAGTGCAAAATAACGCTCACCGTCCTTTGGTGGGCGAATTTTACCTGCAATGGTATCGCCCGTTCGTAGATTAAAGCGTCGTATTTGGCTAGGTGACACATAAATGTCGTCGGGACCTGCCAGGTACGAAGAGTCTGCTGAACGCAAAAACCCGAAGCCATCTTGCAGTATCTCCAAAACACCATCGCCGTAGATGTCTTCTCCACTGACGGCATGTTTTTTCAAGATTGCAAAAATAACATCTTGTTTGCGAGACCGAGCCATATTATGTAGGCCCATGGTATTTGCGATCTCTAGAAGATCAGGAACACTTTTTAATTTTAATTCGGTAAGATTCATAGTTTCTTTGGATGCAGCCAAGAGTGGGCTGATATTGAATGGTAGCCGGAGGATTGATTGGAAAGATTAATTACAGCAATCGAAACTAAAGGTAACGATTATTGTACCTAGTAACATCTAACGACACGTAAAAGATAAGGGAAATATAAAGATTTTATGAGCTGGTGTCTAGTTTTCTGATAACAAAATGCGCGATATACCGACGTAAATCGCGCATCCGTTTCAGCAATTACAGATTTGCATCAATAAAAGCTGACAACTGTGACTTCGACAATGCACCTACCTTAGTCGCTTCAACGTTCCCCCCCTTGAACAGCATTAACGTTGGGATTCCGCGAATACCGAACTTTGGCGGCGTTTCGTTGTTTTCATCAATGTTCAGCTTGCACACCTTGAGCTGCCCTTCGTATTCCTTAGCGATTTCCTCAAGGACAGGGGCGATCATCTTGCATGGGCCACACCACTCCGCCCAATAATCGACCAAGACGGGGCTATCAGACTTCACCACCTCATCTTCAAAGCTTGCGTCGGTGACGTTAACAATAATATCGCTCATGAACTTCTCTCTCCATTGCACTTGGTGCTTTGTAATCGATTATACATGGATAATAACACCAGTTTTTACTGATTGTGAACTGAATATTCATAGGTATACCCTATCACCTAGATAGTGAAAAGCTTCTTAAGCACGAAAGGGTCTGGCAGAATAGGCATTTAGCCAGTACTCTCTGTTAAAAGTAAATTAGAGATTAGAATCAATGTACGAACAATCAGCCACAATTGATCCCAATAAACCCGGCGCATTGATGGCGGCCATCGACATTGGATCGAATAGTTTTCACATGGTCGTCGCACGCTATGTTGAGGGTGAATTAAAACCCATTGATATCATGTCGGAAAAAGTACAGCTTGCATCCGGTATGGACGACGAAGGGCTTTTAACACCTGAAGCACAGCAAAGAGGGCTCGATTGTCTGAGCCGATTTGCTCAACGTTTAACGGAGCTACCTCGCCGATCAATACGTGCGGTTGCAACCAACGCGCTACGAGAAGCCGTTAATGGCGATGAATTCGCACAGAAAGCAGCTCAAATCTTGGGCCTACCGATTCAAATCATTGCTGGACATGAAGAAGCACGTCTTATCTATTTAGGTGTTTCTCATAGCCTTGCAGACGACTCAGGCAAACGCTTAGTGATTGACATTGGCGGCGGCAGTACCGAGTTTATTATCGGCGAACGCTTTGAACCCCAACTGCTCGAAAGCCTACAAATGGGATGCGTAAGCTTCCATGAAGAGTTTTTCTTAGATGGAAAAATTACTGAGTCTGGCTTTTACAAGGCCAAAATGGCTGCACAACAGGAGCTTTTATCCATCAGACGCAACTATAAGCGCTTAGGCTGGAGCAGCTGCGTGGGTTCTTCTGGCACGATAAAAGCCACCTTGCAAGCCTGCACAGAACTCGGCCTTTCGAATGGTATGATTACACGCGAAGCTTTAAACAAACTTAAAGCTCACTTACTTCAGGTCGGACATTCGGACCAACTGATGCTTTCGACGATTAAACCCGAGCGCAAAGCCGTATTACCTGCAGGGGTCGCCATTCTCGATGCCGCCTTTGAGTCGCTGGATATTGACAGCATGGCATTTTCGGATGGTGCGCTTCGCGAAGGTGTACTTTACGATATGGCTGGGCGTTTACGCATGAAGACGTGCGTGAACGGACAATCAATGCTTGATGCAACGTTACCACATTGACAGCAAGCACGCCTATCGCATTGAAGCTACTGCACTGATTCTGCTCGCACAAGTCAAAGACGCATGGCAGCTGAATGATCCAGAATTCCATGACATGCTCTGCTGGTCAGCTCGTACACACGAAATCGGATTAACCATTTCGCACAACCGTTATCATCGCCACAGTGCCTATTTACTGCAACACTGTGACTTGGCAGGATTCAGTCATTTAGAGCAGCAAATGCTGGCCTTTTTAGCAAAAGGGCATCGTCGCAAACTCCCTAAAGACGAATACAAAACGCTACCGGACGAAAAACGCGATGCGTATCTGCGTTTGTGTCTTTTGCTTCGCTTGGCCGTCATCTTTCATCGTAGCCGTAGCAAAGCACGCTTACCGGCCTTCAGCTTGCAAGTCGATGGTAATAAGCTACACCTAAGCTTCCCGTCAGGATGGCTTGACCATCATCCACTGACATGTGCAGATCTTGAAAATGAATCTGAATTTCTAAAAAGCATGGACTATAAGCTTAAAGTCGACTGACATGTAAAAAGCCACTCCACGTGAACGATGGATTGAACGCTACAAATGAAGGCTACAAAAAAGCCCTTGACGCTGACCGCGATCAAGGGCTTTTTTATATGTGTGTTAGACGCTTACAACTGTGGACCTGCTTTAATGATCTCTTCAGAGACACCAGAGAATTTCTGGAAGTTATCAACAAACTGTTGAATCAAGTCTTTTGCAGCGGCGTCATAGTCGGCCGGATTCGCCCAAGTTTCGCGCGGATTCAACAAAGAAGAATCAACCCCTGGCACCTGAGTCGGAACGGCAAGATTGATACCTGGCAAATGAACCAGCTCACAATCTTTTAGCGCACCACTTTGAATCGCACTAATGATACCGCGCGTCGTCGGAATGCTGAAGCGCTGACCCGTTCCGTAAGAGCCACCAGTCCAACCTGTGTTCACAAGGTACACGCGTGAACCAAAGGCGTTGATACGCTTCATCAATAAGTCAGCATAAACATGCGCTGGGCGTGGGAAGAAAGGTGCACCAAAGCAAGTAGAGAAGGTTGACTTAATGCCACCACCTGAACCCATTTCAGTTGAGCCGACCAAGGCTGTATATCCAGACAAGAAGTGATACGCTGCTGCTTCTTTGGTTAATACAGAAACAGGTGGCAAAACACCCGTTAAGTCACAGGTCAAGAAGACGATGGCTTCAGGTTCTGCACCCTTGTTGTCAGACGAGCGCTTTTCAACGTGCTCAAGTGGATACGCACAGCGACCGTTTTCGGTCAGCGACGTGTCGTTGTAATCTGCGACGCGTTTTTCATCCAACGTAACGTTTTCAACAATTGCACCAAATCGAATCGCATCCCAAATAATGGGTTCATTCTTCTGGCTCAGGTTAATGGTTTTAGCATAGCAACCACCTTCAATATTGAAGACAACGCCTGTTCCCCAACCATGCTCATCATCCCCGATCAAGAAGCGCTCAGGGTCTGCAGACAAGGTCGTTTTACCTGTACCCGACAATCCGAAGAACAGGGTTGTAGAGCCGTCTTCGCCAATATTGGCTGAACAATGCATAGGTAACACATCGAACTCAGGCAACAAGAAGTTTTGCACAGAGAACATGGCTTTTTTCATTTCGCCAGCGTAGCGCATGCCCGCAATTAGGACTTTACGCTCGGTGAAATTTAGAATGACGCAACCATCACTGTTTGTACCATCACGCTCTGGCTCACAGACGAAGCCAGCGGCATTGATAATTTCCCACTCATCTTTTGAATTAGGGTTATACACGGAGGGACGAATAAAGAGATTTAAACCAAACAGATTTTGCCACGCGGTTTGCGTTGTCATTTTAACTGGAAGGTAATGATTGTCATCCGAGCCAACATGCACATAGGATACAAAGCGCTCTTCATCATTCAACCAATTGGCCACACGATCCCATAAGGCATTGAATTTTTCAGGATCAAACGGTCGATTCACCTTTCCCCAATCCACGGTATCGGCAGTGGTCGCATCCTTAACGATAAAACGATCCATCGGTGAACGCCCGGTACGCTTACCGGTTGTGACAACCAGTGCACCATTATCAGCCAGCACACCTTCTTGACGCTGTAAGGCGCGCTCAACTAACTCAGCTGGGCTAAGGTTCTGATGTGCAATTTTGACGGTTTCTGTAGTCATTACTAATTCCCTTGGCGCTATGCCAAAAAATTACTGAAGAGCCTTAAAGACCCCTGCCAAGAAGCCTCGGTGAGTACCCGCTAATCGCTTAGGTTACACAGATGTCCGAGCCTAAATACTAATACTTTTTCACACTCTAAAGGCCAACTATTATGACATAAAAAAGCGCGCATTGGGACAATGCAGAAACTCTTCTCATTCACAAATTTGCCTAGCTAGACTAAGGTTTAACGTATCTTTGCAGTTAGTGCAATACGGAATCTCCCGCGCCACCCTCTTGGGACGACTCAGCAAAAAGGGATTTAATGTCCGTTTGAGTAAACAAATAGCGCTCATTACAGAATTGGCAATCAACCTTTAACACACCATCGCTCTCTTCAGCGGCGGCGTCTAGCAGGTCAGATTCAGCTAAGAGCTTGAGTGCGTTCTCACTTCGTTCCCGGGAGCAGTCGCAATAAAACGCAAGCGTTTGCGCTTCAAAGAGCCGACACGCCTCTTCGTGAAATAAACGATAAAGCAGTGTCTCATTGTCCAATGAGAGCAACTCGTCTGCTGACAAGGTTCCCGCTAAAAACGTAATTCGCTCCCAGTCGTCGACACTCGCCTTCGCGCTGGGTAGCATCTGCAACAAAAGACCCGAGGCTTGCTGCCCATCGGCTTGCAAGTAGATACGTGTCGCCAATTGCTCAGACTGCTTAAAGTAAATCTCTAGGCATTTAGCGAGCGTTTCACCTTCCAAACCCACCACGCCTTGATAACGCTGTCCACCCGCAGGCTCTAGCGTTAGAGCCAAACGCCCATCCTCTAGCAGCTGTGCAAGACTGGTAACATCTGGAACATCGCCATCAATTCTGGCAACAGCTCTTACCTGCTGATGGTGTGTGCATTCCGCCATTAACATACGCACGGCACCCGTGCCTTGCGCTTGCAAAATCAGTCGTCCCTCAAACTTTAACGTCGAGCTTAATAGCGTAACGGCCGCCATCATTTCGCCTAACAGTGTTTGGATGCTTGCTGGGTAGCTGTTACGACTCAATACCGACTGATAGCTTTCCTGCAGCCCTGTCACCACACCTCGCACATCTAAATCGTCAAACAGTATTCGTTGAATTTTATCCGGTGAGCTCATTCACAATTTCCACCTTAACGGCTAACTCTAAGAGTGGAGCCGGCGCACTTGCGCTGTTACCATAAAGAAATATTTTAACATAATGGGTCTATTCATTCGTATGACAAGCTCAAAACCTTTTTTTTCAGATCAATGGCAGCTACGCCCACTGATTATCTTTCATGCAATTGCGTTAGCGCTCCTGCTCAGTTTTGTGTGGCCAGCGGGCTTTTTTGCCTGGAGAGCCGCGGATGAGCAGGTTTTCTTTGCATTAAATTCATCCCTTGAGAGCGGCGGAACTTGGGCTTGGCTCTGGGCTTGGGCAAACACACGCTACAAAGACCTCGCATTGGCGGTCGTGATGCTGTGCTTTCTCATTTTCCCTAAACTGGGCATTCCTCGTGCAGAGCTCCAAAAAGCCTTTATCGGCTTTGTGGTATTGCTCTTCTTACTGCTTCCATTACGCTATTTTTTCTACGAATTTGCGAAAGCGATGGATCTAACAGGACCTAGCCCCTCTAGAGTACTAGAGCCTGCCTATTTACTGACTGAGCTATTCCCCGGCATCCCCGCTAAAGATGCCTCATCTCGCAGTTTCCCCGGAGACCACGCAACCATTTTGTTACTCTGGGCCGGTTACCTACTCATGAGCGCTCGTCACTTGATGGCGTATGTGGCGGCTATAATTGCAACACTGATGATTTTTCCAAGACTGGTCGGAGGCGCGCACTGGCTCAGTGACATTCTCGTTGGCGGCTTAGTCATCGCACTGCCTATCCTTGCTTGGGGCTTCTACACCCCCCTGCTTCACAAGTGTACGAACAGCCTTGCCAAGCACCTTCAACCTTTGTTTCACCTAGTCAGCCGAATTCCACTAGTCGGAAAACTGGCTTTTTTTGATGCCAGTCGAGGCCGGGACTAATCCCAGCTCCCCTTAATACGCAGCAACTCCCGACGACTTTTTTTATCCGGTCGATGCTCGGGAGCGCTGCCGTAGGTTTTGCGTTGCTCTGCTGCAATCTCTCGTTTTTCAATACTTTCTTGAGTTTCACGATACAAGCGCTGAGCCTCCTCGGCTCCTCTCCTCTGGTCGGCAAGACTCACGACAACTATGGTTTTTTCATCAAAACCTAATCGGAGGGTCAGCTCTGCGCCTATCTCAACCATTTTGCTACTTTTTGCACGCTGTCCATCATAATGCACTTTACCGCCTTCAATCATTTGCTTGGCCAATGCACGCGTTTTATAAAATCGAGCGGCCCAGAGCCACTTATCTAATCGCACTTTTGATTGGCTAGAATCATAATGTTGGGTCATTCGTTGGCATCACCTCTTCAAAATCATGAATTGCATTAAAGCGATCAACACTGCGCGCAGGCAGTTGACTATCGGGTTGAGCGATACTCAGCAAGTAGCCGACACCATAGCGAGCAGCGGAGTTAAGGACAGGGAGACTATCATCAATCAACAGGGTTCGCGAAGCGAGAAGGGCTCTCTCTCCTGTAACGCATGCCAAAATGCTTGATCTTCTTTCGGCACCTTAAACTCGTGAGATGAAATCACCGCATCGACCATACTGGCCAACCCCGTTCGTTCTAACTTTAAATTTAAGCTATCAGGGTGCGCGTTGGTGACAATCACACTGCGTTTGTGTGATGTTTTTAACGCCTTTAAAAAACTCGGCACATTCGGACGAAAGCCAATCTTTTCGGCCACTTCATGCTTTAGCGCCGCAACAGGCAAGCCCAACTCTTCTGTCCAATAATCCAAACAATACCAACTGAGACGCCCCTGCTCCTGCTTTATGCGCTCATGCAGCCATTGCTTTGCTTCACTTGGCTCAAGCGCATGCACTTGCGCATAGCGCGTAGGCAAAAACTCCAACCAAAAATAGGAGTCAAAATGGAGATCCAACAAAGTACCGTCCATATCCAACAAAACTGTGTCTATCGCTTGCCAATCCAATATCATCAGTGAAACACTTACCCTATTGATTAAACCTATCTCCAGTATGAACTGATCAATTTGATTTTTGAAGCTCATCGAGCTATTCGCCAAAGGAGCCACATATGCACACTAACCTGCCGCCCATTGAGTCATTACTTGAATTGGTTCGCAACGCCGGTGACGCAATCATGGAGGTGTATCATCAAGATGAATGGGACACACAGTTAAAAGCGGATCAATCTCCTGTGACCGCCGCAGACTTAGCCGCTGAGCGGATTCTGGCCCAAGGCCTGAGTGTGCTGACCCCTGACATTCCCATTTTGAGCGAAGAAGCACAGATACCTGATTGGTCAGAACGCCAAGGCTGGGCTCGCTACTGGTTGATTGACCCACTAGACGGTACGCGTGAGTTTCTACAACGAAATGGTGAGTTTACCGTTAACCTTGCGCTGATTGATCAACAAACCCCCATCTTAGGCATTGTGTATGCCCCTGCAAAATCAGCGTTTTACTGGGGAGGCACCCAGTTAGGAGCTTGGTGTTTAGAAAATGGATTGCCAAGTCCCATTCAAACTCGTGCAATTGAACACACCGTTCATTTACTCACCAGCCGCCGCCATGGGCGTAAAGAAGCTGAAGCCGTCGCTCAAGTATTAAAAGATTTCGACGTCAACACCAGCGCGATGGGGAGCTCTCTCAAACTTTGCTTGATTGCCTCAGGGATGGCTGATTTATATCCCCGAATGACACCGACTAGCGAGTGGGACACAGCGGCAGCACAGGCGATTTTGGTTGAGGCAGGTGGAGTATTGCTCAATGCCAATACACTGGAGCCTTTGCGCTACAACACCAAGGACTCGCTGGAAAACCCTGCCTTTATTGCATTGGGCGATACATCTCTCAACCTTGAAAAACGTCTTAATTCTGAATCTTTCAACCACTGAACCTTGTTTTTCAAGCAAGCGCCGCAATATAGTGATTGATACGTGTTTAATCGAAGGGGCTGACTCCTATTAAAGACAAAAAGTCACATTTTTTGTGCCGTTATAGAATGTCAATTCGGTGATATGATGGTACAGATTGCGTGAAGGCGTAATTCTTTTCGTAACGTTAAACACCAACTCCTGTCAAATTAAAGGTGATTATAATGAGTTTTGAACTGCCAGCACTGCCTTACGAGAAAAATGCACTTGAACCCCATATTTCTGCAGAAACCTTGGATTACCATCACGGTAAGCACCACAACACCTACGTTGTTAAGCTGAATGGCCTGATCCCGGGTACTGAGTTTGAAGGCAAGAGCTAGAAGACATCATCAAAACGTCATCTGGTCCTGTTTTCAACAACGCCGCTCAAGTTTGGAACCACACTTTCTACTGGCATTGCCTTGCACCTAATGCTGGCGGTGCTCCGACAGGTGCTATTGCCGATGCTATTAATGCCAAGTGGGGTTCTTTCGAGAAGTTCCAAGAAGAGTTCAATGACAAAGCCGTCAATAACTTTGCCTCTAGCTGGACTTGGTTAGTTAAGAACGCTGACGGCTCTTTAGAAATCGTTAACACCAGCAATGCTGGCACTCCGATGACCAATGGCCAAACAGCGTTGTTGACGGTCGACCTTTGGGAGCATGCGTACTACATCGATTACCGCAATGTACGCCCTGACTACCTGAAAAGCTTCTGGGCACTTGTAAACTGGGAATTTGTAAACCAGAACCTAGCGGCTTAATATCCACAACCAGGGTATAAAAGCTCTGCGCCTCAGCGCGCGTACTTTACAGAAAAGACCGCATTCAGCGGTCTTTTTTATGTATCACGCAAGCCATCCTCCTGGTGAGCGATGGATCAACGAATTTTAACAATCGACAATCGTTCCTCAATGACCGCGATACGCTTTCTCGTATCGGCAATAAACGCCTGCGAAGCTTGAATTGAGCCTAGATCCCCACCTTGGTTTTTCACAAAAGCATCACTCATTTGTGTTTCACGCAGATCTAACCACTCATTCTGCTCTTTAATTTCACGCGAGCGCGCCAGTTCAGGCAAGTAATCCAAGAGCTCATGAAACAGCACATACAATTGCGCATCATATAAGTAGGCTAGATTTAAAAGGGTCTGTAACCGCTCTGGATCTTGCGATTGCGTTTGTCGCGCCAGCAAAATTTCGAATTGGAGAATAGGCTGCTGGTAATTTGGAAACCAATTGAGTGCCGTTATTTCTGGCGAAGAGAGCCGCTGTTGAGCGCCAAAATCGATGTTGCTCGACTCACCTACAACGGCCGAAGAGCCAGTGGAAGGTCTCGCAATCTCAGTGCAACCAGACAAACTAAACAATAGCGTCAGGCAAACTAGCCCTGCCGTTAATCTCATAGGTGTGTATCCTATTGGTACTTTACGTTAATCTTCTAACAGGCGCTCAACAAACGGCCAAACATTGTCGAGTATCACGGGTTGTGCCTGTGCATTCGGATGAAGACCATCAGACTGCATGAGATCCCAATTAAGTGCAACATTTTCAAGTAAAAAGGGAACTCTATCAACCTCATAATGGTCTGCTACTTCTGTGAATAACTCAAAAAAAGCGTCGCCGTAACGCGCTCCATAGTTAGAAGGGATGCGTATACCAATTAACAGAACTTGAGCATCGGCAGCTAAGGATAGCTCAATCAAAGTGGATAAGTTTTCACGGATAACAGAGATGGGGGTTCCTCTTAATGCGTCATTCGCACCCAGCTCAATCAACACCCACTGAGGTGTATGAGTGGCGAGCAAAGATGGCAGACGATTCAAGCCACCACTGGTCGTTTCGCCACTCACACTCGCATTGACAACTTGATAGTCGGCTGATTCTTGAGACAATCGATCAGCCATAAGAGATACCCAGCCTTCAGACGGCGAAATACCATAGGCAGCTGACAAGCTGTCACCTAAGACCAATAGGGTTTTCGCCTGTACGGTGTTAACCAAACCGATTAATAGCAATATGGATATGAGATAACGCATGACACTCCTTACCCCTGATGGATTCATTCTTGAAGCTCAGAATGTCGCAAAATCCTTTCCAGCACAAGAGCAACGGCTCGAACTCTTCTCCGCACTCTCGCTTCAAGTCAAACCCGGTGAGAGTTTAGCCATTATCGGTCGATCCGGCGCCGGTAAGTCCACGCTATTGAGTTTACTGGCAGGCCTTGACCAACCCAGCTCAGGACACATTAAACTGGCAGGACGCGATTTGTCCTTGATGGATGACGCACAGAGAGCGGCCTTTCGCTCGCAATATATCAGCTTCATTTTTCAATCCTTCCATCTACTACCCGAATTAAGCGCGCTGGACAATGTACGCCTGCCGCTGGAAATACGTGGAGACAAACAGGCCGAGCAACACGCACTCCAGTGGTTAAAAGAAGTCGGTCTTGAAAAGCGCGTTCACCATTACCCCGCTCAGTTATCAGGCGGTGAACAACAACGCGTTGCCATTGCCCGGGCCTTTGTTACATCGCCGCAATTACTCTTTGCCGATGAACCTACCGGAAACCTGGATGATGAAACAGGCCAACAAATCATTGAACAACTGTTTAGACTAAACGCGGAACAGCAAACAACGCTCATTCTGATTACGCACGATCCAGATCTTGCTTCACGCTGCCAACGTTGCGTCACGCTTAATAATGGGCACTTAACTGAGAGGTCGCTATGAGCGCTTCTGTTCGCATACTCAGACGCCAGATGCAAGGCCAGCTGCGCACAACGGAGTGGCGGGCCTTACTCATTGCCACGTGGATCGCGATTACCCTAACAACCCTTTTATCGCTCCTCGGTGACAGACTCGAACGCGGCTTACTCCGTGAGAGCGCGTCCGTCCTTGGTGCAGACATGGTGTTAAGCAGCCAACGCCCCATTCAAACTCTCCGCTTACAGCAAGCCACAGATGCAGGCCTAACCAGCACATCGGTCATTCAGTTTCCAAGCATGATCAGTGCAGGTGACGAGATGATGCTGAGTTCGGTGCGGATCGTGCAATCCCCCTATCCCTTACGAGGCCAAATTCAAACTCGCCCCTCCCAAGTAACCGACATCCCTGAGCCAGGGCATGCCTGGGTCGAAGCCAGAGTGATGTCACAGCTGGGCCTTAGCTCGGTGACAGGATTGAATTGGGGTACACCGAACTCATCGTCAAAGCTGAACTGATCAGCTCTCCCGACAGGGGCAGCGGATTCAGAAGCTTTAGTCCTCAAATACTGGTCAATGAGGCGGATCTTGAAGCCAGTGGGATTCTTGCACCCGGTAGTCGAGCCGAATTCAGGCTTTTATTGTCGGGATCAAGCGAACAGGTGACTGCCTTTGCGCAGTTTTTGAAGGAAAATCTCGGTGATGAAGAGCGGCTTTTTTCACTTCAGGATGAACAACCCTTAGGCGGCAATGCCTTGGCTAGCGCATTGAGCTATCTGAAACTCACGTCATTGATTGCACTTTTACTGTCGGCATTAACCATATTCTTAAGCCTTAAGCGCTTTAGCCAAAGCCAGCACCTTCGCTGCGCTTTGCTGTTAAGTCTCGGCATGACACAGCGCTCAATGGTTGTATTGTACTTGATGCAGCTGGTATTGGCTTGGGCCGTACTTGCTCTTATGGGCTCGTTTACAGGGATCGCGCTGGAGCACATGGTTTCACGCTGGCTAGATGAGCTCCTCCCTCAATCCCTGCCCGCTCCCGCTCTTTGGCGCTATTTTACCGGTGCGGGTGTTGGCCTAGCGCTCTTGGTTCTACTGGGACTGCCGCCCATTTTGGGCCTATCAAAGGTTTCAGTCAGTGCGCTCTTTAGAGATGAAGATATCAAAACCGAACGGCGCGGGTTGGCATTACAAGTAATGTGTGCCCTGCTTCTGCTCGTTGTGTTATTGAGCTTCCTAGAAGCACCTATGGCGGCATTCATTTTATTGGCCTTCTTGCTCTTGGGTGGAGCCGTACTGGGCACCATCGCCCAATTCTGCTTGAAACATCTTGCCACACCTCTGGCCAAACGGCTGTTGCTGGGGCGTTTATTGGTCATGCGCCTACGCCAACAACGTCAGTGGCACCGTTTACAGTCTGCGGTTGCGATTTTGCTTTTAACACTGCTGAGCGTGGTGTGGGTGAGCCGTACAGACCTGCTAAAAGATTGGCAGGCGCAAATCCCTGACGACACACCCAACTACTTTGTCGTCAATATCCAGCCTTGGCAAACCGAAGGGCTACAGAGCTTTCTTGATGACGCCAATGTGAATGCCGTGTTTTTTCCGATGGTCAGAGGTCGCATCACCACCCTGAACGGAGCACCCATTCATGCCCAAATGACGCCCGAACAACTTGAGCATAATACGCTAAATCGTGAGTTGAACTTGAGCTGGAGCAATCAGGCACCTGCACACAACATCATGACCGAAGGAGAATGGTGGCAAGGCGAGACATCCGGCCCGCTGATCTCAGTTGAGGAGGAAATGGCACAAATTTTAGCTGAAGCTCGGTGATGTCTTAGGGTTTGATTTAGCAGGATTAGAAGTAGAAGCTCAAATTGCGAACCTACGAAGCGTCGAGTGGACATCCTTCCAGCCTAATTTTTATGTCATTTTTGACGAAGCAACTCTGAATCAATTTCCTGCGACCTATATTACGAGCTTTCGTTTAGGGCAAGAGCAACAAGAGCTGGCAAATCAACTCGTACGAGCATTTCCATCCTTAACCCTAATTGATATCGATCAAATGCTGCTGCAACTCAATCAATGGTTGACGCGCTTAGGGGATAGTTCGGCACTGATTCTTGCGCTGAGTCTCGTTTGCGGCGCCATGCTCATGTTGCTAACCCTGCAGCAAGCCTTAGAGCAACGTCGCTATGAGGGCGCTTTACTGCAGACGCTTGGAGCAAATGCGAAGCAAACCCAACAGCTTGACCTATTAGAGCTAATGTTACTCGGAGGACTGTGTGGATTCATGGCGGCCATCATCGCCGAAGGCATTATTGCCTTGCTCTACATTCATTTGCTGGACATTGCACCGCAATTGCATCTCGGCCTTTGGCTAACATTACCCTTGGCAAGCTTTGCATTTTTCACCGTAAGCGGCGCGTTACTGCGAAAACGGCTCACGCTTGACCAATGTTACCGCTTATTAAGAGCCCACTAGAGTAGAGAGAGCCCCATCAGGGGCTCTTTTTACATTACGAACGTGCGCGCAGCTCTTCAACACCAGCGGGTGTCGACATGAGCACCACATCAGCAGGACGGTTCGCAAACAAGCCATTCGTCACCACCCCTACTATGTTATTTAAGAAACGCTCAAAGGCTTTAGGGTCGAGTATTTCCAAATGATGGACATCTAAAATGATGTTGCCATTATCGGTGATACACCCTTCTCGATACACAGGCTGCCCATCCAGTGCAGCCAACTGACGTGCCACATAAGACCGCGCCATTGGAATGACCTCTATCGGTAAAGGAAAGCGCCCAAGCACATCCACTTGCTTACTTTGATCGACAATGCAAATAAACTCTTTTGAAGCGGCCGCCACTATCTTCTCACGCGTCAGTGCAGCACCTCCCCCTTTGATCAGGTTGAGCGCACCATCAAACTCATCAGCGCCATCAATGTAAAACGCTAAGGATCCCGCACTGTTAAGATCAAACACCTCGATGCCAACTTGACGTAAACGCTCTGCGGTTGCCTCCGAGCTAGCAACCGCTCCTGCAAACTGATCACGACAGGATGCCAACGCCTCAATAAAACAATTGGCCGTTGAACCCGTACCGACACCGATAATCATGTCTTTTTCGAGACGAGGTCGAATCATGTCAACCGCCGCCTGGCCGACAGCCTTTTTCATTTCATCCTGTGTCATCACTTTTCACCTATTGTTGGCAGAATAATCGCTAATTATACGCAACACCTTACCATGCTTGTAGACGCTAGAGGTTATAGCCGATAACATCAGTTCTCTTTTCTTATTCACTTTGGCAAACTTGGTTCGTTATGGCTCACCGGTATATCAAAAAAATTCTTGAAGCTCGGGTTTACGATGTCGCAGTCGAGACCCCTCTCCACCTCGCTCCCTCTCTTTCCAGCCGATTGGGCAACCGAATTTTATTGAAGCGTGAAGACATGCAACCCGTGTTTTCCTTCAAGCTCAGAGGTGCCTACAACCGTATGGCTCAGCTGACCGAAAGTGAAAAGGCGGTAGGCGTCATTACGGCCTCAGCCGGAAACCATGCACAAGGTCTAGCTATGTCGGCAAAGGCAATGGGCGTAAAAGCCACCATTGTCATGCCAAAAACCACACCCGAGATAAAAGTCAGCAGTGTAAAAGCTCGAGGTGGGCGTGTTGTCCTGCATGGAGACACCTTTGATGAAGCGCAAGCGCACGCCAAACGGCTTGTCAGTGAAAAAGGCTACACCTATATTCCACCTTTCGACGACCCAGATGTGATTGCCGGACAAGGCACAATTGCGATGGAGATCCTTCGTCAGGAAAGCGGCCCTATCGAAGCCGTATTTGTGCCCGTCGGTGGTGGTGGCCTCATCGCGGGTATCGCTGTGTACATCAAATACCTGCGCCCAGACATTAAAGTAATTGGCGTCGAACCCGAAGATGCGGCCTGCCTTAAAGCCGCGCTCGAAGCGGGTGAGCGAGTGATCCTACCGCAAGTCGGTCTCTTTGCAGACGGAGTGGCGGTCGCACAAATTGGCGAGCACACCTTCGAATTAGCAAAGCAGTTTGTCGATGAAGTCATCACAGTAACAACGGATGAAATCTGCGCCGCCGTTAAAGATATATTCGATGACACTCGCTCTGTATGCGAACCTGCAGGTGCGCTTGGCGTTGCGGGCGTCAAAAAATACGTTGAACGTGAAAAAAATTCCGGCCAAACCCTGATCGCTATTGATTCGGGCGCGAATGTTAACTTTGATCGTTTGCGACACATTGCTGAACGCTCGGAGTTGGGTGAAAAACGTGAAGCGATTATCGCGGCAAAAATCCCTGAGCGCCCAGGCAGCTTCAAGCAGTTTTGCACAGCCCTCGGCAAGCGCAATATTACCGAGTTTAATTACCGCTACAGTGATGATAATCAAGCCATCATTTTTGCGGGTGTTCAGATCAAGCCAGACAATGATGGCCGCAAAGAGCTTCTCGATACCCTCAAAGCGCATGATTTAGAAGTGACAGACCTGACGGATAACGAAATGGCGAAAATTCATATTCGTTACATGGTCGGTGGCCACGCACCTGCGAGTGTGACCAACGAAGTGATTTACCGATTTGAGTTTCCTGAGCGCCCCGGTGCATTAATGCTATTTTTGAATAAACTCGGTGGGCGTTGGAATATTTCAATGTTTCACTATCGTAATCATGGTGCGGCCTACGGGCGTGTCCTTGCAGGCATGCAAGTGCCTCCTGAAGAACGTAGCCTAGTTGCCACTTATCTTTCTGAAATTGGCTACACCTATTGGGAAGAAACCGACAACGACGCCTATACACTTTTTCTAGGCTAGACCATAAAAAAACCCTCGCAAGCGAGGGTTTTTTACAGGCCTGATTAAATAAATGAGACCTTAAAACAAAACTTACTTCTGAGCGTCGTTCAAGGTATGACCTTTTTCTTCCCAGAACTTGGCTGCACCAGGGTGAACAGTGTTGACGATACCGTCTAGAGCACTTTCAACCGTCATTGCAGAGGCAGCGCTAGACACAGAACGCATGAACTCCAGGCCGCTGTCTGAGTAAACTTCAGACACCATGTTGTAAATCATCTCTTCAGACATGTGACGTCCAGTAACCCACAAGGCTGAGTCTTGAATGGTCACTACATCGTAGTCTACGTTCGGGTAAGTTCCCGCTGGGATGGTTACCTGAGCATAGTAAGGATGATCATTGAACAATGTTCCTTTCTCAGCCGCTTCATACACTTGCAACAGTTTTACACGATTGCTGGTAGCCGCTTGGATAACAGATGCATTCGGGAAGCCTGCAAACACCCACAGCGCATCAATTTGACGGTCACCCAACGCAGAAGCACCTTGGTTGTAACCTATGTACTGAGGGCTGATTTTGTCCCACAGACCAACACCTTCAAAGAAACGCTGTGCAGATGCTGCCGCTCCAGAACCCGCAGGTCCTACTGCGACATTTTTCCCAGCCAGCTGACTTACATCGGTGATGCCAGCGCTATCCAGTACAATCAAGTGCGCGGGCGCACCAAACATGTAAGAGATCGCCTGAACGTTACGGTAACGACGGGTATCGTTCGTCAGCTGACCTTCTGAACCTAAGTAAAGATCGCCTGAGTAGACAATACCAAAGTCCGCGTCACGTGAGTTAACACGTCTTAAGTTCTCAACGGAACCCGCTGATGCCATATTCGACACGTCAACGCCGTCAATTGCACGTGATAAACGTGTTGAAATGCCATTAGAGAAAAACTGGAAGGTACCGCCATCTGGACCACCGGAAAACGCCAAACGCTGAACCGATTGAGCACTGGCCATAGATGCAAAGGTAAGGGACACAGCCGCAACTGCTGCTGCCGCTAGTGAAGCCGTTTTTTTGAAATTAAACATGGCTGACATAAAGATTTCCTCTTTTGTATTTATCATTTTTTATGGGTGTATCACGTTTTGCTTTCACAAAACAATTCATCTTGCTCAGATTCGAACGGTAAGCACCGGAACCTTCGCTTCACGTATCACTCGCTCAGCCGTTGAACCAACGAGTACTTTTTCGATACCCGTCCGCCCAGCTGTGCCCAGTACAATGAGGTCCACTGACTGGGTATTTGCAACACGTAAAATCTCTTCTTCACTGCGTCCGATGACAACATCGGTAACTAGCTCAATACCTTTTAGCTTTTCAGATGAAAGGTATTGTTTACAAAAGTCTTTCATATCTGCAATCGCATGTGTCTCGACCTCGCGTGCAAAGATTTCGACCACTTCAGCAGGTAAACGTCGGCGACGCTTATCCGTCAACTCAGTGATGACATGCAAAACATAGAGCTGAGCACCCGAAAGGTGTGCAATCTCCAACGCATGTTGGCATGCCTTATACGAGCCTTCAGAAAAATCGGTCGCGAACAGTATTTTTGTATACAACGCCATAATCGTGTCCTTTATTCAGGCTTAGTGGTAAGCGCTTCAACGCCACTTTGTTTGGTCACATCACGCTGCATCCAATACACGACCGCAACTAAGGCCAAACCGATTGCATCAGAGATCAGCGTTGGCCAGTAGAGTGCAACGGTTGCAACTCCAAGTATAATCCACTCAAGTAATGTCGTTTTACGACGCGCGTAGCCGATGGCAAATGAACAGAACGCAATGGTTCCCATCACCGCCGATGTGTACGCAATCAAAATGTCAGTGGTCGAGCCATCTAGCAGCATTGCGGGTACGAAGGCAAACAGCAGCGGCATGATGTACAGCATTTTTGCGAACTTGAATGCGGTCCAACCGGTTTTCCATGGATCTGAACCCGCAATCGCCGCCCCAGCATATGCCGCCACACACACAGGTGGTGTTATGTTGGAGTCTTGTGAGAGCCAGTACACAATCATATGTGCCGCAATGACAGTTACACCCAAATCACCCAAAGCCGGTACGGCAAGGACAGCAACGATCAAGTATGCCGCCGTCACTGGCACACCCATGCCCAAGACCAGGGAGGCAATCGCCACTAGCACTAGAGCCAACAATAAATTACCGCCAGCCATTGAAATGATGAGATCTGAGAATTTAAGGCCCATACCGGTCAAGGAGATCGTACCCACGATCACACCAATAACCCCCATAGTAGCCCCTACAATCAGCGTATTGCGCGCACCAATTTGGATAGCATCCCAAATCTCACGTGGGCCCATGCGCGTCTCTTTTTTGATCCAGCTAACAGCGATACAGGACAAGGTCGCCCAGAATGCCGCATTGCCTGCAGAACGTCCACTTAACAGTAGAACGGTAATGATCACGAGTGGCAGTGCAAAGTACCATCCCGACTTCAAAACCTCCTTCCAGTGCGGTAACACTTCACCCGGAGTACCAATCAAATTGTGTTTTTTAGCTTCAAAGTGAACCATCATAAAGATAGATAAGAAGTAAATGAACGCAGGCCCTATGGATAGAATCATGATGGTGGAATACGGCGTCCCCGTCAATTCCGCCATTAAGAAGCCACCCGCACCCATGATCGGAGGCAAGAACATTCCTCCAATAGACGCAGCAGGCTCAATTGCACCGGCAACATGTGGTTTAAACCCTGCACGTTTCATCATTGGAATGGTGAATGCTCCTGAGGACACGGTATTCGCAATAGCACTACCGGACACTGAGCCAAATAAGGCTGAGGACATAACAGCTACTTTTGCAGGCCCCCCCGCAGAACGACCCGCCAAGGCCAAAGGCAATTCAATAAAGAACTTTCCAGCACCTGATTTTTGCAAAAACGCGCCAAAGAAAATAAATAGAATAACGTAGGTCGCCAGAACACTCGCCATCACACCAAACACGCCGTTGGTCGTCAAGAACAAAGAGGTTGCTAAACGTTCAATACTAAAACCACGGTGAGCAAACAACTCAGGCAAATACGGGCCATATAAGCCAAACGCAATCATACCAATACCGATTAAGGTAATGGACCAGCCTAACACGCGTCTACAAACTTCAAGCGATAAAATCAAACCCACTATACTGATGAGATAATCCAACTCATGTTCGGCACCTGCACGGTAGTTTAATTGCTCAAATTGGCTGATCCAGTACATGACTGACGCCGTTACCATTAAGCAGAGAAGAATATCGCTGGCCGTTGGAGTGCTGGTAAAACGCTTCGCCATCCACTGATCCAGTGGCACCAATAAAGCCGCAAAAGGCAAGGTTAATAAGAATATCCAGCCCAACAAACCAAACTCTTCTGCATAGCAACGCCCAATCCATCATATCCGGCAGTCTCTTTAAACATCATGACTTGCTGATACAGTGCGTAAGGTGATTCAAATACAAAGAAGGAGTTAATTAATATCGATATGAGAAAACCCGTCAAAATCGATAAGGAGATAGCCATTCTGCGTGATCCGGCGGGGTAAAGCAAAAACACCAACGCAAAGGTAATCAGGACATACACACCTAAGTGGTATTGTGTGCTTAAGGCTTTGAAACCCGCACCATAGAAATAGATCAAAACCATTATGGCGCCTAACGCCGCGACTAACCACTTCCAGACCCCACCTAGGTGACGCTCTGTTTTGGCGTCTTTCTCCATGAGCTCTTTTAGCTTGGCTCGCTCTTCTGGGCTGAGTGCATCAAGCGACTTATCAGTATCAGACATTTTTCTTAACCTCTGGGGTTGAGTTAACACGGTCAAAACTTATGTTTATTGTGGTGACACAGTTGTAATTAACTTTAGTCCAGATTTACTGTTTACCAAGCTTATAACTGCGCGATGTACCATGAGCAATCTATAAGCAGGATATATGCCAACTCAAACATTTATCAGACTTATCAATACATATCATAAACTTACATGCACCGTATAAATTATACATGTCCATACACTCAATGAGTTTGGCGACTAACCATCCATATAAAAAATTAAATTGGCGGATTTCCACACATTTATTTCGTTATGAATCAGTACACTTACAATAGGTGCGTTATTGTAAATGCCTGTTATACTTGCTTTCTGATTAAAACAAGACTGTACTCTTTTTATTGTTGAGCACTGAGGTTGAAGATGTCTATTAAAACAAGAGTTAACCTATCACTCCTAGCCGTATTTTTTATAGTGCTCATCACATCACTCACTGTTATTTATCGCAGCGAATCGTCGCTGGTCAGTCAAGTTGCCACAACCACCACCATTGATACGGCCGACTCTTACTTCGATAGCATCAATATTCTGATGCTCAGCGGCGCAATGGGCAATCGTAAAGCCTTACAAGACAAAATACTCAGCAATGAGTCCATTACTGAAGCTCGGATTCTTCGCAGTGATGCCTTAAACAGCATCTATGGCCCCGGTTCTAGCGACTCTGTGGTTCGGGACGACTTGGATCGGCGCGCCATGCAAGGCGAGCGAATTATTGAAGAAACACGTGATGGTAACGGCCACCGCTTAACCGTTATTCTCCCCATGAAAGCCATCCCGGATTACAAAGGCACCAACTGTATGCTCTGCCATCAGCATCCAGAAAATACGGTTTTGGGAGCGGTTCGTGTAACCTATTCCTTGGATCAAATGAACCAAGCCATTCGAAGCAACATGATTAATGTTGCACTGATTGAACTTGCATTATTTATTGCAGGCATATTGATGATCAGCTATGTCTTAAACCGCGTGGTGATTTCACCGCTCAATCGTTTCGCGAAGACACTGCATCAGATTGAAGAACATAATGATTTTAGCCTACGAGTTCCAGTCGATGGAAAAGATGAGATTGGGCGTATGTCCATGGCAGCTAACGCACTCCTCTCCAATATTCAAGCCAGTTTGCAACATGTGAGTGACACCGTCTCAAAACTCTCAAGCTCTAGCAGTCGAATTAATCATATCGCTCAGCGCACCAGCGGCTCCGTGATGCATCAACAAGAGCAAACATCCTCGGTCATGGCCGCGATTACTCAGATGAGCCACTCGACTGAGAGCGTCGCGTCAAGCGCAGAGGAAACCGTTGCGGCCTCCGAACTTGCCAGACAAGAAAGCGAGTCCGGTCGACGCATTACCGATGATGCGATCGACTCTATTACCCATTTACGCCAGAACATTGAACAAGCCACTCGTGTTATTCACCAATTGGACCAACAAAGTCAAAATGTTGATACCGTCCTTGAAGTGATTCGCAAAATTGCTGAGCAAACCAACCTGCTTGCGCTCAATGCGGCGATTGAAGCAGCTAGAGCGGGCGAGCAAGGCAGAGGGTTTGCCGTAGTGGCAGATGAAGTACGAACACTGGCCAGTCGGACGCACTCATCAACGGAGGAAATCAACACTATCATCTCCACGCTTCAAGCTGGCGCGAGAGAAGCCGTTCAAGCGATGGAAAGCTCTCTAAAAAGTGCAGACTCGGGTGTCACACAGGTTGAAAACTCAACCCGTGCATTTGCCACCATCGCCACCGAAATTGAGCGCATAAACAGTATGAACCATCAAGTCGCTCAGGCTATTCATGCCAACTCAGACGTTGCCAATCAAATTGATACTAGCATTCAAGCCATAAACCACAGTACAGACGAAACCTCGGAGCATGCTCGCTTCCTAAACGATGTTTCACGTGAACTGACCGATCTTGCGACACAGCTGGAGCAGATGCTATCGCGCTTCAAGCTGTAAGAGACTCATCGACCTAGACAAGAAGGCTATTTGTAATCTTTTTTGTCTAGGTCGTACTTACGCATTTTGTCGTACAGGGTTTTGCGCGGCAATCCCAAGCTATCCAGCGTATCTTTGATTGAGCCTGCATGGCGTGACAGCTCAGTGTGAATCAAGGTTTTCTCGAAATACTCCACCTGTTCCGGTAAGGTCATGGCTCGTCCTACGGGCGCTCCAGTGATCGGCCGGTTATCAAAATCAAATGTACAACTTTCACCCAAGAGCACGTAACGTTCAGCGAGATTTCGCAACTCACGTACATTGCCAGGCCAATCATGCAACATCAAACTGCGCATACGCTCGGCAGACAAGGGCAACACCTCTCGACCGTACTGAGCTGACGCAATCAGCGAGAAATGATGGAAGAGCAAAGGAATGTCCTCTCGCCGCTCTCGTAAGGGGGGAATATCGACACGCAGCACATTTAATCGATAATACAGATCTTCTCGAAATTGCCCTTGTTCGCACAATTGGCGCAATTCCGCCTTGCTGGCAGCAATAACACGCAAATCCAAATCAATCACCTGATTCGAACCTAAACGCTCAATTTGTCGATCCTCCAACACTCTCAGCAATTTGATTTGCAAAGAGAGCGGCATGCTTTCAATTTCATCCAGAAAAAGCGTTCCACCATTGGCATGCTCCAGCTTACCAATACGCCTAGATCGAGCATCGGTGAATGCGCCTGCCTCATGCCCAAACAACTCACTTTCTATGAGCGCTTCGGGCACAGCTCCGCAGTTAATCGCCACTAAGTTCTTTTCTTGACGTGAGCTGTGCTCATGGATGTAACGAGCCAATAAGTCTTTACCACAACCCGTTTCAGCCATAATTAGAATGTCGGCTGAAGTGTCCGCGATTGCAGACACTAAACGTCGCAACTGTTGCATTTTTTCTGACTTACCAATCACCCTTGGACCTGGCGCACTTTGCGCCTCCAGCTCCATTTTTAAATGACGGTTTTCAAGGGTCAGATGCCGCTTATCCAAGGCCCTGCGGACCACATCCAGCAGCAACTCAGAAGCAAAGGGCTTTTCAATAAAATCGTAGGCGCCTTCTCGAATGGCTTTGACGGCCATGGATATGTCCCCATGTCCGGTAATCAAGATCACGGGTAAGGTTGGGTCTTTCGCATGAACTTTACGCATCAACTCCAAACCATCCATGCCCGGCATATTAATATCGGTAATAATCACGCCTGGCCAGTTGTCATCCACCAGGGCTAAGGCGTCCTCACCTCGGCTTAAGGCAGAGACATCATAGCCCTCCAGTTCTAGAGTCTGACCCGCGGCAAGGCGAACGTGCTTTTCATCATCCACCAGTAATACAGGGCTGTTCATTGGTTGCATAGGTTATTTTCTCTATACGCGTTCTGACGGTGAGGGGCACTCTATATGACCCGGAATGGAGGCCATCGGTAGACTAATCACGAAGACAGCTCCTCCATCTGCATGATTTTTGGCTATCAGGCTTCCTTGTAAGGACTCAGTAATACGTTGGGAAATGGATAAGCCTAACCCCAGCCCTTGGCCAGCTGTTTTTGTTGTATAAAAGGGCTCAAAGATCCGCTGTGGATCGTTGATACCCGGCCCATAATCTCTAAAACTTATATCTATCATGGACTGAGACGAGGTTAAACTAACATCAATACGCGGATTTTCATAACCTTCCATCGCTTGAATAGCATTCGCTAACAAGTTTACAAACACCTGCTCGAGCCTCAAACTATCGGCCGTTACATAGACCTCCTCAAGACCTGAAGGCCAGCTTACCTCGATCCCCTCTTTTTCGAGCTGCCCATACATGACGGACATTGCCCCATCACGAACCGCTTTTAGACACACAACCTCACTCTGTCCCGTGCTTTTGCGTGAAAACTCTTTTAAAGGATGTATAATTTTTGCCATACGCTCCGTCAGGCCACTAATCTCAGACAGATTACTGGATACCACTTCAAATCGGCCCCGCTCCAGAAAAGCCTTGGCATTGTCAGCATAATGACGAATAGCCGTAAGAGGTTGGTTAAGCTCATGATTAATTCCTGCAGCCATTTGCCCAAGCACCGCCAATTTTGCCGTCTGAATTAATTCATTCTGGGTATGACGATGCTGAGACATCTCATCCAGTAATCGCATGTTAATCTGACGCAAATCCGAGGTTCGCTCTTCAACACGAGATTCTAAGGCGTCGCGGGCCTGCTGCAAACGTTGCTCATATAGCTTACGCTCCGTAATGTCATGAATGGTTAACATAAATTGACGCTCACCCGCCACTTCCATGCGACCGATTGTTAACTCAATTGGGAACCAACCACGGCCTTTATGATAGGCCTGTGCTTCGATCGTGAGCTCATCCGGTGCGTCGGGTGCATCATTCATGATATGTCGCCAACACACGGATCGATCGGCCTCTGATAACAGCTGGCTAAAATAGTGCTCTCGGATTTCATCCGCTTTAATACCAAAGAGTTTCTCAGCCGTGGGGTTGAGATACCGCATCAACCCTTGTTCATCTAAGGTGATCAAACCTGCATGGGTGTTGTCGATAATCGCGCGGATTCTAGCTTCTGAGGCCTCTAGTGCCCGGTGCTCCCGTAGCTGGAAATCTTCCCGTTGCTGAACAATACGATAACGCGCCAAGAGCACCATAACGAGCAACACTGTCGCAACATAAATAAACGCCACATGCGTCAAGGCACTGATCATGCGCTGCTCGACCGGCTTTAAACTCGCTAAAATTGTGACATTTAAATCCGCATCCGGCATGGAGCGTGACATTTTTAAGTATTGTCGCGACGTCAAAACCTCTTGATCGTCTCGATTTTTGTCCAAAATATCCGTCAGGGTAATTAACTGAGAGCCCGATGGCAGCGTATCTCTTTGAACAATGTCCAAAGGGTCCAAATCATGCGCGCCGTATCTTAGGCTTTCAACCACACGACGACGCTCATGTGCCGCTAAGGGGCGCAGCGTTCTAAACTTCCATTCAGGGCGTGTCGAAATGAAAATCACATCATCATTGTCCGTTACCAAAATGTCCTGCATGGGATCATTCCAATGATCCTCAACATCATTTAGGTCAATCTTCACAACGACCACACCTTGAATTTGTCCAGCCTCGTAAACCGGATAACTAAAAAAATACCCCCGCTGTTGAGACGTCGTGCCTAATGCAAAATAACGGCCAGACTGCCCTTTCATTGCATCGATAAAATAAGGTCTAAAACTGAAATTCCCCCCCACGAATGAACGGTCTAAAGCCCAGTTACTCGATGCAACCGTTTCACCCTCTGCATTCATTAAATAAGTATCGGATGCCCCAATGGTTGCATTCACATCTTGTAAATAAAAATTGATGCGCAATCTATCTTGCTCATTCATAGGAAGCGGAAGAATTGAGGCCAGCTCCGAGTAGCCAGACAGAAGCTTGGGTAAATCCTTGTATCGATCGAACTTTTGTTGGACACTCAAAAGATAGCGGTTAAGATCCGCTTCCGTTTTTCGCTCCAGTTCGGCCAGCGTTTGGCTGCGACTGATGTGCGCTGTTTGAACCATCAGCAGCGCAAACACAACCAATAGAACGACCACAATCACGGAGCGACGTCCAAGTCGTTGTGAGGTACTATCAGCTAGATAGGATGAATTCATGTGTCATGCCCTGATTAGCGAAGGGTATATGGCTTTAATGGTTCGTTTAAAATAGCACAACTTTAGTCTATATACTTTAACACTAACTTTCACTTTACATTTACCCATAATTTAAAGTGCCTTTTTCGTCCATCACACGTCACGAACAGGTCTGCGTCAACCTAAGGATACCCATGCACATTGAACTCAAATTGGCCAAAGAGCTAGACATTGGACAGCATCAAGTCTCAGCCACCCTCGCACTTTTGGATCAAGGGGCCACGATTCCCTTTATTGCCCGCTATCGTAAAGAAGCGACTGGCGGCCTCGATGACACCCAACTGAGAGACTTACACCAACGCCTGTTGTACTTACGTGACTTGGATCAGCGGCGCACGGTTATTATCGAGCAGATCAGCGAACAAGGCTTACTGACCCGCGAACTCAAAGACGCTCTGCTCAGCGCCGATACCAAATCGAGACTTGAAGATCTATACCTTCCCTTTCGCCCAAAACGGCGCAACAAAGCACAAGAAGCCCGTGAAGCCGGTTTAGCCCCTCTAAGCCAAACCATTCTGCAGCATTATCAAGACGATCCAAAAGGCGTTGCGCCTTCCTTCATCACGAAGGTTCCCCCCTTCGATACACTTGATGGAGTATTAGAGGGCACCAAGCATATCCTATTGGAAACGCTCACAGAACAAGCAGATGCCCTAGGTCACCTAAGACTCCAGCTCTGGAAGAAGGGGATCCTTAAGGTTCAAGTCGTTAAGGGGAAAGCGCAAGACGATAGCAAATATCGTGATTACTTTGAGTATGAAGAAGCCATTGCGAAAATCCCATCACATCGGGCCTTGGCTATCCTTAGAGGCCATAACGAAGGCGTGTTGAAATACGCCCTTAATTTACCTGAAGGCATGCTAGACACGCCCTTTTTCACCTTGGCTCAAGCGTCAAGGTTCAGTATGCAAATAGTCACCCTTGGTTAAAGAAAGTGATTGAAGAGGCATGGAGTAAACGCTTAAGACCGCAACTTGAAACAGAGCTGGTGAAGCAGATGCGTGAAAGTGCGGATGCCGTTGCCATTGATGTGTTTGCCAAAAACCTGAAAGATTTATTATTGGCAGCCCCCGCTGGCGCGAAAGCCACACTGGGTTTAGACCCAGGCCTTCGCACAGGAACAAAACTCGCAGTCGTTAGTGCCACTGGCCAACTCCTAGCGTATGACACCATTTATCCCCACGCCCCGCATCATAAGGAAGCACAAGCGCTCGACACGCTGACTCGCTTGATCAAGAAACATGATGTTGAACTGATTGCGATCGGAAATGGAACGGCCTCACGAGAAACGCAAACCCTAGTGAGCCAACTGCAAACACTTATCGGACAATCGGCACCTACCGCTGTGTTGGTCAGCGAAGCAGGTGCATCCGTCTACTCGGCATCTGCCTTGGCCGCCGCCGAGTTTCCCGACCTAGACGTGAGCATCCGCGGTGCCGTCTCCATTGCTCGGCGCTTGCAAGACCCGCTTGCCGAATTGGTTAAGATTGACCCTCAGTCGATTGGGGTGGGTCAGTATCAACACGACATCGACCAGAAGGCCCTTGCCAGCAAACTTGATGATGTGGTCGAAGACTGTGTGAACTATGTCGGTGTCGATTTAAACATGGCCTCTGAGGCCTTACTTAGCCGTGTTGCAGGTCTCAATTCGACCCTAGCCAGCAATATCGTGGCATGGCGAAATGCATCCGGTCGCTTTGAGCAACGAAAACAACTGTTAAAAGTGCCAAGGCTGGGACCAAAGGCCTTTGAACAGTGCGCTGGATTCTTACGCATTCGTAACGGCGCTGAGCTCTAGACAATTCGGCCGTTCACCCCGAATCCTATGACCTTGTTGCAGACATTGCGCGCTGTGTCGGCATGACGGTTCCTGAACTGTTAAATCAACCGGCTGTTCTAAAAACCTTGACTCAACGTCAAATTGATCAGCTCTCGACTGCGCGGTTTACGCTGACGGACATTTTAAAAGAACTCGAAAAGCCCGGCCGAGATCCACGACCCGAGTTTCAGTCCGTCCGATACGATCAACGGGTTCAAACACTTCAGGACCTGCAAGAAGGGATGCGACTGGAGGGGGTCATTACCAATGTAACCCCCTTTGGCGCGTTCGTCGATATTGGCGTGCATCAAGATGGACTGGTGCATATTTCACAATTGGCCGACCGCTTTGTAAGCGATCCACATAGCGTTGTACAAACAGGGCAAATTGTTCAAGTGCGCGTTTTAGAGGTGGATACCCACAGAAAGCGTATTGCTTTGTCGATGAAAAGTATAAATTAAATATCACATAGGTCGATTTCAGGACTGCATTTCAGCATGACTGGTTTATAATGCAGTCCTCATTTTTGACTGAATAGGAAGCTGAGTTTTGTCTGCAACCTTTGAGCAACATCTGCACCAGCTTGTCAGTAACGGACATGGCAACCTTCTGACACAGTTACAACATGGCATCGAGAAAGAGGGCCTGCGTCTTGATGGGCATGGGCATCTTTCACAGACCCCTCATCCCAAAGGACTTGGCTCTGCGCTGACCCACAGCGAGATTACGACGGACTACTCAGAAGCGCTGCTTGAGTTTATCACGCCCGTCTTCCACAACCCTGAGGAGATGATTCGTCATCTTGAGGATTTACACCGCTTCAGCTACGGTGTTTTAGCCGATGAAGTGATCTGGGGTGGCAGTATGCCTTGCTACATTCCTTCTGAAGATTCGATTCCTGTTGCCGAGTATGGTCATTCCAACATCGGTAAGATGAAACACATCTATCGGCTGGGCTTACAGCATCGCTACGGGAAAATGATGCAAACCATTGCGGGGATTCATTACAACGTCTCTCTTCCTGAGCAATTGTGGCCCGTCTACCAAAAAATGTGTCAGTTTGATGGCAGCATGAGTGATTTTCGCTCGGCCAGCTACTTTAAACTCATTCGTAATTTCCGTCGTCACAGCTGGCTATTATTGTATTTATTCGGTGCATCACCTGCCCTTAGTCAAAGCTTTTTGAAGGGCAAAGCTCACCAGCTGGAAACGCTAACACAGGACACACTCTATTTACCCTATGCCACCTCGTTACGCATGAGTGATCTGGGCTATACGAACAAAGCCCAGTCGAGCTTGAATATCTGCTTTAACCACCTGCAAAGCTACACCGACTCCTTGCGCGAAGCGATTCGAACCCCTCATGCACCCTATGAGGCCATTGGTGTAAAAGTTGATGGACAGTATCGACAGCTTAATGCCAACATTTTGCAAATCGAAAATGAATATTATAGCGACATTCGCCCTAAGCGTGTTGCTGAGTCTGGCGAAAAGCCGATACACGCTCTGATGACAAAAGGCGTTCAATACATTGAAGTGCGCAACACCGACATCAATCCGCTCATTCCTATGGGCATCAGCACAGAGCAAGCCTACTTTTTGGATGCATTTCTCGTGACCTGCTTACTCAGTGAAAATGATGAGCTATCATCCGACGAATGCGAAAGCATTGCTCAAAACCACCAGCGCATCGTAACACAAGGCCGCGCACCGGGTTTGACCTTACTCAGTGATGGCGTGGAAGTGCCGCGGGAAGCCTTGGCCGATAGACTACTGGACAAAATTGCAAAGACCGCCGCTGTTATGGATGAAGCCAATGGGTTTAGCTATCACAGCCATGCTGTTGAACAGCAGCGACGCTCTGTCCAAGATCCGAGCTTGACGCCCTCTGCACAGGTGTTAGAGCAGTTATCTGCCTCAAAGCTCAGCTACCACGACTGGATGTTTCAACTCAGTCTCAAGCACAAAGCAACATTAAGCCAAACACCCCTTGATGCCGTTATTCAATCCCGACTCGACAATGAAGCCATAACCTCGTTGCAAGAACAGGCCTCTATTGAAGCCAATACAGCAGTGGATTTCGACACTTTCTTGGCGGATTACCACGCCCGCAACTAGCTCACTGCTTCATTCGCTCGCCTAGTGCGCTCTACTGAGCCACTAGGCTGGTGAAAAACAGGTCACTGATTTGTGGGGCACCTGTTTCTTCAATCAAAAGGCGCTGCACGCTGTTCAGTGCTTTCTGCGCTAACAATGACTGAGATTCAATCGTCGACAAATCTCGTTCGCCCTGCTCCAAAAACAGGAAGACCAACTCATTGCGAATATGCGGAAGATGTTTATCAACATCTAAACGTGAACCATTTTCAGCGACTTGCAAAGTGACCTCTGCTTTCACGAATCTCAGCGGACCTGACTGAACCTGGCCAAAATTCGTTGTAAACGGCTTAAGCTCAACATAGCCAGGATACTCTTGCGCTTGCGCCTGCCCTACGCAAAGAATAAGCGCTAAACCTAATAATAGTCTTAATTTCATACGATTCTTTTCCTCGCTCTATTCATGTACGCCAAGCATCTTGCCTGCTCTATGATTCGCTGACCAGTTGTCGCTTCCAATCTCTGGCAGTAGTATTATGATAATTCACTTAAAGGTGTATTATGTGAATCATAATAACGTAAATAAACCCAGTACACCTTCTTGTCAGCAGGAGATCACTAAAATGCTTGAAAAATGTCGCAATGCCAAGGAGCGCTGGGGCGGTGTTAGCCGAATTATTGACCACTGGCTGGAACAAAGACAAGCGCTGATCAGCACGTTTATCAAACTCCCTGACCAACCTGTAGGTGAGCCCCTCAATAACTACATCAGTCTTTTCTGCTCCCAGTTAATTGACTACTTGTCATCAGGCCACTTTGAAGTCTATGAACAGCTTCTGCGTGAAGGTGATGAGTTTCATGATGGCAGTGTTGAAAAAGGCCAAAAACTTCTCTGCCTAATTCAGCGCTCAACGGATATGGCGCTTGACTTCAATGATCAAAACAACGGCTTCACAGAGCCCACACTCAGCGAGCTACGTGAGTTTCTCAATTCACTTTCGACCCTCGGTGAGGCGTTAGAAGAGCGGTTTGAAATTGAAGATCAAATGATCGCGGTGCTTCACACGTCTCACAAAGAGCAAGCAGCCGAAGCATGAGGCTGAGTCGACTGCTATTGGCCGCCAGCTTCGTATGTACGCTAAGTGCATGCGATAGCACAACGGGACCCGAGCGTTGGTTTGATGCCACCGCTCAGGGAGCGATGAGTGCCAGTCTCTCTAATTCTGGGCGCTATGCCATCGTTGGCTCATCTGATCACGGTGGAAGCCTTTGGGATATTCGTCAGGCTGAACGACTATACGACTGGAACCATCAGGCCGGGGGTTTTAGTGACCTTATCGCCGCAGGCTTTTCACCTGAAGGTGAGTATGCCGTGACCGCAACCACCATGGATCTTGTCTTATGGCAGGTGTCAACAGGGGAACCCATCTGGTTTTGGAGTGCTCCTGGCGAAATTCTTGATTTAGCGGTGTCACCTAATGGTGACTTTGCACTCTTAGGCCTTGCAAATCATCAAGCCGTTTTCTTTGATGTCAAACAAGGCGGTATTCGGCAAACACTCCGACACCCCGCTCGAGTGCGCAGTGTTGCACTCAGTGCCGATGGTCGTTTTGCACTCACTGGTGCCGATGACTATAGAGCTCGATTCTGGGATCTGGAAACAGGGGACCTCGTATCTGAGATTTTACTCGACAATATCGTCGACAGTGTCGCCCTATCCCCCAATGCACAACTTGCCTTCAGCTCAGGCGCACTCAGCCAAGCCGTTCTCTGGGATACGCGCAATGGTAGCTTAATCGGCTCTATCAGTGGCAATGAGACCTTTTTTAAACGGCGGTTGACGCACCTTGCTGCGCGTTTCTCAGACAATGGTGATCGCTTATTAACGGGGACAGCCTCTGGCAGCGTCTTTTTATGGGATACGAGGGATGGCAGACAACTAAGGCATTGGCAAATTCAGAAGCGCGACGTTTATGGCCCGGTAAGCACAGGTATATACGATGTTGCCTTTGATGCTGACTCAACCTACATTGCAGTTGGCAGCAATGGGATCATCAACATTTTAAGATAACCAGCACAGCTGCTGAATGGCAACTGCGCTGGCATGATCATCTGTTACTCAGGATTGACTTCAAGCAGCTCAACTTCAAAAATCAGTGTTTCATTCGGGCCAATTGCGTTGCCCATTCCACCTGGACCGTACGCCAACTTAGCCGGAATCACCAAGCGCGCTTTTCCACCTGGCTGCATTAGCTGCAAGCCTTCTGTCCAACCTGGAATCACACCATTTAGAGGGAAGGATACAGGCTCACCACGTGCGTACGAGCTATCGAACTCTGCACCATTGATCAACTCACCACGATAATGCACTTTGACCGTGTCCGTTGCACTTGGAGACGCACCTTTTCCGGCCTCTATGGCTTCGTATTGCAAACCAGAGTCGGTGGTCACTACACCCGAACGCTTGCCATTTTCAGCCAAGTACTCTTCGCCTTTTTTCAGGTTTTCTTCAGACAAACGATTAAACATAGCACGTTGTTCTTCCATACGTCGCTCTTGGTAAGCCTGCATCACCTCTCCAACTTCCTGAGGCGTCATTAAGGGCTCACCTTGCTATACACGGTTTCTACGCCCCGACGAAAGGCATCTACATCCAACTGATCGAAGTCCTGAAGCAAATTCTCACCTAGAATTAATCCTAGGCCATAGCTTAATTTTTCATTTTCAGATGTCAGTGTCTGAGCTTGAACGACAGCGGCTGACAAGAGAGTGCCCGTAAGTGCAACGGCCAGTGTAAGCGTTTTCATGAAACGTTCCTTAGATGATTCCATCTTTATTAATCAATTCGTACCCAGTTAGTGAACTTTACAACCACAAAGTTCACTCGATACTCAATCATCAGGCTTATTTTTTATAGCCTCCCTGACGAGAGCATCAGTGTACTGCTTGATCGACTCAGGCTCAATCTCTAGCGATTGGATATAGGTGTGTATATTGTCCTGCATGATTTGTTCTACACCAAGATCTACCGCTAGCGTTTGCATGTCCATCTGACTCAATTGCCACAAATGGTACAAATCAATACGCTCTGCTTCTAACTCCACTTGCTTAAAGTGCTGGTAACATTCAGGATAGTCGTGACGCCAATCGCTTTGTCGAAAGTGATAGCGCAACGCACGCAATGGGCCCAACAACTCTTTTTGCCATGCAAGAACCCTTTCATTTAAAGCGCTAGGAAAGGGTTTGCGCTGGTGGGCCAACCAGCACGCGAAAAGCACAGGTTGATCTGTACACCTTGTGCCTGAAGAGACAAACAGATATCTTCAACTCCCGCTTGACGATAAAGCTTCAACGCATAGTCCCATAAGGGATTGTTATAGATCATATCAGGGTAAATCCGCACAATGATTCAGTTACAGAACCTTAGCATACAACGTGGTGTTCAGCTCTTACTAGACGAAGCCAACTTGACACTTCATAGCGGCTGGAAAGTCGGTATTATTGGCAGCAACGGTGTGGGCAAGTCAACGCTCTTCCAACTCTTGCTGGGAAAACTGCACGCGGATGCGGGCGACTTATTGATGCCCAGTCACCTGACTCTGTCTCATATGGCTCAGGAGGTGGTTGGGTCAGATCAGAGCGCCATCGATTACCTTTTAGACGGTGACCTGCGCCTTCGTGAACTTCAAACTGAACTGCAGCAGGCCGAAAGTCATCACGAATCCGCTCAGCGCATCGGCGAATTGCATGCCGAACTCGAAAGTATTGACGGCTATCGTGCCGAGGCACGTGCCCATCAGTTACTATCAGGACTGGGATTTAAGCCCACTGATGCCAATCGCTCTGTCGCTTCATTCTCTGGTGGCTGGCGCATTCGTCTCAACCTTGCTCGCGCTTGATGTGCCGCTCAGATCTCTTATTACTTGATGAGCCAACCAACCACTTGGACTTAGATGCCACACTTTGGTTGGAACAATGGCTGAAAAGCTACCCAGGCACACTCTTATTGATCTCACATGACCGAGACTTTCTGGACAATGTTGTCAGTCATATTGTGCACATGTCGGCCAAAAAATTGACCCTTTATAAAGGCAACTACACGGCTTTTGAGCGCGCCTTAGCGGAACGCTTATCACAGCAACAAGCTGCGTTTGAAAAACAACAAGAGCGTATAGAGCAGATTGAGAGCTTTGTTCGACGCTTTCGCGCTAAAGCCAGTAAAGCGAAGCAAGCGCAAAGCCGTCTTAAAGAACTTGAGCGCATGGAGCAAATTGCCCCTGCACATATCGACAGCCCCTTTAGCTTCAGTTTTCAATGCAGCGATAAAATATCTTCGCCACTCTTAACCCTATACGAAGCCAATCTGGGTTACGCCGCATCCACTGTGCTACAGAAGGTATCGTTATCACTCACCCCAGGTGAGCGCATCGGACTGCTTGGCCCCAATGGGGCGGGCAAGTCGACCTTTATTAAAACCCTCGTCGGTGATTTATCCCTCATGTCGGGCGAAAAATCGACTGGGGAGCATTTAAAAATCGGCTACTTCGCACAACACCAACTCGAAGCCTTAGACCTCGACGCATCCCCCTTTCTTCACCTGCAACGCCTAAGCCCTCAAGCCACAGATCAAGAAATACGTAATTTTCTAGGAAGCTTTGGTTTCGTTGGTGATGATGCATTAACGGAAATTAAGCGCTTTTCAGGCGGAGAAAAAGCACGAGTGGCCTTGTCGTTAATTGCATGGCAAAAGCCAAATCTTCTCCTCATGGATGAGCCGACCAACCACTTGGATCTTGAAGTCTGCTATGCCCTCACCCTCGCTTTGCAATCCTTTGAAGGCTCATTGATTCTGGTTTCACATGATCGGCACTTATTGCGCAATACCGTTGATCGTTTCTTACTGGTGGCCGATGGACAAGTATCTGAATTCAAGGGAGATCTAGACGATTACCAAACCTGGCTCACCCAGCGTCGACGTCAAGATAAAAGTGAAGAGAGCAAACCCGATGAAACGGATGCATCAAGCAACCGCTCATTGACGGCGGCTGAGCGCAAAGAACTGAAACGCCAGCAAGCCGAGCAGAGAGCGGCCCTGCGCCCCTTAAAGCAACTCATCGAACACGATGAACGCAAAATTGCCACACTTGAACTGAAACTAAAAGAACTCGAAGAAAAACTCAGCGATACTGATTTATACAGTGCATCCCGCAAGGCCGAACTTACTCAGCATTTAGAAAGCCAACGACAGCTGCAAAAAGAGCTCAGCGAAACCGAAGAAAACTGGATGGAGCGCTTAGAGGAATATGAAGAGAAAGAAGCCGCACTCAGCCAAATGGGCTGAGTGCAGTAGCATCAATCCTGTTCCGCTATAAACTGCTTAGAGAGTGCTTCAAGGTGTATATAATGATCTTGAAACTCAGTCATTGCCTCTTGCGTGATTGCAAGCGTAAGACCCAATTGGGACAAAACACTTTCATCGATATGCTCGTCAATGGGACCGTCACATAGGTGCTGTTGTCTGAGCAGCTGAATTGAGATTTGTAATAGCTGCGTATAGGCATTTGAATCGTCTTCATTTTGAAAGCGTATCGCATGACAAACTTCAGCGGGTAACTTCCAGCTTTCAAATAGCCAAGCCGCAAGCTGCTCTCGCGTCAGCTTTAATAGTTGCTTCTCAATTAAATGGATGGATAAGTGAGGATTGGCTTCGATGTAACGCGTCAAGGTCGAAAATTGGGCCGGAAACAAATGCGCCAACAATAGATAACCAAAGTTATGCAACAAGCCTGATAAATACACTAAGCCGGGCTTAGGTCGCTGATTGACGGGCATTCGTAAAGAGAGCTGTTCAGCAAACGCCGCAACAGAAATCGACTCCAACCAAAAGGGCGTTGCACCTCTCACGCCTGTATCGGGAATATGCAACACTTTGCCCATGGCAACGCCTAAAGCTAAGTTCACGACCAGATCGAAGCCCAATACACGAATCACAGCATCCTCAAGCGAATCCACTTTACCAGGAGCGGCATAATAGGCTGAGGTTGCCCAGCTCATCACCTGAGCAGATAAGGAGGCATCGAGTCTGACTATATTGATCAGAGCCTGCACACTGGCACTCGGATCACTGCGCAAATTAACAAGTTTCTGCGTTGTGGGGCCAAAGCTAGGCAATGCAAGCGTTTCATCCAAACGCTGCTTAACACGTAGCGCCGAAAAGCGCTCCAATGCGAGTGAAATTGCTTCGACATCACTCACAGCGGGTACCTGAGCCATAATAGACTCACTCGATACGCTCAAATCACCCTGAAAGTCAGGCTTGGAATACCAAGAGGCTTTAGGGGTGAATCGAAGCCCTGTGTAAGGTTCCCAAAACTCGACTTCGGGCAAATCATAGGCTCTGATATCGACCATAAGGCTGAGGGAAAGCAGTTTTTTTTGCGCTCGTTCAGTGAGTAAATTGCCTTGACTGAAGAAACGAATTGAATCACTGCCACTCACGGGCTGAAGCAGTCGCCCTGTCACGCGCCAGACAGATGCTAAATTGAGCAGCGCACTGGCAGGTAAAATCACTAATACCTTACCCTGCTTATCGTGTAGCAGGGCTAAACGTAACACCTGCGGCTCAATTTTTGGTAATAAAGACACACCAACAGACAATTTAATACCCCACATCAATGTTTGTTTCTACACACTCACTCATCGCAGCGTCCAATCCCACCACCCAACTAAGGCCGTGTAATGCGGAATACCGAACGTAAACGACGCAGATTGCGTATAATCCTTGCCAAATGTACACGATTCGTCACAGCCAAAACCAACTGCACGCTGCACATCTGCCCCTCTTTTTCGCCACTGTCTATTTTTAAAATATTCGCATCCGCTGCTGAAACCGCCGATGCCAGATTTGCAATGATGCCGCGTTGTGATTCAACTTCAAGCACAAGCGTCACTGCGTATTCTTCATTGGTTGTTTGCGACCATTCTAAGTAAATGCATTTTTCGGGATCATCACGAAGCGCACCGATATTACCACAATCAGTCCGATGTACGACCAAGCCTTTACCCGTACTAATATGGCCAACAATATTATCCCCCGGTATGGGCTGGCAACATTTTGCATATTGCAATACCATGCCTTCGGCTCCTTTAATCGCAATCGGGCGCGATTTGGGGTCTGGCTGAATCTCTGCATTTTCATCGGATTGAACGTCAGGCCTTAAACGACGTGCCACTACATAGGCCATACGATGACCCATACCAATCTCTTCAAATAAATCTTGCAGCGAATTTAACTGAGCCTCTCGCAGCAGTTCATCCAACTTTTGCGGGTCAATTTTGTCAACATTCGAGCCATAATTACTCAAAAATTGATTCAACAAACGTCGCCCAAGTTCAACAGATTCATGGCGCTGTTGATTTTTTAAGAAATGACGAATACTGGCACGCGCTTTTCCTGTTACCACGAAATTCAGCCAAGCCATATTTGGCTGCGCTCGAGGCGTGGTGACAATTTCAACTGTTTGTCCACTTTCAAGGGTCTGGGATAAAGGCGCTAAACGGCGATTGATGCGACAGGACACACAGGAATTACCGATATCTGTATGCACTGCATAAGCGAAATCAACTGGAGTCGCCCCTCTCGGCAATTCTAATATACGCCCCTTAGGCGTAAACACGTAGACCTCATCTGGAAATAAATCCTTTTTGACGTGGTCAATAAACTCCATTGAGTCGCCAGCCCTTTGCTGCATTTCCAGCAGGCCTTGAACCCATTTGCGGGCACGGTTATAGGAACCCACAGCACTCGCCGAATCCCCATACATTTTATAGTGACTGTGTTCTGCGATGCCTTGACTGGCAACAGCATCCATCTCGCGGGTTCGAATCTGAACTTCAATCGTGATGTCTCGCGCACCGAAGAGGTCTGTGTGCAAAGACTGGTAGCCATTCGCCTTGGGAATGGCAATATAGTCTTTAAAACGTCCCGGCACTGGCTTGTATAGGTTATGCACCGCTCCAAGTATCCGATAACAATCATCAACTGTGTCGGTCACAATCCTAAAGGCAAACACGTCCATAATGTCGACAAAGGTTTTTCGCTGTGTCTTCATCTTACGATAAATACTATAGAGGTGCTTTTCACGGCCAGAGACTGTGCCTTTTAGCCCTTCGAGCTGCAGACGCGCTTGAATGGCCTTTTCGACTTGGGAGATGATGTCCTTTCGCTGCCCTCTCGCCTTGACCACAGCGCGACGAATATGGCGCGAACGCATGGGATGATAGGCTTGGAAGGCGAGGTCTTCTAATTCAACTTGCACATCTCGCATTCCTAGACGGGCGGCAACGGGCGAATAGATGTCTAAGGTTTCCCGAGCGATTCGCCTTTGCTTAACAGGCGGCATCGCACCTAAGGTACGCATGTTGTGCAAGCGGTCTGCCAGCTTCACGATAATCACGCGAATATCTTCCGCCATTGCCAAGACCATTTTTTGGAAATTTTCGGCCTGAGCTTCGGCTCGTGTTTCAACTTCCAAATGCGTGAGCTTGGACACACCATCGACGATGTCAGCAACGGCACCTCCGAACTGTTCAGAAATCCCTTCATAGGAAATCTCGGTGTCTTCGATGACATCATGCAACATCGCGGACATCAAACTTTGATGATCCATATGCATGCCCGCCAAAATCGACGCAACCGCTAGCGGATGGGTAACGTAAGGTTCCCCACTCTTGCGACGCTGTCCATCATGCGCTTGTTCAGCATAGAAATAGGCGCGCCTGACCTGTTTGATCTGATCTGTGTCCAGATAATCCGTCAGGCGCTGAGATAAGTCATCGATATTCGGCATTCACGCTCCCATTAACAGACAAAAAAGGTACGAAGCATTTGTCTGAATGGATGATGATGCCGCATAAATAGGATGAGTAAAAGAGGGAAATGTATCTTAGTGGTCGTTTAGATTATCTAAAATACTTCTATCAATCAGACCTGCGCTAATTTCACGTAGCGCGACAACTGTTGGCTTGTCGTTTTCCCAATCGACCTTGGGGTCTTTACCGCCTGTTGCCAACTGACGAGCGCGCTTTGACGCCACCATCACCAACTCAAAACGGTTTTCTAGGTTATCAAGACAATCTTCTACAGTAACTCGGGCCATAACAACCTCAGAAAAATTAAACAGTTTTATCGAACGTATTAGTATAAGCAATGAAGCCTACTATGACAAGAGATCTGTCAATAGGGAGGCGTAACGCACCTGCTGATATGATTGCTTTAAGCGCTGAGCAACAAAGATGCTGTGTAGGTCGCGTAGTGCCGTCGAAAAATCATCATTCACGATTAAGTAATCAAACTCTGGGTAGTGACTCATCTCGCTGACCGCTTCAGCCATTCGCCCTGCGATGACGTCTTCAGAATCTTGCCCACGTGCATTCAACCGCTGCAGAAGCGTGTCTCGACTCGGAGGTAAAATAAAGATACACACTGCTTCTGGCATTAAATGGCGAACCTGTGCTGCCCCTTGCCAATCGATCTCAAGAATAACATCAACACCCTGCTTAAGCTGATCGACAACCCAAGCCTGAGAGGTTCCGTATTTATTTCCAAAGACATCCGCAAACTCAAGGAACTGCCCAGCCTCGATCATGGCATTAAATTCATCATGCGAGACAAAGTTATAATCTTGCCCCTCGACTTCGCCAACACGCATGGCACGCGTTGTATGAGAGACAGACACTCGGACCTGCTGATCCTCTGCCAATAAAGCACGAACCAAGCTTGTCTTACCAGCACCAGATGGGGCTGAAAGGATGTATAACGTACCCAAGTGTGTCATCTACTGTTCCTTATTATGTTTTTTGTTAAGACGTTTAACGTCTGCAATAAACAGCTTGCCAAGCGCACAAGTTGCCATCAAATACCTTGAAGCTTTATGTGATTATATCACCTTAGAGCCTTTAGTCGTCTAGAAGAGCAGAGGAAAATGCTTAGCACAGGCAAGAAAAAGAAACTGCAAGGTTCGGCTCAGAACTGTGGCGTATTTGCTAGAGCCGTAAGATAATGCGGGCTGGGGGGAGCGTAGATAAAGTAGGAACTGCATCCGTGCAGCTGCGTCCTTGCAGCCTTAACCATCCATGAAAGGACAGAGGCTCACATCCTGTGAGCTTGCCGCAATCCTTTGCGCTCTGTCTTGAAGCTATTTTCTGTGATTCGGCTTGGAGTGTATATAGGAGTTTTTCCTAAAATGATGGTTCAGGGCGCGGTTTGATGGGTGATTATTTTGTATGTCGGTTGAAAAACCTAAATACCTGAGTATCGCATCGCCTCTTCATTATCAAGAGATGGCATCTGCTCAAATAGAGACCTATTTACTTCAGAGCACCCCATCTAATGCTTCCATTAAAGCCCAAATCCACCATCAATATCTATGTAAGCATTTCGTAGACCCATACTGGCATCCGAAACTAGATAGTTAATGGCAGGAATGATATCCGATGGCGTTAACACTCTGCCTACGGGCGTACTGCTTAATGACTCAAAAAAGTCACTAATTGTGGCATCATCCATTCCTGCTTTTGATTGAATTTCAGTTGCAGTGACACCTGGACGAATCGAATTAATACGGATATTCCGCACGGCGAGCTCCAGATTTAACACCCTTGCAAATCCTTCGAACGCAGCTTTACTAGCGCTGTAAACACCAGCGGCGGAAAATGCCTTTTGCACTGCGACAGTTGAAATAAACACCACGCTACTCGGGTTGTTTAAACAGGGTAGCAAGGACTGCAGGGTGAACACTGGACCGCTAAAATTAATAGCCATGGTGGTGTTAAAATTATCGACTGTCATTTGTTCAAAAGGTGCAGGGTAAAACACCCCCGCATTTAAAATCAAACCATCAAGCTTGATATTGTCTTGTTGTAGCTGACTAGCCATTTGCTGGATGTGTTCAATATTGGCGCTGTCACACAGCATTGGAATGACATTCCCACCCAGCATCGTAACAACGTGATTTAAACGCTCTTGGTCACGCCCTGTGATGACTAATCGAGCACCCTGGTGTAATAAAGATTGAGCGGCAGCCAAGCCTATACCAGCGGTGGCACCTGTGATTAATATCGTTTTGGCTTGAGTCGTAGTTTGCATGCGTGCTTTCCTGAGTATTTAGTGTTGACGAAGAAAAGCATACCTCGCAAAATAGGTTCCAATAAGGCACGAAAAAAGAAACTCACTGTTTCCATATAGGAATGTATATGAATATCGATACCAGCACATTGCATCTGCAATTGCCTAATTTGTATATATTTCGTCGCGTCACTCAGTTAGGCAGCTTTCAAGCAACCGCAGATGCCCTGCAACTCCCCCGTTCCTCTGTCAGCAAGAGAATTGCCCAGCTTGAAAATCAGCTTGGGCTTAGATTATTACAACGCAGTACTCGTCAGCTAAATTTAACTGAATCAGGCAAAGAGTTGCTCGCCATCACCGACTCACTAACTGAGCTGCTTAGCAATACCGTCAAGCTAACCGAGCAAGCGCACGCTAAACCCAGTGGACCTGTGAGAATAAGCAGCTCAACCATCCTAGGTCAACGTTATTTATTGCCTTTACTGCCTCGCTTAAAGCAGCGTTTCCCTGAGATCGTGCCAGAAATCAATCTTGATGATCGAGTCATTAACCTGATTGAACTTGGGGTTGATATCGCGCTTCGAGTTGGAGAATTACCTGATTCATCATTAGTTGCGCGCCGTGTCGGCACCAAATCATGGGCGTGCTTCGCCAGCCCGGATTATCTTAAGCATGCACCCAAGCTTGAGGTGCCCGATGACTTGGCCTCTCATCAATGCCTAATTTTTCGGCATCAAAAACTGGCCATGGATCACTGGCACTTTCGCAGCCCGAATGGCGAGATCCAAACGCTGCAGATCTCGCCCTCTATCGCGACTGACGATGCCCGCACCTTAGTCGAATTGGCGTGTATGGGCTTGGGGGTCATTCGGGTCGACCCAACTTTAATCCTGCCTGAGCGCGCAGCGGAAAAACTCGTCCCTGTATTAGTGCAATGGCAACACACCGATGCAGCTCCTATTCACTTAGTGTGTTTAGGTAAACAAGCACGAAGTCGTGCGGTCAATGAAGTCTGGCAATTTCTGTGTGAGCATCTCACCCTTGCATTAGCAGAACTCAAGGATGCAGACGGCACTTCTCGATAAAGACAACACCTTAAAAGAAGAGAGGTTTCAGAGGGAGTCGAGGATATTCGTAAGACAAACCATGTCCGACCACTCTAGTCTCGTCAAAAGAATCATGGTCAACCGACTGCTTTATCCACGTCACAAACATGCGTATGATGCGAAGCGGCTGCCAGGGAAGGACATTAACCTGCTAAGAATCATTGCCAATAGGATTATTATGCACCGTACAATGTTCGACACGCCTGTTGTTCGGCACCTTTTACGTGCCATTTCTGTTATTACGCTGCGTCTTGCTGGCTGGAAAGTTGAAGGTGAAATTCCTGCTGATCTGAAAAAGTGCGTGATGATTGCCGCACCGCACACCAGCAACTGGGACTTACCTTTTACCTTGATGGTTGCGTTCGTGATCAAAGCACCAATTTACTGGATGGGCAAAGACAGCATCTTCAAACCACCCTTCCGACATCTGATGATGTGGATGGGGGGATTGCCTGTCGATCGCTCGAAAGCCAATAATATGGTGCAGGCTTCTATCGACGAGATGAACGCCAGCGAGCAGATGTTTCTGCTTGTTCCTCCAGAGGGAACACGCAGTAAGGTCGACAACTGGAAGACCGGTTTCTATCATATTGCCCATGGTGCAGGCGTACCGATTCTGATGGGATTTCTGGATTTTAAGCGCAAGCGCGGTGGCTTCCTCGGTACCTTTACCACGACAGGCAATGCAGATGCCGATATAGCCTAATCCGTTCACACTACGCGGGTATAAGCGGTAAAAAGTCGTCTCAGTTCAGTCAATAACGGATTAGCTTAATAAGGAAGATCAGGGACGAAGTAAAGATTTCAGTAAGATTTCCGCTAGGTTCGTGCAATCTATCGCTAAGTTTTCATTCAATCTTTCGAGAAATTTGTGGAGTTCACAAATGTGGTTCAGATCACTACTCCACATGGGAATTATGGCACAATTACCCCAATCAATACCTATCAGCAACTTTGTCATGAATCGCAAGCCCTATGCCTTCCCCATAGCCCGTAATCTAATGGCTGAGCTCTGGTTTTAACGGCCATAATATCTTTCGGAATAGCTTGATACCAACACAGATAACGCTCTATCGCGTCTCTAACAGCCATACGCTCAGCCACAACTGTATCCACAAACACACCACGCTGGATTTCAGGGTGAAGGATTTGGCTTGTGGTTTATGTCCTTTGACTCGAACTTGTGCCTGCCACTTGCTGCGTAACTTACGGACTGTTGCCATTGAATGCTCCGACAAATCATAATCAAGTTGTTAAGATGATGTGATTCTAGGAGACCGGTCACACGGTGTCGGGTGAAATTTATGACCAGTGTGATCAGATTGTGACCAGAGTGGATTTTTGAGGGTTGCTGGCGCTGATAGAACAGATGGGAACCAGCGCGGTTACTGGGTTCCCCTTAGAATTTTAGCCTGGGTGACCAACGGTTTATTTATCTGTTGTTCTAGCAGTATTTGAAAGTCCTTAATCATAAAAAACCACTAAACGACTGCCTCCCATGATCAACCAAGACATAAGCACCTTATCTCTAATTTATCTAGGAAACATGCAAACCTTCTGATATGGTCAAGTAGGTCATTAGATTAGGCTTTTGTTGTAGTCTATCGTTTAAGAGAATCAAATATATTGTAGTATTAAATACCTCATAAAACGGACGGTTAACGTCACTTGGAGCTAAACTTGAGCACAACAAACAAACATGGACTTTCTCGCTATATCCCTGCCCAAATAGCCCGAGATGTGCGTGTCCGCTCAAAATTTGGTTGTGTTCTATGTCGATCTGCCATTTACCAGTATGAACATATTTCTCCAGAATTTAATGACGCCAAGGAGCACACAGCTGTCAACATTTGTCTGCTGTGTGGTCGATGTCATGACAAAGTGACAAAAGGGCAGGTATCTAAACTTAGTGTCAGAAATGCATACGAAAATATTCAGCGAGATGCCTCTGCAAAAAGACCATTTGACGACTTTGTGCTTGATACTCAGCAACTAACAGTGGTTCTCGGTTCAAGCATATTCCATGGTGCAAAAGCCTTAATTGAAATTGATGGAAAGTCAGCCTTGGCTATTGAGCCACCAGAAGATGGGGCATTTTTTCCAACTATCACTGGTGTATTTTCGGACAACAAAGGCGATGAGCTATTTCGTATTGAAAAAAACATGTGGTCTGGTCACCCAGCTGCATGGGACATGACCGTTGAGGGAAACGAAATCACTATACGCTCTGGGCCTAAAAAGGTAGCGTTTAAATTAGTTATTGACCCCCCGAGTAAAATCATCGTAGAACACCTTGATATGAAATCAGGTAATGCCTATTTAAGACTCAGAAAAGGCTCACTGGAAGTTGGTAGAATTACTACATATGCGGAGTATTTCATAGGATTTCAACACTTCGAGTGCGCTGGAGCAGAGGTTGGAGTTAGCGTCGATTCGAAAAAAATAGAATCACCAACGCTACGCAACTTGAAGATGATAGGTGGGAAAGGTGTCGAGCTTGAGGGCACGGGTATAACGGTGGGACTGGGAGCGGCAACGATGACAATAAGTGGTTTATCCATTGAACATGCGACTAAACATTATACAAAACGATTGATGATTCCATTTGACGGTACAAACAGAGAGTATAGCGAAATACTACCTCCTCGCATTTAGAACGGGTAGCGGTAATCGGGGGTCTGTACCCCTCAGTCTCCAAAACACCTTGCACACAGAGTTTTGAACACTACCTGCACGCGGCTCCACACAAAGCCAGGGGTGACTCCCTTCGGCTCGAAATTTGATTTTAAAACCACAAAACAGTAACAAGGCTGTTACGGTCAATCATCTGGCAACAGCCTTGCTTTTCTAAAAAGCTATAAAGAAAACTTTATGTTCATTGCACTAGAAGCCAAACTGGCAATCCTTTTCTAGCATTTCTTTTAATCTCATTGAAACCAAACTCTATAGTACAATTACTAACAATCGTTCCTGTTTGATAAGTATTTTCATTAATCCACTGGCCTTGTGAGCAACTACCTTTTACCCTAGGGTTGATTTTATAACCTTCGTTAGGTGTTAAAGTGAACTCAGCGACTTGTCCATTCAGCAAAGATAGTGAATTATGGTTTATCTCTCCACCAAAATTTACATTAGCTGTAACAAGTGATTGACCTACGCGGACCAAACGTAAAATAAACGTTGTGCCGTGATTTGTCGGTTGATTTTCTACACAACCATAATTAAAGTCAACTACCATAACGTCACGTTCCTTGTGAAACAGCAAAGTAGTCGACGATGCATAAAGCCCAGAATATGTGTTTGGGAATGCATATTTATTTATAGGTGGTAAACCAAAGGTACGACTTTCAAAGCTATCATGCAGTCTAAAGTATCGTAATTTGCACCATATTCACTAGTATCTGAAAAATAGACAATTGTTGCTAATTGATCTATATCTGGCAAAACAAAATCATCAGTTGGTTCAAAAGATAACACATCCTGCCAGTAATGTTTTTTTGGACCACCAATACAAGTTCTGCCATTCCATTTCTGTCCTAAAGAACATCTCTGCCACTCTAAACCTGTTACTAAGTCTTTAACAATACTTCCATCTTCAATCACCTCATATCGAATATTCTCTTGACTCATACGAACTAGACGAACTGAGAAAGGATTTATCTTTTCACTAACCAATGTACCACCAGTCGTAAATGATAAAACATTTGATATTTGATTATTTGAAAATGACTCTGATGATGTCCAGTATATACCACTACTATTGGCTGGTGTATTAGGGAAAATATTATTATTAATTGTAGGCGAATTAAACTGTCCTAATTGTCCACACATTTGTTGATTACCATTAGAATCATATTTATTTGTATTTGAGCAATACACAATACTTCTCAACTGATTCTGATCAGGTAAAGCAAATCCATCTGACGTCTCAATATTCATCGCTTCATACCAGTTAAAAGCACTTGGTGCTCCGATACATGTACTGCCATTCCACGTCTGCCCTACACTACAACGCTGCCACTCTAGATTAGTAACCAAGTCACGAATAACACTACCGCCTGCAATTATTTGATAACGTGAATCATCTTGTGCGACACGAACCAAACGAACGTGACCAGAGGAAGTAAGTCCATTGAACACACCTCCCAGCCCAAAGTGAACACCCATTACACCAGAGCTATAACCAGATGATGCAGACCAATACCAATCCCTAGGTGTGTTAGGGAAATATTGATTATTTATAGAAGGCACTTGATCATCAAAACCACCACATGGCGAGTAACCATCCTCCCATCCATATCGATCGCTCTGCACGCAATAAAGTAGCGTTGCCAGTTGATCTATGTCGGGCAAATGGAAGCCTCCCAGAGCCGACATATTCAAGGAAGCACTCCAATTATAATATAATGCTGCACCAACACATGTACTGCCATTCCATGTCTGTCCTACACTACAACGCTGCCACTCCAAACCTGTCACTAAATCACGAACAATACTACCACCTTCAACTATCTGATAGCGCTCACTGGAAGCATAGGCTTGAAAAGAAGTTAAGATAATTAAAAACACTGTGAGTAAGAGAAAAAACTTGCTTAGCTGCTTTGTTACAACGAATTTTTTATCCATCTCTTTGATTCCATGAATGTGAATGGGTTAAAGTCAAACAAGCCATCCTAGTTTCGCGTTCAGTCTAGCTATGAAGGTATTGAAGAAGAACTCATCTTGGATATGAGCGATCCTGTAAAATCAAATAGCAAGGGGTGTACTCTGTAGCGTTTTAGTAGGCACTGATATACTAATATAAGTACTTTTACCTATCATCAAAAATTTTAGCCCACCTAAGAGATTTTTCAGAGTAAAAAGAAAAAGTTAAAGGCCAAAGAGCTTGAACAATTCGTATCTAGGATCGTTCAAGATTTGCAAGGGCAATACCAGAGAAAGATACCAAACAAACTCAATAATTTGAGAAATCCAGACTATCGCCACAAAGGATTCAAACAACGAACCACTCCTCCGGCCCTAATCCACCCTCCACTGTGACCAGATTGTGACCAACTGCGGTTTTGCGTCTTCTGACAGCTCTTCAACCCGCGCCCGTGGCTCAGCTGGATAGCGTAGCAGCTTCCGAAATTAACCAGAAAAAACAAGGATTTTTAGAAAACAAACACTTATGGCGCGCCCGGAGGGATTCGAACCCCCGACCAACAGGATCGGAACCTGCTACTCTATCCAGCTGAGCTACGGGCGCATAAGAAGAGATAACCCAAGAGGCGCTAATAATACGCATTCTATCTAAGCTTGCCAAGTCTTACGCCTTAAGAACTATTTTCACAGCATTTCCGTAAGGGATATTTGCAGGTATAATCAGCCACTGATTTTATAAGCGGTATTGTCTACGCTCTGCTCTCTATGGATTTTGTTCTTAGGGCTGAACAGCAATAGGCATCTACGCAAACTATTAAAAAGAGTGATGAGGTCTACAACGTGAACAAATTTGTTGCAAAAGCTGCTTCTGCACTGTGCACCCTTGGTTTAGGCGTGGTTCTTGCCACTGCTGTTAACGCAGCGGCAGACCGTGATGCCATCATCGAGCGTATCAAGCCGCATGGTCAAATCTGTGTCCAGGGAGACGATACATGCGGTACGCCGGCAGCGGCTGCTGTGGCAGCGTCTTCGTCAGCGGGTCGCTCTGGTGCTGATATTTACAACCGCTCCTGCGCAGCTTGCCACGGCAGTGGTATCTTGGGCGCACCTAAGTTCGGAGATGGCGCGATGACCGCTCGACTGAACGATCACGGAATGGACGGACTGATGGCAAACGCGATTAACGGTATCAATGCCATGCCGCCTAAAGGAACCTGTAATGACTGCTCTGACGACGAAATCCAGAGCACAATTCAGTACATGTTAGACAACGACTAAGTCGCTCTGCACTACACCTGTCGATACCCTAATCCTTAGATAGGGTATCGACAGCTATTCACACATCTTTCCTAAAGATCGTCAAATAGATTCTTCAAACTTGAAATAGTGGCACGGCCTCGAGCTAAGTTCTGTGATGGAGAAACCTCGCCCAGTCCTTCTGACTCTAAATCATCTGCCGGCAGCTCATCGATAAAACGACTTGGCGCACATTCTTGCCATTCGCCATACTGGCGTCTCTTTTTAGCCAGGGTGAGTGTCAGAGTTTTTTGAGCTCGCGTAATGCCCACATACGCAAGGCGCCGCTCTTCCTCTATGGTATCAGACTCAATACTATTGCGATGCGGTAACAGCTCCTCCTCCATCCCCATTAAAAACACATGAGGAAACTCTAGCCCTTTTGATGCATGCAAGGTCAATAATTGCACACGATCTGAATCGTCCTCTTCCTCTTGGCGATCCAATAGATCGAGCAGAATCAAACGAGACACCGCATCATTGATCCCCGCATCGGGATCCTCTTCTTGCAAACGCTCAAGTGTATTCTTTAATGATTCGACCAAGAACCAGACGTTTTGCATGCGCTTTTCAGCAACCCCTTCGCTTGAGCTGTTCTGTCGAATCCAGTCCTCATAATCCATATCCAGAATCATCTGACGTATGGCATCAATGGGATCACCTGACTGACACTTCTCATATAACTGCGCTATCCAATGACTGAAGCGACGCAACCGCTCACAGGCTTGAGCAGGCAAGGCTTGTTGCAATCCCATTTCTTCGCAGGCTTCAAACAAGCTGATTTGCCTTGAGCTGGCATACTCACCCAAACGCTCAAGGGTCGTCGGCCCGATCTCCCGGCGCGGTAAATTGACGATGCGCAAAAAGGCATTGTCATCGTTCCGATTAATCAGCAATCGCAAATACGCCATCAAATCTTTAATTTCTGCGCGTGCGAAGAAAGACGTTCCCCCACTCAATTTATACGGTACTTGAAAACTCTGCAGCTTCATCTCCAGAATCCGTGATTGATGGTTGCTGCGGTAAAGAATGGCAAAGTCTTTAAACGGAATGCGTTGGCGTAAATGCCGATCTAAAATTTCCGTTGCGATACGTTCGGACTCTGCATCATCGTTACGATTGTGAATAATCCGAATCGGCTCTCCATATTCTTTATCGCTCCAGAGGGTTTTCTCGAACACGTGCGGATTATGATTAATCAGAATATTGGCAACTTTTAAGATCCGTCCCGTAGAGCGATAGTTTTGCTCCAGCTTAACAATCCGTAAACTGGGGAAGTCTTGTTGTAGCTGCACCAAGTTTTCAGGGCGAGCACCACGCCAAGAGTAAATGGATTGGTCATCGTCACCAACCACCGTTAAGGCACCACGACCCGCCACCAGCTGCTTAACCAGTCGATATTGCGATAGGTTGGTGTCTTGGTACTCATCCACCAACAGATAACGAATTTTACGCTGCCATCGCTCCAACACCTCAGGATTACGCTCAAATAAGCGCACCGGGGTCAAAATTAAATCATCAAAATCCACGGCATTGTAGGCCCGTAAATGCCGCTGATACGCCTCGTACGCACGTGCTGCTAAGATCTCATGGGGTACCAAAGCAGTCGAAAGCGCTTGCTGCGGATCCAACATCTCATTTTTCCAAGCCGAAATCCTATGCTGTACATCGGCCACCTGATCAGCATCCTCATCTTGATGCAACAGCAAATCCTTTAACAAGGATTTGGTATCCTGATCATCAAAAATCGAGAAACCGGGCTTATACCCCAAGGCTTTGTATTCTTTGCGAATAATATTTAAACCCAGGTTATGAAACGTAGACACGGTCAACCCACGCCCCTCTCCTTTTTGCAGCAAGGTCATGGCACGTTCTTTCATTTCACGTGCGGCTTTATTTGTGAAGGTAACCGCTGCAATATGACGGGCTTCAATGCCACATTCATTGATGAGATAGGCTATTTTTCGTGTAATCACACTGGTTTTACCCGATCCAGCACCGGCCAACACCAACATGGGTCCATCAATGTACAACACGGCTTCTTTTTGTCGCGGGTTTAGCCTATTCATCTACTTTTCACATTAACTTGTACGAAACAATTGTTTGAGTTGAGCCTTAAGCATGGTAATCTCAAACCTCTGATTTGATCTAAGTCGCTAGTATGACATGGACTCTGTTGTTTTCAGAGTATGGCTGCAATAGGACTGCAGGCATAACCGAGGGTGTAACTGTATGTCACCAGTTGTTGAGAGGGATAACCGAGTTATTCCTGAATTCCAACTGATTCTGGTTGATAATAACGAAAATAGCCAGATCACCGAAAGGCTTTGTCGACTTTTATCTGAAATAGGGTCTGTTTCACGCGTTCCATCCATTGATGCCATTTGTCAATCAAAACAACATGGGGCGACACGTTACTTAATTGTGCCAATGGATGATCCGACACCAGAACCTACCTATCCATTTGATGGATACGACCCACTTACAGGGGTTGGAAATCGAGCCTTTCTTTATAAATCCCTACAAAAGACACTACTGGAGTTATCGTCACCCTTTGCACTCGTGAGCTTAGATATTGATCGATTTTCGACGCTGAATCATCAATATGGGCAAGCCATGGGAGATGCGTTGGTGAAGGCCTTAGCCCAACGATTACTGCACTTTGCACCCGCATCATTTGTCTCACGCATGGGCAGTGATGAGTTCTGCTTTATTGTCCACTTTGAGCCTAAACAAACTCGACGACAGGATGTTCGACATCTGATTGATCACCTCTTAGAAACCCTGGCGCCCGCCTATCAAATCGGGTCACACGAGGTGTCTCTATTTTGCAGTCTAGGCATCGTGTTAGCCCCCCAGCATCATCAAGATGTTGATCAGCTAATCAATTACGCCAACCTAGCCAGAACGCGTGCGAAGCACACCCATGGACATAGTTTTGCCATTTACGATGACTATCTAGATCGACACTCGCGCACCACCGCCGCACTCGAACCTGAGCTTTGGCGAGCCTTGCAAAAAGAAGAGTTTTGCTTGTATTACCAGCCTCGTGTCTGCCTTAAAAGCGGCAAAATAATTGGCGCTGAAGCGTTAATTCGTTGGCAACACCCTCTTCTGGGACTTATTTTACCCGATCACTTTATTCAGCTCTGTGAGCGATCAGGCCTTATCGTACCCCTAGGGTATTGGATTGTGGAACAAGCAGGCAAGGATATCCGGACATTTCAACAAACCGGATTAGAGGGACATGTCAGCGTCAACTTGTCCTTTCGACAGTTTCAGGATGACTATTTGGTCAGCTCCCTTGAGCGTTTGATCACACTCTACCCTAGCCAACCACAAATGTTAGAATTTGAGCTTACCGAAACGGCCTTATACACCGATGAAGCACACGTCATTCAGTGTATGAAGGCTATTTCCGATTTGGGCATTGAGTTCTCACTGGATGATTTTGGAACGGGCTACTCTTCCTTTTCAATGCTGCAAAAACTGCCCATCTCAACGCTGAAAATTGACCGTTCTTTTATCGCAGGCATTGGCCAGCAGGCCGACGACGAAGAAATTGTCCGAACCCTCATCCGATTGGGTAAAAATCTGAACAAAAACATCATCGCTGAAGGTGTCGAGAATGAACAGCAGCGTGCTTTCTTAGTCGAGCATGACTGCCTTCTCGGACAAGGTTTTTATTACAGCCCGCCCGTTACACCTGCCGCGTTTATTCAATTGCTTAATCAGCAATCGGCTGCAACTGCCCTCTAAACGCCAAAGCCTCGAGCAGGTGCATTGTTTGCACTTGCTCGTCACCTGCTAGATCGGCCAAAGTTCTTGCAACGCGTAAGACTCGATGGCAACCCCGAGCGGACAATGAGAAGTTTTTCATTGCCGCGGTCAGAAGTCCTTGGCCATCGTCTGTCAACAAACAATGCTGATCCAGCAAGCGGCCATTCAGATGACGGTTGCTAAAGCCCTGACGACTCAACTGCTTCTCTCTGGCGGCAACGACTCGCTTGCGCACGTCAAGACTCGATTCAGCTGGACACTGGCGATTCAACAAAGTGTCCGGTGACAAGGCCGACACCCAAAGTTGTATATCGATACGATCAAGCAAGGGGCCTGATACGCGTCCTTGATAACGCCGTACTTGATCAGGTGAGCAGCTACAACGATCCGTTCCATCTTTCGCATAACCACAGGTACAGGGATTCATGGCAGCCACCAACTGGAACGATGCAGGAAAACAAACCTGTCGCGTGGCACGCGAGATCATGATCGAGCCTGTTTCGATGGGTTCTCGCAGCACATCCAGCACGCGACGGGGAAACTCAGGTAACTCATCTAAAAACAAAATGCCTTTATTGGCTAACGAAATTTCACCCGGCCGCGGATGAGAGCCACCACCGACTAAGGCAACAGCGGATGCGGTATGATGCGGATTGCGAAACGGACGAATACCTGCACATGCCGCATCAACCTGATGTCCCGCGATGGAATGAATCGCGGCCACTTCTAAGCGCTCATCCATCGTCAATTCGGGCAGAATACCCGGCAAACAGGATGCTAATAAGCTTTTCCCACTGCCAGGAGGCCCTGTGAATAGAATATTATGCTCACCGGCTGCAGCAACTTCTAAAGCACGACGTGCTTGTAACTGACCTTTGACCTCAGCCATATCTGGGGCCGTCGTCACGCCAAGGTTAACTGGCAAGGGAACATAAGGTTCTATTGGTTGTTTGCCCTGTAAGTGTGCAAACACCTGCAACAAATGAGTTGCCGGTAAGACACAGGTATCCCCAATCAAGCGCGCTTCCTGTGCACAGGCATCGGGTAGGATGAGACTTCGTTTTGCTTTCCCACAGGCGACGGATGCCGGCAGAGCACCCCGTATAGCACGCACCTCACCCGATAAGGAGAGTTCAGCAATCATTTCATATTGATCGAGCGATTTACACTTTAACTGACCCGATGCTTGCAAAATGCCAATTGCAATCGCTAAGTCATAACGACCGCCCTCTTTTGGCAAGTCTGCAGGGGCTAAATTTATGGTAATTCGACGCTGAGGAAACTCAAAGCCTGCCGTTAAAAGCGCACTGCGTACACGCTCCTTACTTTCTTTAACGGCGGTTTCGGGCAATCCAACAATGGATAGGGAGGGAAGTCCACCGGAGAGATGAACCTCAACAACGACTTGGGGCGACTCAATGCCCACTTGAGCACGGCTAAATAGAACCGCTAATGACATAAAAACCTTCCTTGGTTAATGAGCAAAAAACCTAGCTTTCTGTAGTGGTTGACCCAGTTTGCGTCACTTGGCTGGCGATATCCAAACGCATTTCCAATTGAGCAACCTTTTCTTCCAGGGCTTCGAGCTTTTCACGCGTTCGAAGCAAAACGGCTTTCTGCGCCTCAAACTCATCTCGAGTGACAAGATCGAGCCGATTAAACGTCCCCTGTAGCAGAGTATTCATTTGCTGTTGCAGCTCTTTTTGACCCGGTAACTCTTTCGCACCGTTCAAGAATTGGCTCAGTTGTTCGGAGAACCCTTCCGCCAGTTTTTGATGAATCATGACATTGCTCCAATGATTGGCCGACGACCGACTAAACTAGATGACCCATGAGTAAATCAGCCTAGCTTACCTCAACTGACGTCAGCCTGCATCTAAAGACAGCTCTTTCCCGTGATCTCAATAAGCATACGCAGGATTGCACCATTTAAGTGCGTGCACGATTTGAGTGCACCTAAATCATACGACTGAACATTTATGATGCTTTAATTCCAGCACCTACTGAGCACTGAAGACACCTAAAGCATTGAAAAAAATCAACAATAAATTATTGGCACAGGTTTCGCTATTGTATTGGCAAGCGAACCCATCTCTGTGCACAGGGGGGACACACGAGTATGAGTTTGAACATTTTGTATCCAGGGGAGACATTCTTATGAAACTGGTTTCAGCGATCATTAAACCTTTTAAGCTTGATGATGTAAGGGAAGCGCTATCCGATATTGGCATTCAGGGGATTACCGTAACTGAAGTCAAAGGATTTGGGCGTCAGAAAGGACACACCGAACTATACCGTGGGGCAGAATATGTTGTCGATTTTTTGCCTAAAGTCAGAATTGATGCAGCGATTGCCGATGATGTCGTTGACCAAGTGGTCGAAGCAATCAGTAAAGCCGCTCAAACTGGAAAGATTGGTGATGGCAAGATTTTTGTCACTCCGTTAGAGCAAGTTATTCGCATTCGTACCGGTGAATCCGGCCACGACGCACTCTAATACGATTTTTCACTTTTCGCCTGATGGAGGGCTAAACGATGGAAGAGATGATTCTCGCCACCGCGGACGAGGTTAGACACCTTGCCTATGCTATAGATACGTTTTATTTCCTAATTTGTGGTGCTTTGGTAATGTGGATGGCCGCTGGCTTTGCCATGCTCGAAGCTGGCTTGGTCCGTGCCAAGAACACCACAGAAATCCTGACTAAAAACGTCGCACTTTACGCCATTGCCTGCACCATGTATCTGATATGCGGTTACTACATCATGTACAGCTCAGATGCAGGCGGCATATTCCCAAGCCTTGGCGGTTTAATTGGCGATGAAAACAGTGTCGCGGATGTACTGTCAGGTGATGAAGATGCACCTTACTACTCAGCTCGCTCTGACTACTTCTTCCAAGTGGTTTTCGTTGCCACCTGTATGTCAATCGTATCCGGTGCTGTTGCTGAGCGTATGAAGCTTTGGGCTTTCTTGGCATTCGCCGTCGTCATGACAGGCTTCATCTACCAGTCAGTGGCTACTGGACCTGGGGCGGTGGCTTCTTGAGTGAAGCAGGCTTCTCTGACTTTGCAGGCTCAGGTATCGTCCACATGGCAGGTGCAGCCGCCGCATTAGCAGGTGTGCTAGTACTGGGTGCACGTAAGGGCAAATACGGTAAAGACGGTCAAATCAATGCGATTCCTGGGGCCAATATGCCATTGGCAACGCTCGGTACTTTCATACTCTGGTTGGGCTGGTTCGGCTTCAACGGCGGCTCTGAGTTGAAAATGTCGGATGTTGATTCAGCCAACAACGTCGCTCAAGTGTTCGTCAACACCAACGCAGCCGCTGCTGGTGGTGTGATTGCAGCTCTGATCTTTGCTCGCCTGTGGTTCAAAAAAGCAGATCTGACCATGGCGCTTAACGGTGCGCTGGCTGGCCTGGTTGCCATCACAGCTGAGCCTCTAGCACCATCCGCTCCAGGCGCTGCCTTAATTGGTGCCGTCGGTGGTCTCATCGTGGTCTTCTCAATCATCACCTTAGACAAACTGAAAATTGATGATCCAGTCGGTGCCATCTCTGTTCACGGTGTCGTGGGTATCTGGGGTCTTCTAGCTGTCCCACTTAGCAATGAAGATGCTACCTTTGGTGCTCAGATTCTAGGTATGGTCTCGATCTTCGCTTGGGTCTTCATTGCTAGCTTGATCGTCTGGGTAATTCTGAAAGCAGTCATGGGTATCCGTGTATCTGAAGAAGAAGAATACGAAGGCGTCGATATTGCTGAGTGCGGAATGGAAGCCTATCCAGAATTCGCAACCACTCGCAAGTAATTAACACCTTAGATAAAAAGGAGCTCATCGTAGCTCCTTTTTTATTGCCTGCGCATCAACAAAGAGCGGACTTCATTTGTACTTGTGCTTTGTGCTCGATTCAGCAATGCTTAGCACAAGGATTCAAGGTATACTGATCTCAATACTGCCTTGGTATTGCTATGACACTGCTTCCAACTCACAGGCCGGATTTATAGGAGAATAGAATGAAACTGATTACAGCCGTAATCAAACCCTTCAAATTAGACGATGTACGAGAGGCACTTTCTGATATTGGAATTCAGGCGTCACGGTGACTGAAGTCAAAGGGTTTGGCCGTCAGAAAGGTCATACTGAACTGTACAGAGGTGCTGAATACGTTGTTGACTTCCTACCCAAGGTCAAAATAGAAGTCGCTATTGATGATGCGATGATTGAGCAAGTGATTGAAGCCATCACTAAAACGGCCAATACTGGCAAAATTGGCGATGGTAAGATCTTTGTGACCCCCTTAGAACAGGTGGTTCGTATTCGTACCGGTGAAACAGGTCCAGATGCCCTTTAATCTAGACTGGGTCTGATGCAGTGCGTCTGCATCAGACTTATCCACAGAATAAAGCCACCCCAGACATACAAGTAACCAATTGAATTAAATATAAAAAATTAACACAACCCCCATGAAATCCCTAACTTATACCTTTTTTATCAACAGACCTTGTTGATGGGATCAAATGGCAGAGCTATATCTAAAGAAAACCCGCCTTCTACTCGATTCGCTATCTTCAGTTCACCACCAAAGCACTCGGCACCTCTTTTTATAATACTCAAACCCAATCCATATCCGTCGGATACCCCTGATGTTTTTCCTCTCACAAAAGGCTCCATTAAGGTCTCTAATAGCTCCTCAGAGACACCTGGACCGTTATCGAGCACTTTGAAATGCAATCGCTCCCCCTCCAGCTCAATCTTCAATTCAATTTCGCCATCAGGTGGCGTGTATTTCAGTGCATTCACCAAAGCATTACTGAGCATACGTAACAGCAATTCATTTCGATAGTTACACATCATCGTATCAGAGGGAGTCGTGATTAACAGTCGATGCGCTTTCTTTAATGGCTGAACATCTTGTAAAAGCTGCTCCAATAGCACAGATAGTGCATAGGGGGGCTCGTAGAGTGTTTCACAGCCGATTCGAGAAAATGACAAAATTTCGTCAATTAAGCGGCTCATGTAATCACACTCTTTATTAATACGCACTAAGGATTTGTGCTCCTCTCCAAGCGACTGCTCAACCAACCCTACCGCCATTTGCAAGCGGGCTAAAGGAGCCCTCAGCTCATGAGAGACATCCTGCAGCAAGCGCTCTCGATCCGTAAGCGTATTTTCAACATAATCAGCCATCCGGTTAAACTCTCTTGCCAACTCACCTATTTCATCTGTGCGCCGGCTTAAGCGCCCCTTTGCACGGCTGCTTAAATTCTGCTGATCGTATAAATTTCGAGCATGCTGCCGTAACTGATTAATCGGGCGTACAATCCAAACGCTTAACAACAATGCGATTAGCCCCGCCACCAACATGACAGAGATCATTTGTATAGACAGTGTAAAACGTAACATCCGTACTAAATAGAATCGCTCCTGAGGAATTGGGATCTCAACTAAATAGCGCTTCCCCGAATCAGCATCCATTGTAAAACTCAGAATAGCCTCTGGTGGCAAGTGGCGTCGGAAAGAGATCAGTTCTTTATTGTTTGTTAAATCAGTTACCTGGACAGATATCCGAGAAGGACGGCCGCGTTTATGGCGGGTATCATTGAGAAATAAAAGTCCATCCTCATAACGTTCAATGAAAAATTGCGCTTCAGATGTGGCACGCGTATGCAGCATGTCTTGCCAATGGCGCTCTTCACTAAGGGTCAACAAACGATAGGTTAAACCACCCATCAGCAAGGTACTAACCAACCAAGTCGCGGCAAATATCCTCCAAAAAAGATGCTGATACCACCTCATGCTCTAATCCTTAACAAACAAATACCCATGCCCACGAACGGTCTTTATCAATTCGACATCGCTGCCTAAGCTCAGTGCCAGCTTTTGCCGAACACGGCTCACATGAACATCCAGTGCGCGATCATAGGCCGTTAGTTTTCGATGCAGGACTTTTTCGGTCAATAACTCTTTTGATAATACAACGCCTGCTTGCTTCATTAACTCATACAACACGTTAAATTCGGCACTGGTCAACTCTATCGGTTCACCTTGAACTAAGACACACCGACGCCCTGCATCTAACTCGATACCATGCAAGGAAATAACAACTTCCGGTTGGGATTGATGAGCAGACGCATACTGACTTCGTCGCAACACAGCACGTATGCGTGCCAGCAATTCACGTGGATTACAGGGTTTTGCCATGTAATCATCGGCCCCCATCTCAAGACCCAGAATTTTATCAATTTCTTGCCCACGCCCGGTCAGCATGATCACTGGCGTTAAAACACGTGGCCGCAACTCTTGCAACAACTCCAATCCCGTGCGCCCCGGCATCATCACATCTAGAATGAGTAGGTCGTAGGCTGGTCCTTCATTTAAACGCTGCAGGGCTTGATCAACGGAGTAAACCGCATCAACTCGATACCCTTCATGCTTTAAATAGTCACTGAGCAATTCACAGAGTGCAACATCATCATCAATCAGCAGTAAGCGTTCGTCAGTCATTCGTTTCTCCTTTTCAGCACATCATAAAAGGTCCTGATATTTATAAAACAAGCTTTACCAAACTTTACGCTGTCCTCACCCTACTTTGCAGAATGATTGTCCATAATGAACACATCAAAACAAAGGAGACACATCATGAATACGAAAATCATATCTGTAAGTTTAGTGCTATTGATGGCAGGTGCTATGTCTGTTGCCGCTGTCGCCAATCCTAGTTTCGGGCGTGGACAGGCTTCAATTGAAACGCTTCAACAGCAACTCAATTTGACAGAAGAGCAAGTACAAGCCTTTAAAGACTTACAAAGCATTCAACGCGAGGCTCGCCAAGACGAGCGCCTTGAGCGACTCAAAACACGACTCAGCTTATCAGACGAGCAAGCTGAGCAAATGAAAGCCATGCACAGCGAGCACCAACGTACGCGTGAAACGCTCAGACAACAACATCAAGAGCAACTCAGTCAAATATTGACGCCTGAACAGTTAGAACAAATGCAGGGCATGCGAGGCGAAGGACGTAGCGGACACTTCAAAGCTAAAGGTGAAGGGCGCAAAATGGGACGTAATGCAGGACCTAACTGCTAAGCCTTATAGATGTTAAACGCCATCAAATCGATCGACAGAGGGTTTGATGGCTTTAATCATTTGGCTTAAGCGATACGGTTAAAGATAAGATCCCAAACACCATGGCCTAAACGCTCACCTCGGCGCTGGAACTTGGTTACAGGGCGCCAGTCGGGCTTAGGTGAATAACCTCCCTCACCTGCGGCATTTTCATATCCTTCTGCCTGACTCATCACCTCCATCATATGTTCCGCATAAGGCTGCCAATCGGTTGCCATGTGGAAATGGCCACCTAACACCAATTTAGAACGCAGACTTTGTACAAACTCAGATTGAACAATCCGTCGCTTATGATGGCGCTTTTTAGGCCATGGATCTGGGAAGAACAACTGGAGTGCAGAGAGACTTTGATCTGGAATGCACTGCGCTAACACTTCGATGGCATCATCACAGTAAACACGTACGTTGGTTATTTTCTCTTCATTCAGCCTACCAAGCAAACGCCCGACCCCGGGTGGATGAACTTCGATTCCCAAAAAGTTTTTCTCTGGCATTTGACGCGCCATTTCGAGGAGAGAATCCCCCATGCCAAAGCCTATTTCCAAGACAACAGGCGCCTCTCGGCCATATACCTGCTCAAAGTTCAGCATTCCATCGGCCAACTCTAATCCATAGGCTGGCCAGTTATCTTTTAACCCTCGCTCTTGACCTTCGGTCATGCGTCCAGCGCGAACAACAAAGCTGCGAATGCTGCGCAAGGGTTTGGATACGGGTGTGTTTTCTGGAGATTCAGGTGTGTCTGTGCGCTGATCAGTCATAGGCCTATCGTCGGTTAAGCTGTTTAATGCGAGTTAAACAGACAGGTTAATGCTGGGTATTATACTGACTGAGACGAAGGACGACCAGAATCACGAGCGCCAAACTGCGAGAGCCAAGGTCAACCAACCCGCCAACAATGTAACGCCCCCTATGGGAGTGATCATACCCAATGCACGGACATCGAGGATGGCCATCAAGTAAAGACTGCCGCTAAACAACAGCATACCCAGCAGGATTAAAGCACCACTCCAAGCACTCAAACGAGTTGGACGCGCTTGATGATATAAACCGACACCCAATAAGGCTAAGGTGTGCCAGAAATGATACTGAACCGATGTTTGATAAACGGACATCATCGATGGCTCTAATTGTGCCTTAAGGGCATGCGCACCAAAGGCGCCTAAAGCAACCGCTAAAAAGCCCGACACGGCGGCAGCCAAACTGAAAATTTTTGATGTTGACATTTAAATACCAACGAGCCGCTGTAAAGCGGCTCTGAATGATAACCTAGACGGTTTTGCGTAAGGTTTTAGGCTACAAGCACCATCGCATCACGCAGCTTTTTCATTGCATTTTTTTCGAGCTGGCGAATACGTTCAGCCGATACATTGTACTTCGCTGCCAAGTCATGCAATGTCGCCTTGTCATCGACCAACCAACGCTGTGCCAAGATGTCCCGACTTCTCTGATCCAAGGATTCCATCGCAGACATGAGCTGTTGCTGCGAAGACTCTTCCCAGTTTGTTTCTTCTAATTGAAGTGCAGGATCAGCCGACTCATCTTCGAGGTATTGTGCCGGTGACCAGCTATTCACCGATTCATCATCCTCACCGACGGGTGCATCAAAGGCGGTATCTGAGGATGCCATCCGGCCTTCCATTTGTCTCACGACAGCAGAATCCACGCCAAGATCGGCGGCAACGGCATTGACTTCATCATTTGTCATCCAGCCTAGACCTTTTTTCTGCGAACGTAAGTTGAAGAAAAGTTTACGTTGAGCTTTGGTCGTCGCGACTTTAACAATGCGCCAGTTGCGTAAAATGAACTCATGCATTTCAGCTTTGATCCAGTGCACAGCAAAGGAAACCAGACGAACGCCCACCGTTGGATCAAAGCGTTTTACCGCCTTCATCAAACCGACGTTTCCTTCTTGAATCAAATCGCTTAGTGGCAATCCATAACCAGAATAGGATTTGGCAATATGCACAACAAATCTTAAGTGAGATAATACCAACTGGCGAGCGGCTTCCAGATCATTCTGATAATGTAAACGCTCAGCGAGTTCCCTTTCCTCATCTGCATTCAGAATAGGAATAGTACTAACGGTTTGAACATAAGCATTAACGTTGCCACCTGGAGATAGATGTTCAACAACTCGTAAGCTTGTGCCCATGTATAAGTAACCTCTTTTATCACTCAATGATTAACTCCCACTAAGACAGGATCTGGCACTAAAAGTTCCATTCTGAGCCTGACTTAGCGAGCTAAAAAATAGCGGCTGTCGAGTAAAATTGCAAGTGCCTAACGATCATCTGGTTCTATTTCACGCAAATGATGGCCGGTGGATAAAAAACCACCTAAAAGACCTAGGGTAGAGCCCACCGCCATCAGAGTGAGTCCGCCTTTGAATCCGAGTCCTTCGAGCTCAAAACGACTGGCATACAAACTCATCAGCTCAGTTACGGGCTGGTCAATCAAATGGATGGCAAAACTGACCATAAAAATTGCCAAGATGGAACCCATTAGACCATACCAGAATCCAGAGTATAAAAATGGACGCCTTACCCATGCATCTGTTGCACCCACCAACTTGGCAACCAAAATTTCATCTCGTCGGTTTTCTAACAGCATGCGCAGCGTATTCCCCACAACCAGCAATACAGCCAAGCCTAATAAAGCACTTAATACCCAGCTAAAACGCTGGGCTAGGACAACATAGGCATTGAGACGTTGGATCCACTCTAAATCCAATTGTGCTTCTTCAACCTCGGGCAAGGCCAGCAATTCACTTTGTAAAGCCTGCAGCATGTGCGGACTGTGATCCAGCGGCAAGGCCAAGACGACAGCGGGTAAAGGATTGCTGTCAAACAGAGACAACAGATTGGCAAACTCCGAGTAGGATGAGAACTCCTGTAAGCCTTTTTCTCGATCAATCAGCTCCACACCGGACAACGCCGGATTGAGCATCAGCTCTAAACTAAACTGTTCTGCTCGAGCATCAGACACCGAGGTTTTGAGATAGAGCGCGATGCGAGGGTTGGCGTCAAAGCCTTGACTAAACTGCTGGATATTATTAACAGCCGTCATGAGAAAGCCAGGCAACGCCAAGGACACGGCCAATACAGCCAAGGTCATCAGTGTGGCAACAGGCGTCAGAAACATGCGGCGCAAGGCATCCAACGCGACAACGCGATTGTGGCGCAACCAACCATGCTTTTAGCCTTAAAACTGATGTGATGGCGTTGAGCTCCTCGACGAGGTGCTGTGCGACCTTGATTCATATCATGTTTAGACACCGGAGATGAGCCTCCCATTTTTAAGCACCAAGGTTCGCTTACGCATACGATGAATCAGGGACAGGTCGTGGCTTGCAATTAAAACCGTTGTCCCTATCCGATTGAACTGCTCAAATAAACGCATCACACCTTCAGACAATTCGGGGTCTAGGTTTCCTGTTGGTTCATCGGCCAAGAGCACTTGCGTTTATGCACGATGGCTCGTGCAATACCCACACGCTGTTGTTCACCGCTCGATAGGGTGATCGGATTGTGTTTTTCTCGATTGAGCAACCCGACTTTATCCAACGCGGCCCGAACACGCCGGGCCGCGTCTTCGGGAGCGTAACCGGCGATTTCCAGAGGCATCACAACATTGGCAAAGACAGAGCGGTCGAATAAGAGCTGATGGTTTTGCAATACCACACCGATTCTGCGTCGATGCCAAGACACTAGACGCCTAGGCAGCTCTCCTAAGTCCTCATCCCCCACCAAGACATGACCTCGACTTGCCCGCTCCATCAGCATGATCAGCTTAAGCAAGGTGCTTTTACCCGCACCGGAGTGGCCCGTTAAAAAAGCCATTTCACCCGATGCCAGCGTAAAATCGACACCAATCAGTGCGTCATGCCCTTCCGAATAGCGCTTACCGACATTAAGAAATTGAATGGCCGCCATACCCTGCCTCAGTCAAACAATGCAGCAACAAATTCATCTGCGGCAAAGGGCCGAAGGTCATCAATTTGCTCACCTACACCAATAAAGCGAATCGGCAAACCAAATTGTTTTGCAACTGCAAAGATAATTCCACCCTTAGCCGTGCCATCCAGTTTGGTCAGTGTAATGCCTGTTACACCCACTGCCTCTTGGAACTGCTTGGCTTGGCTGATCGCATTCTGTCCGGTTCCAGCATCCAACACCAGCATTACTTCATGCGGTGCTTCAGGGTCAATTTTCTTCATGACTCGGACCACTTTGGCCAACTCATTCATCAGGTTTTCTTTATTTTGCAATCGACCGGCCGTGTCGGCGATCAACACATCAATACCTTTCGCCGTAGCAGACTGTAGTGCATCAAAAATTACTGAGGCTGAATCAGCACCCGTATGTTGCGCCACAACGGGGACTGCATTGCGCTCACCCCAAACCTGTAACTGCTCGACCGCCGCCGCACGGAAGGTATCGCCTGCCGCCAACATAACCGATTTCCCTTCCGCTTGAAAACGCTTGGCAAGCTTGCCGATGGTTGTTGTTTTACCGACTCCATTGACGCCCACAACTAAAATCACTTGGGGTTTATCTGCAGCGGGCAAAACTAAACCTTGCTCAACATGGCTCAAGAGCTCAATGAGTTCAGCTTTTAACGCCACTTTCAAGGCGTCAGGATCCTTAAGCTGCTTACGTGCGACCTTTTCGGTTAAACGTGCCATCAGCGCCGTGGTCGCATCCATCCCGACATCGGCCGTGAGTAGAAGCGTTTCGAGCTCTTCTAATAAATCGTCATCAATTTCCTTGCTGCTGCCAAAGAGCTCACTGATTTGTGAGGTCAGATTCTCTTTTGTGCGGCTTAAGCCACTGCGAATACGATCAAATAAACGTTTTTTCCGTTGCTCCGGCGCTTCTTCTGGCTCTGGCTCTGGCTCTGGCTCTGGCTCTGGCTCTGGCTCTGGCTCTACAACATCATGCACCTCTAGCGTTACATCGGTGTCAAGAACCGTCTTTTGTTCAGACTCAACTTGATTAATCTCTACTTCAACATCAGGTTTAAGGTGCTCATCCTCAGACTCTAATTCGGGCTCTGGCTCAGCCACCACGGGATCGTTAGGAATAGACTCGACTTCTGGCTCAACGGTTAACTCAACATCGGGTTCAACGTCGGACTCATGAAGCCTTTGAGCTTCAGGCTCAGCGTCCGCTTTAACCTCTGTGTGAGTTTCAGTCGGTGTATCGATCACAACGGAGGGTGCAGGCTCAGGTAGAATGGCCTCTTGCGGCTTAGCGGGTACCTCATCAACAGAGGATATTGTTTCAGTGATTACTGAAGCAGGGGGCTCTTCAGCCAGTTTAGGCTCTTCAATTGCTACAGTCGCGTTGATATCACTTGGGGCACTCTCAGGCGCTGGCGTAGGTGCTTCTGCGGGCTTTTCGGTCGGCTTTTCTTCAGTGAGCACTTCTGTCGGCTCTTCTGCCGGCTCTTCTATACGTTCAGAGCGATCTTTTTTAAGATACACATACACAGCAATTGCTAAAACCAAACCGCCCAGAATATAGGGTAACAATGAAGGTTTATGCCATTATTCAGCATCCAAGTGTAGAATGATTCCATAACGTTCTTGAGTCCGCGATTGAGGCCTTATGCTGGCCATAGTGGATAAAAAGTCTCTAATTGCGATATCTTACCACAACCATTCACTCGACAAACCGACAAAACACTATGAGTTCATCTGAATATAAGCCTATTTTTAATCGACGCTACTTATACTGGCTCATGTGGTTTGTTGCCATCGCAATTGTCTTATTAAGTGCAACGGGGAGAGAAAAGCCCAAGCCACTGGATCGAGTCGTTTTTCACGCCAACCCACCTCATTATGTACTGCCTTTAACAACAGATAGAGTGCGAGTTCGTCTTCCGCTTCCAACCTCTTTGGCGCTCAGCGAGACCGCTCTTGCTCAGCAAAATGCGCTGATTGATGCACTGGGTCAACGCATCCTTCAGCAGGATCTCCAAGTCTGGTTACAAAAACAAAAGGCAGAAGTGTACTTAGAGCGTTTCCAGACACACCTCGTCATCCAATTAGAATTTGAAAGCCTCCCTGAAACACAGTCTTTATCAGAGTTCTGGTTATTATTAACCCAACCTCCAGAAACAGACTGGCAGCACTTACAAACGAGAGCCCTAGCGCAAGCACGTCTAACGCTACAGGGCGCCGAGTCCAGATTATTATCCGCTGCGGCGGTGTGGCTGTCCGCCCAACCGTCTTCTTGGAGGAGTGTCTCTGAACTCTATCAAGACACCTTCGCACATGCAGAGGGACGCTATCATTTGAGTGGCAACCTTCACGGCAATCGAGTATCCGATGCTGTTGTGCCAAAACAAGCCAACACCCTCGAACGCCCAGCGGCGGCTGATCTTAGGTTAGAGGGTTATCAATCCGAGTTTTTTCATTTAAAAGCTTGGCCTCTGGCACCTTCTCACCGAGTGGAGGATTGGGTTGCAAGTCGCTTGGCTGCGTTGTATCTGCAAGAGTGGATTCATTCGCAAGCTGGGGAGTTTCGTTTACTCTGGCAACCCTCGGAATCGATGGGCTATTTGATCATGTATCAATCTGCACAGAGCGCCAATGCGCTCAACAACTTTGCCCAGGTTGATATCAACACGCTCATGCCGTTAGTCACCAGCATGCTTGATACAGCTAAGGCCAACTTAACCGCAACGCTTGAACAACAAACATCTGCAGAGCTGGGCATGCTGGCTTGGTTAGACTTGATGACTCGCTTTAATTGGCCTCCTGATGCCTATCAATTAGCGTTGAGCACGATACAACAGACCGATCTCAACACCTTACATAACTGGATGCTAGACAACCTAAGCAACGATCATTTACTGAATTTAAGCTTGCATCCCTACTGATATTTTGCCCTAGGATACACTATGACTCGCCGAAACCGTGCTGCTCGCTCTCGTGATACGATCCCAAGCGACACTTCCAACTTACGTATCATTGCTGGTGTTTGGCGAGGCCGTAAAGTCCCGTTTATTCCAGTCGAAGGTTTACGCCCAACACCAGACCGCGTTCGTGAAACCTTATTCAACTGGTTACAACCCTCAATTGCGGGCGCGAATTGCCTTGACCTTTGTTGCGGTAGCGGTGCCCTAGGCTTCGAAGCACTTTCCAGAGGGGCCGCATCGGTCACCTTTGTCGACCAATCATCAATTGTTGTGCAGCAAATCAAACAGAATTTGCAGTTGCTCAAAGCTCAAAACGCAGCGGTCTTACACCAAGATGCCCTGCAGTGGCTAGAGTCCCGCTTGAAGGATCAAGAAGCTCGTTACGACTTGGTATTTCTTGATCCGCCTTTTCGCAAAGGCTTAATCAAGCCAATGTTACAGTTACTCGAAAGTAAAAACCTGCTCAATACAGGTGCCCTAGTCTATGTTGAAGCAGAGAGTGAGTGGGTGCCAGACATCGCCACCCTGTCTTGGCAACTTCATCGAGAAAAAGTCGCCGGTCAGGTCGCCTATCGTCTTTACATCTATTCAAACGAAGACGCAGAGTAAGCGTTTGTCAGGCACTTAGTCTTTTTCGGCTGATATACCCTGCATGACGATATGAATCAGGTTTTGTGCTTGGGCTTTATACTGTTTTGGATCGGATTCAGTGAGACTCTGATCCAGCAGCCCAAACAAGACCAAACTTAAACTCTGGGCACTCAAAATAACGGATAACTTTTTTTCAAGTAATTTATGCTTTTTGGCTTGCTTTAAAAAGTAGCGTAAATGACTCGTTACCATCTCTCGGTCTTCCATAATCCTTTCTGCCATTGACGCCAAAGCCGGGGATGCGGGTAGTCTGAAAAATAAACGATAGCCTTGCTGCAAAGAAATCGAGGTGGTCACTAGATGGATAACCCCCATTAAATAATCCTGTAATGCCTGCAAGGGGTTTTGTTTAGCCGCTTGCCTTTGTTCAATATATTGAATCTCAAAGGGCAGCTCGATTTGATGATAGATCTGGAATAAAAGATCATCTCTGTTTTTGAAATGCCAATAAATAGCGCCATGCGTCACGCCCGCCTGAGCGGCTATTTCCTTTAATGACACATGTTCAATCCCCCGATCCGCGTATAGCTCTAGCGCCTTAGTCAATAAAGCTGATCGCGTTTGTTCTGATTCTTCTTTTGTTCGACGAGGCATATCGCTCCTTAGATTTCGTATGGTTTGATCATTCTTCATCCTGAAGGACTACTCTATACGATCAAACGAGCGTCAAGCAATAATGATCGCCCAGCCACGGAGGAAAGACTTTCATAAAAATGCTAATACACGTAAAATTTATATAACTATAAGGGTTAAGAATTATTTTTTTATTACTTTATAGACTCAAACCATACTCTTTTTGTATTTGTACACGCCTCCTGATTGGGCTAAGATCCGCGCAAGTACACTGCTGATACGCTTGGGGATATTATGAATACGGCCGTTTACCCTGGTACATTTGATCCAATCACCAACGGACACACCGATTTGGTCGAGCGGGCATCTAAGCTTTTTGATATAGTAGTGGTTGCTGTTGCTGAAAGCCCTAAGAAACGCCCTCTATTGCCACTTAGCTTGAGAGTCGAGTTGGCAGAGGAGTCATTACGGCATGTGCCGAATGTGAAAGTCGTGGGATTTAATTGCTTATTGGCTGACCTTCTGAGTCAACAACAAGCAAATATTATCCTGAGGGGATTGCGAGCGGTCTCGGATTTTGAATATGAGTTTCAACTCGCGAATATGAATCGTAAGTTAAGCCCGGATATCGAAAGCCTGTTTCTCACGCCAGCAGAACATCTGACCTATATCTCCTCAACCTTGATTCGGGAGATCGCGTCACTGGGGGGAGATGTCAGCCAGTTTGTGCACCCTAAGGTATCAGCGTCACTTATTCAGTATTTGAGTCAACCTAACGTATAACGAAGTCAATGAGGTAGCCGTCATGGCATTGATGATCACCGACGAATGCATCAACTGTGATGTATGCGAGCCCGAATGTCCGAATGAGGCCATTTATCCGGGTGAAGAGATTTATGAAATCGACCCGAACAAATGCACAGAGTGTGTTGGACATTACGATACACCCCAGTGTGTCGAGGTTTGCCCGGTCGACTGTATTCCTAAGGATCCTGAGCATGTTGAAACAGAAGACATGCTGATGATCAAGTACAAGTTACTCACTGGTAAAGAATAAATTGCTTTGCTATGAAGCTACCGCTTAACGCGGTGGCTTCAAGTGTTCAGAAGTTCAGCCTGCGCTCATTTAACGCAAATTCCTGATCCAGTCTTTGCCCAATCAAATTCTCTGCCACTAAATGATGTGCATACTGCATGTGCAAGCAGCGAACTTTATCCCACTGGGCAATCCCACCAATTCCAAGCGTGTTAAATAAGTCGCCAAAGCCTTGGGCTTCAATCAAACGACGGTCATCCGGATCCATCAACTCCCATCGCAAATTAACATACGCTTGTTGCTGCTGGCGGTATGTGTCTAGCAATAGAGGATTTTCTTGCAACTCCTGCTCCATTTGCTTTATCCAACCCGTACTTTCAATGCGCGCCAACTCTTTGTCCAAATCTTGCTGCACAGCCAAAACAGCGTAGGAAAGGGTTTGCCCTGAACCAAAGAGCGCATTTGTAAGACAACCGGAACCCCTGCCTCGGTTTGATGCGCAATCGCTGCTATTCCTCTAGGCTGACGCCCCAATTGCCGAGTGATGATGTCCAACTGAATATCGGTAGGCTGCATGTGTTTTCTACTCTTTAGATCATTGAGGTTCGCATTATACCTGAGCGTAGGCTTCACTGCTGCCCATCCAGCGTTGAATAATGGCATCGCTGAGTCCTTCATGCGTCAATACGGCTTGCGCGATCTGTTTTACATCCGGAAGAAGATCGGCATCACGTTGTAAGTCTGCGATCCGAAGTTGCATTAACCCCGTTTGACGAGTACCTAAGACTTCGCCAGGGCCACGCAATTCCAAATCCTTTTCGGCAATTTTGAACCCATCGGTGGTTTCTTTCATGACCCGTAAACGCTCTCGACCCTGTTGGGATAAAGGCGCGTGGTACATTAGCACACAGTAACTCTCGACGCTGCCTCGCCCCACCCTGCCTCTCAGTTGGTGCAACTGTGCCAACCCCAAACGCTCAGGGTTTTCAATAATCATTAAACTGGCATTCGGGACATCGACTCCCACCTCAATCACCGTCGTCGCCACCAATAAATCCAGCTCTGCTGCTTTAAAAGCCGACATAATCTTGGCTTTTTCAGTCGCCTTCATGCGTCCATGAATCAAACCGATACGCAACTCCGGCAAGGATTCGGTTAAATACTGTGCAGCCATTTCTGCCGCTTGCGACTCCAACACATCGGACTCTTCAATTAATGTACAGACCCAATAGGCCTGACGGCCCTGAGAGCAGGCGGCACGCACCCGCTCAACCACTTCATCTCGCCTCGTATCAGAAATGACAAGGGTGTTAACGGGTGTCCGCCCTGGCGGTAACTCATCAATAATTGAGCAATCCAAATCGGCATAGGCCGTCATGGTTAAGGTACGTGGAATTGGCGTTGCGGTCATGATGAGCTGATGCGGGGCTATACGCCCATCACGCCCTTTTTCACGTAAGCTGAGCCGTTGATGAACCCCAAAGCGATGCTGCTCATCAATCACGATCAACACTAAATTTGCAAAGGTGACACCTTCTTGAAACAACGCATGAGTGCCTACAACCAAGGCGGCGTCTCCTGATGCGATCCGTTGCAGCTGCTCTAAGCGCTGCTTGCCTTTCACCTTGCCAGCCAACCATGCCACGGTAATCCCCAACGGCTCAAACCAGACTTTAAAGTTCGAAAAGTGCTGTTCAGCTAAGATTTCTGTTGGCGCCATCACTGCGGCTTGGTAACCCTGTCCTATCGCTTTCAACGCAGCTAAAGCCGCAATCATGGTTTTTCCCGATCCCACATCTCCCTGCACTAGGCGCAGCATCGGCGTAGACCGTGACAAGTCTACAGAGACCTCGTCACTCACCCTAGTCTGTGCCGACGTCAAAGCAAACGGTAGATTTTGCAGAAAACGCGCTTCCAACTCACCCATACTGGGTAGAGGCTGCGCACGTTGCTGTTGCACCTGCTGTCGAACTTTCAGCAACGACAAATGATGCGCCAAGAGCTCTTCTAACGCCAAACGCCGCTGCGCTGGATGACGTCCAGTTTCAAGTAAGGCAAGATTGGCTGAGGGTGGAGGCTGATGCAAATAAAGTAATGCCTCAAGAAGGTCCGGCAAACGCCAATGCTGTTTGACCTCAAGCGGTAACAAGTCGTTTAAGCCACGGATCTTGAGCTGCTCAAGGGCTTGGTGAATCAAGGTTCTCAAACGCCCTTGAGGCAACCCTTCTGTTAACGGATAGACTGGCGTGAGTGTATCTTCCGTAACCTCTCTCTCGTCCTGAGTGATTAATCGGTACTCAGGGTGAATCATTTCCAGCCCTGAGGGCCCCGGGCGAACCTCACCAAAACAACGAAGGCGCTTCCCGGGGGACAGGATTTTAATTTGAGCAGCCGCAAAATGGAAAAAACGCAGAGTGATCCCCCCCGTTTCATCTCTAAGTCGGCAGACGAGCGCGCGTCTTCGACCTTGCACAATGTCCGTGCTTTGAATGTCGCCTTGAATGACACACTCATCACCCGGGCCAACCTCGGCTAAGGCACGGACACGCGTTCGATCTTGATAGCGTATCGGTAAGTGGAGCACTAAGCCTTGAATCGTTGTAATGCCTAAACGCTGTAACTTAAGCTCTAACGCCGCACCAACGCCCTTCAAATCTCGAATGGGGGATTCTTGCTGCATCAGTCTTTTAATTGAATGGGTTTAAGTGGGCAACGGCTGATCGCTTGCATAAGTGCTTCTATCGCTTGCGGGCGCGGAAAACTGGCTCGCCAAGCGACAGCCACCGTTCGCATAGGGCTGGGTTTAGAGAAAGGCCTCACCGCCACCAAATGGCTAGAGGGGTGCCCCTCAATCGCCGATTGAGGCAACACACTGCAGCCTAACCCCGACGCCACCATCATGCGAATCGTCTCTAAGGAGCTACCCTCAGTCACCGTATGTTGATTATGAAAGGATTGGTTCAGTGTGGGGCATGCCTCTAGCACTTGATCTCGAAAGCAGTGACCTTCGCCCAAAAGCAGCATTCTCAGCTCACCTATAATTGAGGGGTCAACTTCTTTTTTTGAGCTGAGGGGATGCTCTTTTGGCAACACCATCATAAAAGGTTCTTCATACAGCGGTCGTGTGAGAACATCGGCTTCGTTAAAAGGCAGAGCAATAATAATGGCATCTAAGTCGCCATTGCGTATTTTACCGCGTAACGTCTCGGTCATGTTCTCTTCGATATACAAAGGCATTTGCGGCGCAAGCTCTTGCATCTGCGGTATCAAATGAGGAAATAAGTACGGGCCTATCGTAAAAATAGCGCCAACACGCAAGGGGCTGGCTAACTGGTCTTTACCTTCTTTGGCTAAGTCACGAATCGCTTCTGCCTGCTCTAAAACCACTTGTGCCTGACGTATCACCTTTTCACCCACTGGCGTCACGCGCACCGCACTTTTGCTGCGCTCAAACAGGGCTACGCCTAACTCGTCTTCAAGTTTTTTAACTGCTATGGATAACGTCGGCTGTGAAACAAAGCAACGCTCAGCAGCATGACCAAAATGTTGTTCTTGAGCCAATGTAACAATGTAACGAAGCTCTGTCAGTGTCATGCCCATTCCTTATATCGTGTTATCTCTAGCCTAGTAATATAAACCAGCTATTGATCTGCATCCAGACAAAAACAGCGACTATTATACGTCGCTGTTCATGAATGCGCTTTGGAAGGCTGAATCTAGAGTGTTGCGAGCTCTTCTAAAAGCGCTTGCTGAGCACTAAAGCGCTCTTCTCCTTCGGCTGGTTGCAATAACGAGTAGCTTCCATCTGAATGCAACTCCCAGCTTTGGCAGTTATCTTTCAGGTAATAGTCTAGCTCTTTCTTGATACGCTCAGCGTGCTTACCCATAATTTGGAAGCCTGTTTCGACACGATTAAGCATGTTGCGCTCCATCCAGTCGGCACTGCTGCAATACACCAGCGGGTCACCTGCGTTTTCAAAATAGTAAACACGGGTATGCTCTAAGAAACGACCGATGATCGAATGCACACGAATGTTCTCTGAGATTTCAGGCAACTCAGGGCGCAGTCGACACATTCCACGAATGATCAGATCAATTTGCACACCCGCTTGAGACGCTTCATACAACCCTCGGATCAAGCGCGGCTCAGTTAAGCCATTCACTTTTATAACAATCCGGCCAACTTTTCCAGCTTGGACATTGCGTATTTCATTCTGCATCAGCTCGATCATTCTCGCATGCAGTGTGAAGGGCGCATTAAATAATTTCTTCAGCTTTTGGATCTTGCCCATACCTGTCAACTGCTGGAAGACTTTATGCACATCTTCCCCTACGTCCTTGTCACAGGTCAAATAGCTATAATCGGTGTAAAGGCGAGCCGTACCTGAGTGATAGTTCCCTGTCCCTAAGTGACAGTAGCGCACTAAGTTATTGCCCTCACGGCGAATAATCAGCATCATTTTGGCGTGTGTTTTATATCCAACCACACCGTACACAACCAAGCAGCCAGCTTCTTGTAAACGACTGGCCAGCTGCAAGTTACTTTCTTCATCAAAGCGTGCGCGCAACTCAATGACGACCGTAACCTCCTTGCCATTTCGCGCCGCTTCAACCAGCGAGTTAACGATGTCAGACTTAACCCCTGTCCGATACAAGGTTTGTTTGATCGCGATCACATCGGGATCTTTAGCCGCTTGCCTCAGCAAATCGATTACCGGTGTGAAGGACTGAAAGGGGTGCATTAGCAACTGATCATTTTTACGCAAGATACCGAAAATATCTTTACTGGTTTTCAATTTACCTGGTAATCCCGGCGTAAAGGGTTTCCAACGTAAATTAGGATGGTCCACCAGGTCTCTCACCGCCATCAAACGGTTTAAGTTAACGGGACCATTCACACGATACACTTGGCTATCGTTCAAATGAAACTCTGCAATTAAGAAACTGATCAACTCCTCTGGGGTGCGTTGATCAACTTCAAGTCTCACGGCATCACCGTATTTTCGTGAATGAAGCTCCCCTCTTAAGGTGCGTGCCAAATCCTCCACCTCTTCGACATCGAAACTTAAATCTGCATTTCGAGTGATTCTGAATTGGTAACAGCCTTTCACACGCATGCCAGGGAAGAGCTCATCCGCAAACTCATGGATAATTGATGATAGGAAGATGAGGTTATCACCGCCTTCACACAGCTCATCCGGTAAACGAATCAGTCGCGGTAAAGACCTTGGCGCTGGAATAATGGCAAGACCGGTTTCACGACCAAAGGCATCTTTTCCTTCCAATTGAACGATAAAGTTCAAGCTTTTGTTCACCAGCCTTGGAAAAGGGTGTGATGGATCTAACCCGATTGGACTGATCACAGGAACGATTTTTTCTTCAAAAAAGGCTTTCACCCAACGCTTTTGATCCGTGGTCCAAGCGCCTCTGCGTACAAAGCGAATGCCCTGTGCATCAAGTGCGGGAAACATAATTTCATTGAGAATTTTGTACTGGCGATCCACATTCACTTCGCAAATTTCGCGAATTTTCTCCAGCACTTTTTGAGGGTGCATTGCATCAGGACCGACATCTTCACGACCGTACTTGAGTTGGCGAAGCTGCTCAGCCACTCGAATTTCGAAGAATTCGTCGAGGTTACTTGAAAAAATCAGCAGAAACATCAGCCGTTCCAGCAAGGGATAACGCTCGTCAAGTGCCTGTTCCAAAACGCGCACGTTAAACTGCAAATGACTGAGTTCCCTGTTGATATACAACTCCGAGGCTTTTAGATCGACGGGCACCTTCTCGATAGGGTCTATCGTCGGCAAAATTTCACGACTTTCAAGCAAGGCTGCCGCCGCGAGCGCTTCAGCTTCTAGTTGTTCTATAACGACCTCTTCACTCATTTGCAATTTCCTTAATTTAACTCTTGTGCAGCACGCACAGCAAAATAACTTAAAATACCATCGGCCCCAGCACGCTTGAACGCTAGCAGGGATTCCAGCATCACACTACGTTCATCTAGCCATCCTTGTTGAAAAGCCGCCATATGCATCGCATATTCGCCACTGACCTGATACACAAAGGTCGGTGCTTTCAGTTCGTCTTTCACTCGTCTTACGATATCAAGGTAAGGCATTCCCGGCTTAACCATCACCATGTCAGCTCCCTCCGCTAGGTCCAGTGCGACTTCATGCAATGCTTCATCACTGTTAGCCGGGTCCATCTGATAACTGTACTTATTCCCCTTGCCCAAATTTCCCGCAGAACCTACCGCATCTCTGAATGGGCCATAGTACGCACTCGCATACTTCGCTGAATACGCCATGATGCGAGTATTGACAAGCCCATGCTCCTCAAGCGCCGCACGAATATAACCAATGCGACCATCCATCATATCACTGGGTGCAACCACATCAGCTCCAGCCTGTGCATGGGACACAGCTTGAGCGACCAGTGTTTCGATGGTTCTGTCATTTAAAACATAGCCCGTATCATCGATGATTCCATCTTGGCCATGTGTCGTAAACGGATCAAGCGCCACATCCGTGATCACACCTAAATCAGGGCACGCATCTTTAATGGCTTTCACTGCACGTTGAGCCAAACCATCTGGATTGAATGACTCCTCCGCTAGCTCTGACTTAGCCGTCAAGGGAGTCACAGGAAACAGTGCAATCGCCGGAATCCCTAAGCTCACCAACTCTTGCGCTTTCTTTACAATTAGATCAATGCTCAAGCGCTCTACGCCTGGCATCGAATGAATACTCTCCCGCTCTCCGCTACCTTCAATCACAAAAGCGGGATAAATCAGATCATTCGGTGTCAACAGATTTTCTCGCATTAAACGTCTGGAAAAATCATCGGCTCGCATCCGACGCATACGCGTTTCTGGGTAGTAGCGCTGACTGTTGTTAAATCCCACGTTGGGCTCCTCATATTGACTATTGAAACTAGGCTGTATGACAGTATGATGACAAAAAGATGCCATCCACATCTTTTCCTAAAAACAGACTCTATAAGATAACTAGCTTAGCCTGTTCAAGAATGACTGGCACCTGTTTGATAAGGATAGTTTTTCACTTTTTTGAAGTTTTAAGACATTTTAGGAAAAACTCCTATATCCTAAAATTTTTCAGTAGGCATAATAGCTCTTGTGGATCTCCTGTTCATGGAATGAATTAAAGGATGGCAAGCACAGCGACCACGGATGCAGAAAGCAGAGCAGCGATGTTTGGGTTCGCAAGGATTAGGAAAGCCAATTTAAAAGAGGGGCATGTTAAGGATAGCATGCCCCTTTTGCTTTTAGGTTGCCATGCACTTTTATGTCCAGCACACAGCCGCTACGCCTTGTCCCAGCTTTGATTAACACCGCCTATTACAGAACGATGCCTGATGGTAATCACTGCTGATTCCATCAAAAGCTACGTTTGAACCAGTCAGATACAACCTGTGATAACTGCTTGGGATTGTCCCAAGGAATCATATGTCCCTCTCCTGGCACCTTGATGAGTTCAAATGGGTGACGCAGAGTTTTTACCACTTGCTCTGAGTATTCATAAGGCAGCACCTCATCATGCTCACCATGAATAATAGCGGACTTAAATGGATAGACTTTTTTAGCCACTCCACTTGCATGCGTAAACAAGCTTGCCAAGGTTCCGATGGGATAGTCAAACACTATTCTAGGATCATTATTGATTTCTCGACCGGCTGGATGCCCAGATAACAACTGATCGTAATCAATAAACGATTTTAAGGGCAAGCGCGCTGCGGGAAAAAACAAAGAAGTACCCCATGTCCACGCCCAGCCAAACTGATGCAATACGTCAGGCGCAATTTCAGTCACGAGTAAGGTGCCACACAAGACAGACTGAATACGCGTATCTTGCTCAGCTAAAGCGACTGCAAGCAACCCACCAATTGAGTAGCCATAAACACCAATCGGGCCTTGAAAGCGCTCTGACAAAGCATCCACGATCTGCACCAGATCCCGAACAACCTGATCAACTCGATAGTCACCGCGTGCACCTTTTGAATAACCATGGCCTCGCAAATCAATGCCAATGACGTTAAACCCAGTATCGGACAGGTTAGACAAACACTCAGCGTAGAGCTCAGAATAGGTGCCTATTCCTGGTAGAAACAAAATCACTGGTGCCGCTTCATCATACACATACAGCTCTGCGTGTATTTCATCATTGACAAAGCGAAGTACTTCTCGGCGTGCCAAGTAGGGCTCCAGACCCAGTTTTTGTCGGAGTTTTGCTCGCTGAACAGGGTCCTCATTAACGGTATCCGATGTCATCGACAACCAGTTAAATGCTATATTCACGTTTTAGACCTCTTCAGATTCATGATTAGTGCTGGCAAACCTTACAAAACACCGTGCTGCGCTGCCCCATACGGACCTCTACCAAGATATTCTTACAGACTTTACAAGGCAATCCCTTACGACCATAGACATACAACTCTTGTTGGAAATACCCAGGCTTACCATCCCCTCCCACAAAATCGCGCAGAGTTGTCCCGCCACGTTCCACTGCATACGTCAGTATCCGCTTAACCTCTTGGGTCAAACGCTCGATTTCCTGTATTGAGAGTAAACCTGCTGCTTTTTGCGGGTCAATGTTGGCGGCAAACAGAGCTTCATTGGCATAGATATTCCCCACACCTACAACAACCTGTGAATCCATCAAGAAGGTTTTGATGGCCTGAGTTCGTCCCTGACACTTCAAAAATAAAGACTGAGCATTAAATGCTTCGGTTAAGGGCTCTGGCCCTAAACGCGCCAGCAAAGGATGCATCTCATTTTTTGCTTGCCAAAGTATCGCACCAAAGCGCCGAGGATCAGTAAAACGCATCAAGCGCCCTGAACTCAAGCAAAAATCCGCATGATCATGTTTAGCGACGGGAGTACCTTGCTCAACAATCCGTAAACTGCCCGACATACCCAGATGAATTAGTATCACCCCTTGGCCAACATCAATGAGGAGGTACTTGCCGCGCCTAAAAACACCCTCAATTAATTGGTGCTCAATCAAATTTGCCAAGTTATCCGGCACAGGCCAACGCAGCTTAGGCTGACGAATCACGACCTTCTCAACCGAATGGTGAAGAATGTGTGGTTCTATTCCACGTCGGGTGGTTTCTACTTCTGGTAATTCAGGCATGATGACTGTCTTAACTAAGCGAGGTTTTAGGACTATATAAAAATACGGTGTGGAATCACAATACCGATCAACACAGATACGAACAAGAGTGTAACAGAAGTGGGCCAAGGGGCCTTAGCCTATCAAGGCATCAAACAAAAAATAAAGCCCGAACTCAGTATAACCAAGCCCGGGCTTTTCGAAGCGGATTAAGAATTACTTAATTTTAGCTTCTTTATAGATTACATGCTTACGCACAACAGGATCGTATTTTTTAAATTCGAACTTGTCTGGCGTGTTACGCTTGTTTTTGTCAGTAGTGTAGAAGTGTCCTGTTCCGGCTGAGGAAACCAGGCGGATCTTCTCACGAGCACCTTTTGCTGCCATCGTCTAGCTCCTTAAACCTTTTCGCCACGAGTACGCAATTCAGCCAACACTGAATCGATACCCTTTTTATCAATGATACGCATACCTTTAGACGATACACGTAGACGTACAAAGCGGTTTTCGCTCTCAACCCAAAAACGGTGCCAATGCAAGTTAGGCAAAAAACGACGACGCGTTTTACGGTTAGAGTGTGAAACATTGTTTCCGGTCATCGGGCTTTTACCCGTAACCATACAAACTCGAGACATTGTATTAATCCTGATACATACGTTAATTGACCCTATCCGATGTTTATTGAGAGCGACAAAATGACTCTCTCAGGCGGAGCGTCCACTGACCCGGACAAAATACCGTACCATTATGGGATAGAAGGGCGCATATTATACCGCTTTATCCTTTATTTACCAGTTAATTGATGATTTTTTCACCAACAGAATTAAATCCACCCTCGCTCGGCAAACGACACCACCTCACTATCACCGATAACCATATGATCTAAAACGCGAATATCAACGACTGCTAAGGCTTCGACAAGGCGATCGGTGATATGCCGATCCGCTTGAGAAGGTTCCGCAACCCCCGACGGATGATTATGACTGAGAATCACGGCTGCCGCATTGTACGCTAATGCGAGTTTTACCACTTCTCTCGGATACACGGATGCAGCGTTAATCGTTCCAAAAAACAGAGCCTCATAGCGAATGACTCTGTGGCGATTATCAAGCAGTAGGCATGCAAAGATTTCGCGAGGCTCATGCCTTAGCTTGGCCGAAAGGTAACGCCGAACCACCTGTGGGCTTTCAAGCGCCGAGTCTCTCATTAAAGTAGACTCTAAATGTCGTCTCGACATTTCCATAACCGCCTGCAGCTGGACATACTTTGCGGGCCCTAAACCTTGTGCCTGACAGAAGTCAGACTCACGGCTTTCCATCAAGGCACGCAGGCCACCGAAACGATGAAGCAGCTCTCGGGCAAGATCAACCGCTGATTTACCCGCAATTCCCGTTCGTAAAAAAATGGCCAATAACTCAGCGTCAGATAGGCTGCTAACGCCTTGCGATAAAAGTTTCTCTCTAGGCCTTTCTGCAACAGGCCAATGACGTATAGACATGATTAACTTCCCTGGTTTGGATTTATCAAGCTTCCCGCTTGAACGAGTCTACGCAAATGCAAAGTGAAATGTTATCTTATCAAACTTCTGGAACACATGGGAACTCGGATCGCTAAGCCATGCTAAGACTCACCAATCGACAGATATTACTCGGAATCACAGGGGGAATTGCGGCATACAAAAGCGCAGAGCTCACTCGGATGCTTAAAAAAGCAGGAGCTGATGTCAGGGTTGTCATGACACCTGCAGCCGCAGAGTTCATTACGCCTTTGACCTTGCAGGCCTTATCCGGGAACCCTGTTCACCTACAACTACTTGACCCTGAAGCAGAAGCGGGCATGGGCCACATCGAGCTGGCGCGTTGGGCTGATTTAATTTTGGTCGCCCCTGCAACAGCCGATTTTATGGCACGTGTTGCCGCAGGCATGGGAAATGATCTTCTCACCACCCTGTGCTTAGCCTCAGATGCACCTTTATGCTTAGCCCCCGCCATGAATCAAGCCATGTGGCGCGATCATCAAACTCAACTGAACGTTCAAGCCCTCCAAGCAAGAGGCATCCAGTTCTTTGGACCTGCATCTGGCGAACAAGCCTGCGGAGACACAGGATGGGACGAATGTTAGAGCCTGAGGCTCTGTTACAGGCAATCGCCAACCAATTTGATTACGATGTTCTTAATGGTCAACGTGTTGTTATTACCGCTGGCCCGACACGAGAAGCGATCGACCCCGTTCGATTCATCTCCAACCACAGCTCAGGCAAAATGGGATACGCCTTAGCCGAAGCGGCAGCGGATGCAGGTGCAGAGGTTACCTTAATCAGTGGCCCAGTTAATCTAAGCGCACCTGCACATGTAAAACGCATTATGGTGGAATCCGCGCAAGATATGTTAGACGCTGCCCTACATTCCGTTGAAAACTGTGATGTGTTTATCGGAGCGGCCGCCGTTGCAGACTATCGCCCAGAGAGCGTATCGACGAACAAACTCAAAAAGGGCAAAGAAGCGTCAATGGACATTAGACTCGTCAAAAATCCAGATATTATTGCCACCATTGCCGCCCTGCCCAACAAACCGTTTACCATAGGGTTTGCTGCTGAAACCAATGATGTCTTAAGTTACGCACGTGAAAAACGTCTTCGTAAACAGTTAGATATGATTATTGCGAACGACGTGTCCATTGCTGGCATCGGTTTTAATAGTGATGAGAACCAAGTCACGTTAATCACATCTACCGATGAAATATCCCTACCTCAAACATCAAAACGCCAATTAGCACGTCAATTAATCGAACAGATTGCCCCACACTTACCTACAACACGATGATGACTCCAATGAAAAAGCTTCAAGTAAAATTGCTCGACCCCAGAATCGGCACCGACTTTCCTTTACCCAGTTATGCGACGGCGGGCTCCGCAGGTTTAGATTTAAGAGCCTGCTTGAATCAAGCCCTCACACTCGAGCCTGGGCAAACCGAATTGATTCCAACAGGTCTTGCCATCCATATTGAAGATCCAAACCTCTGCGCCATGGTCTTGCCTCGCTCTGGACTCGGACATAAGCATGGCATCGTATTAGGCAATCTAGTTGGCCTTATCGATTCAGATTATCAAGGGCAGCTCTTTGTATCCTGCTGGAACAGAGGTCAAACAACGTTTGTTATCGCGCCTGGCGAGCGTATTGCGCAACTGGTCTTAGTTCCGGTGGTGCAAGCGGAGTTTGAGGTGGTGAGTGAGTTTTCGGACTCAGACCGAGGCGACGGTGGTTTTGGCTCTTCTGGCCGTCACTAAAGGTTCAGCATGGAACAGGCAAACTATCCTAAACCCACGTTAAACTCGCATATTTTTCGAGCCTATGATATTCGAGGGGTTGTGCCTGACGACTTATCAGATGAGGTTGTCTGGCACCTAGGGCGGGCCTTTGCACAGCAAGTCAAAGGCCTCAATAAACAACAAGTTATTGTCGCGGCAGATGGACGCCTATCCGGCCCTCACCTAAAAGACATTTTTATTGACGGACTGCTCGCATCCGGCTGCGATGTCATTGATGTAGGATTTGTGCCCACGCCTGTTCTCTATTTTGCAACCGAGCACTCACCGGATCAATGCGGTGTAATGATTACTGGCAGTCATAATCCAGCTCAGTACAATGGCTTCAAAATGGTATTGGACGGCCGCAGCTTAAGTGAAGATGACATTCAGCAACTCCGCCAATTGATCGAACGACAATCCTATCCAGAAGGACAAGGTAACTTCCAGGTAGCCGATGCTTGTCCAGACTATCTGTCGAGGATTGTCTCGGATATCAAGCTACAGCGCCCTTTAAAAGTCGTCATTGACTCCGGCAATGGTATTGCAGGGCGGATTGCACCCACCCTGTTCGAGCAATTAGGCTGCTGCGTCATCCCCTTGTATTGTGAGGTTGACGGTCATTTCCCCAATCACCATCCGGACCCCAGCAAAGCCAAAAACCTTATCGATCTGATTCATTGGGTTAAGGTGCATCAAGCAGACCTTGGCATTGCCTTTGATGGCGATGCCGACCGAATGTTTATTGTCTCGAATGCGGGACAAATTCTCTATCCAGATCGAATTATGCGTTTTTTTGCCACTGATCTTTTACAGCGTCATCCTAACGCCGAAATTCTGTACGATGTTAAATGCTCACGACGTCTGCCTGCACTCATTCAGGCACAAGGCGGAACAGCAACGCTTTGGAAAACCGGGCACTCGCTCATGAAACGAAAACTAAAAGAAACAGGAGCCTTGCTTGCAGGTGAAATGAGCGGTCATTTTTTCTTCAAAGAGCGGTGGTATGGTTTCGATGATGGTTTATACAGTGCCGCTCGCTTCATTGAGCTACTGGCCGCACAGCCTCTCACCTGTGAGGAGTGTTTCATGCATTTTCCGGAAGACATTAGTACACCAGAGCTGACAATCGCCGTATCGGACGCGTCTAAGTTCGATCTTATTGAACAGCTCGCGATGATGCCTTTTGAAAGAGGACAGGTTTCTCGAATTGATGGACTACGCGTCGATTTTGACGAAGGGTGGGGGCTCGTCAGAGCCTCAAACACCACGCCAACCCTTGTCCTGCGCTTTGAGGCCTCTTCATTTGAAGCGTTAAAAAAAATTCGCGATGACTTCCAAATTCGATTGCATCAAATTGATAAATGCCTGACGATTCCTCAAGAATAATTTTTCGTATTAAGGACTAAGACTATGCCTTTAACTCGCCAGCAAGCCATTGCCACCTCTCAAATACTGAGCGAAGCAATGCCTTACATTCAACGCTTTGTCGGGAAGACGTTGGTCATCAAATACGGTGGCAACGCAATGACCGATGAAAAACTCAAAGCCAGCTTTGCTCGCGATATCGTCATGATGAAGCTGATCGGCATCAACCCAATTGTTGTGCATGGCGGCGGTCCACAAATTGGTAATCTTCTCGATCAACTTAAGATTGAGTCGCACTTCATCAATGGTATGCGCGTAACCGATACAAAAACCATGGACGTCGTCGAAATGGTACTCGGTGGCATGGTTAATAAAGAAATTGTTGGCCTCATCAACAGTGCAGGTGGAAAAGCCATCGGTCTGACCGGTAAAGACGGTGAGCTCTTGAGAGCACGAAAGCTAGTCGTTAAGCATAAGACACCCGAGATGGAAGCCCCCGAAATTATTGATATTGGCCATGTAGGTGAGGTGGAAAAAGTCAACGTAAAGGTACTCGACATGCTCGTGAACTCTGACTTTATCCCAGTCATTGCGCCGATTGGTGTCGGTGAAGATGGGCATGCGTACAATATCAATGCAGACTTGGTAGCAGGCAAGGTTGCAGAGGTTTTGCGGGCAGAAAAATTGATTCTATTAACCAATATTGCGGGCTTATTGGATAAAGAAGGCAAAGTGCTCACGGGATTATCCACCGCACAAGTCGACGCCTTAATTGAAGATGGCACCATTTATGGCGGCATGTTACCGAAAATTGATTGTGCCCTTAGCGCTGTAAAATGTGGCGTTAACTCCGCCCATATTATAGATGGGCGTGTTGAGCATGCCTGCATGCTTGAAATCTTCACCAATGAAGGTGTTGGTACGCTCATTACCAACAAGACTCTTTAATTTTTGGTCACTAACGTAGGCCTTAAGGCAGGAAAATGGCTGACAGAGAACAGAATAAACACTCACGGCGAGAGCAAATACTTCAAGCACTTGCCCAAATGTTAGAAGTTAACCCAGGTCAGCGAATTACCACTGCGGCCTTAGCTCGGGAGGTTGGCGTTTCAGAAGCAGCGCTGTATCGCCACTTCCCAAGCAAAGCTCGCATGTTTGAGGGCTTAATTGGCTTTATTGAGGAAACCCTTTTTTCAAGGATTAGACTCATTACCCAATCAAGTGCAACACGCGTGCGCCAGTGTGAGCAAATTCTCACACTTCTACTCGCATTTGTTGAGAAAAACCCAGGAATGGCCAGAATTTTAGGCGGAGATGCCCTTTCGGGGGAAACCGAACGTTTGCGCGTTCAGGTGAATCAACTCTTCGAGCGGATGGAAACACAGCTTAAACAGCTTATGCGAGAAGCGGAACTGACTGATGGTATTCGAACACTTATTCCACCAACAGCCTGCGCCAATCTTTTAATGAGTGTTGCTGAAGGTCGAATTCGGCAGTTTGTTCGCAGTGAGTTTAAGCGCAGACCCACAGAGCATTGGCCCGAACAATGGCCTAAGCTTGCCGAAAGCCTATTCAAGCGTCAAGCAACCGCACCGGTAACACTTTAATGAGTGACGGTACTGGATAGAGCCTGCGCAGGCTCTGCCTCGGTTTGCAGAGATACATCGGATGACCACTCTTGCAAAGCCTTTATATCACTCTGCTGCTGTAAAAAAGCCGATGCGGCAACCAATTGAATACCTAGCTCATCTAAACGTGGTAAGGCCGTCGCCAAATAGTCAATCGTTACCGGATAGGGGTGTCCAATGATGATCGCATGTCCCTTCTCCTGCGCCAGCTCTATCGCCTTCGAGAACTGTTGATCAACAAACTCATAGGTGATTTCATGGTCCAGAAAAATATCACGCGTTAAAGACGGTATACCTTGTTTCTGCGCCATTCTGAATGCAACACTGTTCGGTGTTGTCCGACTGTCTAAGAAAAACAGGTCACGCTCAGCCGCAACCTCCATCACCCAACGCATTGACTGCTCATTTTGGGTGAGAAGGCTGCCCATGTGGTTATTCAATCCCAATACCAATGGCAGAGAGTCCAAGCTTTTTTTAAGTTCATTTTTTAGCTCTGACTCACTCTGATGTGGATATAACCCACCCTTACCAATCGGAATGCCCGCTATATTCGCCATTGGTGCGTGTAGAATAACGTCCTTCCCTGTTGCTTCGGCAAGTTGGGATAAGACCGTTGCATGCGGTGTGTATGGCAAAAACGCAAAGGTAAGCGGGCCAGGCAGCTCAATAGCGGCTCGACCGTACTCTAAGCTTTGACCAATATCATCGATCACTATCACGATTCTAGGGGGCACCTCAACAGGACTCGGCGCTGAACTCCCCCATGAACACCAAAAACACAAAAAGAGCGAGGTCAAACGTTTTGACAAATTACGCACGTATCAGCCCTAGTCGCCTTCATAATGCTCAAGCCTTTTAATAAATTAAGCGCCTCATATAGCTGGAAATCACGCTCTTCCGAGTCTCTTGTCACAGATGATTCGCGCTGGCCAGTTGAGCTCCCTTCTAAATGACCGCTTAAATCACGCTCACGCAACACAGGGGCGGTTTCAATAGCGGTGATTCGGGCTTCCTCAACTTGAATATCCGGGCGAATCCCCTCGGCTTGAATGGATCGTCCCTCGGGTGTGAAGTAACGAGCTGTCGTCAACTTCACGGCACGATCCGACCCTACGGGTAGAATGGTTTGAACAGAGCCTTTACCAAAACTATCGGTTCCCATGATCACGGCTCGACCATGATCTTGAAGCGCACCAGCCACAATTTCAGACGCCGACGCCGAACCTGAGTTAATTAACACCACGACTGGCACATCCGGCAAGAGTGTCGATTCACTTGCATTAAAGCGCATTTCTGAGTTTGGCAATCGCCCTTCGGTGTAGACAATAAGGCCATCCGATAAGAACGCATCACTGACTTGTATGGCGGCCTGTAGAACGCCACCTGGGTTATTACGCAAATCCAACACCAACCCTTTCAGCTCACTCAAGGCTTGCAATGCTTCCACGGAGTTTCGCAATTGATTTGCTGTATTACTCTGGAACTGACTGATCCGAATATACCCATAATGCGTTTCAAGCAAGCGATGACGAACACTGGTCACACTGATGTTCTCTCTAACCAGTCTGACCTCAAAGGGTTTTTCCACCCCGTCTCTCACCAACGTCAGAACAACAGCCGTACCCACTTTTCCACGCATTTTATCAACGGCATCATTCAGACTGATCCCTTGAATCGCTTCATCGTCGATTTTCGTAATTAAATCACCTGCTCGAATACCGGCTCGTTGTGCTGGGGTATCATCGATGGGCGCAACCACGCGAATAAAGCCATCCTGCAACCCAACCTCAATCCCTAAACCACCAAACTGGCCACTGGTTTGAACTTGCATACTTTGAAAGGCTTTAGGGTCCATATACGCTGAATGAGGATCAAGTCCCGTCAACATCCCTCGTATTGCATCTTCAAGAAGCTTTTGATCCGACACAGGCTCTACATACGCCGACTTGATCCGATCAAACACTTCGGCAAACAATCGAATTTCATCAATGGGTAAACCATCTTCTGTTTCAGCCAACGCCCAAGCAGGCATAACTAAACACGCAGACAGTAAGATCGATATAATCGGCTTCTTGATATTAGGGTAACGGTTCATAATCATCCAATCCTAACAAAATTCGGAACATTAAAATTTAAGGCTTAGTTAACCAAACAGAAGGGTCAACGGGACGTCCGTTATGACGTATAGCAAAGTACAGGCCGACCTCTTCATGCCCTCCGCTGTTTCCAGCCGTCGCAACAACTTGACCTGCACTCACCCAATCGCCAGGTTCTTTCAGCAGAGTCTGATTATGACCATATAAACTCATATAGCCCGAACCATGATCCAAAATCAAGACTAAGCCATAGCCTCTGAGCCAATCCGAAAACACCACTCGACCATGATGAACGGCTTTAACATCAGCCCCCTGTGAAGCACGCACCAAAAGCCCCTCAAATGCCACCCCACTGTGCTGGGCACCAAAACGTCGAGAAACAGCGCCTTGAATCGGCCAAGGCAACTTGCCTCTTAACGACGCAAACGTTTGGTTGTCACGTGTTAAATTTGATAACTCAAGTGAACGCTGAATCTGTGCAAGTACTTGCTGTAACTGCTCTTGATCCTGTTGTTTTTGTGCCAGCTGTCGTTGCTCTCGCTGCTGCTGCTCTGCCAGCTCTTTAATCTGCTTCTCACGTTCAGCTCTAGCCGCTGAAAGACGTGACTGCTCTGCTTGTAAGCGCTCTCTTCGCTCCAGAATACTTGCCTCGGTTGCTCCAATACTTTGTCGAGTATCCGTTAAACGGTTGAGCTGGTCCTGATACACTCGCAGTTGCTCACTTAACTCCCGATTCACCCGATCAAAATACTTAAGCATTCTCTCTAACTGATCGGGATTCTGCTGTTGCAATAACAACTGAAACTTTGGCTGACGCCCCTGTCGATACTGCTCTCGCAACAGTGTTTGTATAAGCTCCCTTCGCTCTGTCAGCTGACGCTCTAAGCTTTGACGCTGTGACTGAAGCCCTGCCATATTTTGGTTTAACTCAGCCAGTTCTTGATCTGTTTTACGTATATCAGCCGCTACCCGACCTATTTCGCGTTCAGCATTTGCAAGCGCTTGCTGCTCACTTCTTTGGCGAGTGCTTCTTTGTGAAATACTGGACTGGAGCTGATGTATTTCGCGCTTTAAACGCTCAATCTGTGCTGCCGTAGCTTGTGGGTCTTGTGCCATTGACAAAGGGCTGCACAACAGCAGCCCTAAGCAAGTCCATAGATAGAGTTTGTTTTTCACAACCCAAATATCAATCAGTGAAAGGTTACTAAAGAACGACCTGTCATTTCGGCAGGTGGCTCAATATCCATTAGGTTCAATAACGTAGGGGCTAAATCACAAAGCGCACCATCACTCAACGACACCTGTTGAGCTCTCGGGCCATCGTATATTAACGCAACAGGCCAGAGTGTATGAGATGTATGCGCTTGACCACTTTCAGGGTCCTGCATCATTTCGACATTACCATGATCTGCAGTAATCAATGTTTCACCATCGACTTGTCGCATTGCGTCAATAACGCGTTTGATGCATAGATCGATCGCTTCAACGGCTTTTACCGCAGCATCAAACTTGCCGGTATGTCCGACCATATCACCATTGGCAAAGTTACAAACAATTAAGTCGTACTTACGGGCAAGTATCGCTTCAACTAAACGATCTGTGACCTCAAATGCGCTCATTTCTGGCTGTAAATCATATGTCGCCACCTGCGGTGAAGGGATTAAAATTCGGTCCTCTCCCGGATAAACTGCCTCTTGACCACCGTTAAAGAAAAAGGTGACATGCGCATACTTTTCAGTTTCAGAAATACGCAGCTGCGTTTTACCACGCTTAGATAAGAATTCACCTAAATCGTTTGAGAGCGCTGTCGGAGGGAATGCACAACTCGCGTCAATGCTAGCCGCATATTCCGTCAGCATCACGTAATCACTCAGTGCTGGCGCAGACGAACGCACAAAACCATCAAAGTCTTTTTCAACAAATGCTCGTGTAATCTCTCGCGATCTATCTGGACGGAAATTAGCGCAAATCACGACATCACCATCTTGAATAAGGCCTTTAGGATGGCCGGCCATATCGGTGATCACTGTCGCCTGTACAAACTCATCATTTTCATCGCGAGCATAGGCTTCAGCCAGGGCTTGTTGTGGGGATTGCGCAAAATACGGTGCCGTCCCTACTGTCATTGCATCGTAGGCTTGTTGAACACGATCCCAACGGTTATCACGATCCATCGCATAATAACGTCCAACAACCGTCGCAACAGCACCCGTTCCCAAACGGGCAAAGGTTGCCTCAGCGGCAGCAATCGAAGGCTCTGCTGAACGCGGGGGCATATCACGACCATCAAGTATTGCGTGTAGAAATACGTTTTTCACGCCTTTTTTTACAGCCAATTCAATCAGAGCAAACATATGTTCTTCATGGCTATGGACACCGCCTGGCGACAGGAGACCTGTAATATGTACGGCTGAATCCTTTTCTAGCGCACGTTCAATTGCGCTCACCAACACTTCATTCTGCTCAAACTCGCCATCAGCAATTGCTTTCGAGATACGAGTGAAGTTTTGATATACAACACGACCGGCTCCAATATTCATATGACCAACCTCTGAGTTGCCCATTTGCCCTTCAGGCAATCCAACGGCAAGTCCCGATGTTGATATACGAGAGTTTGGATTTGATGCTAACAGCGCATCCCAAGTGGGTGTATTTGCGGCTTCAATTGCTGAAGAAGGAGTTGATTCAATCCCGAACCCATCGAGAATGATCAGTGCTTTGGTTGCTCTTGTTTCACTCATTGTCTGTCATCTGTATTGGAGGGTTAATAATATCCGCCATTTTACTGACAAAATACAATTATAGCTAACGCTGAACGAGTATAAGTCTTATCCGAGCGCCTCCTACATTGTATACTTGCTCACTTAAGAATTTATAAATGCGCTGAACGGAACCCATGATGGAACAACTCTTTGAATTTATATCAAACCACTATTTTCTTGTCCTAGCTTGGCTAATTACACTGGCTGTTTTACTTTGGACTGAAAAAAACAAATCGGGTCGATCAGTGACTCCAGCTGAAGCAACACGGATGATCAATAAAGAGTCCGCTATTGTTGTTGATATTCGTCCAAAGAAAGAGTGGGATACAGGCCACATTGCGGGTTCTAAAAACATCCCCTTTGCTGACATGGAACGACGTCTTTCAGAACTGGACTCCGCTAAAGAAAGCCCGATTATTGTCGTCTGCAATCTAGGCCAAGCCGCTGGCAGTGCCGGTAAAAAGCTAAAGAGTGCCGGATTTACAAATATTTCAAGGATGAGTGGCGGTATCACAGAATGGAAAGCTCAACACTTACCTATCGTGAAGAAATAATCCATGGCTAACGTAACGATCTATACAACCCGTATTTGTCCATTTTGTGTCAGAGCCAAGTATCTTTTGAAGCAAAAAAATGTTGAGTTTACCGAAATTGATGTCGGGTCATCACCTGAGCTCAAACGCGAAATGATTGCACGCAGTGGCCGTCAAACCGTACCGCAAATATTCATTGATGATTTGCATGTGGGCGGATGTGACGACTTGTATGAGTTAGATCTAGATAATAAACTCGACCCACTTCTAAAATAAAACCGACCCATTACTGAACAGGATTTTTCGAATGTCAGAAAATGCAGCAAAACCTCAATTTGCCCTCCAACGTGTGTTTCTCAAGGATGTCTCTCTTGAAACACCTGCTGGCCCACAGGTTTTCACAAAAACGTGGCAACCCGATGTCAAATTGGATTTGAACACTAGAACCAATGCACTTGATGAAACGCATTACGAAGTCGTGTTAACACTGACTGTAACCATTTCTAATGATGGCAAAACGGCACTGTTAGTTGAATTACAACAAGCTGGCATTTTCTTAATCAGCGGGCTGGGCGAAGCAGAGTTGGGGCACACTCTTGGTGCTTTCTGTCCAAATATTCTGTTTCCTTATGCCAGAGAAGCGGTTGACAGCATGATGACGCGTGCTAGTTTCCCGCCATTGATGCTCGCACCTGTAAACTTCGATGCTCTGTATGCACAGCAATTGCAACAGAAAGCCGCTCAGCAAGAAGCTGCACCGGAAACACACTAAAAGAAAATATGCCGGCTCGCTTATCGCTTGCTGGCATCCTCCTTCACGTTCAAATTTCGTCCCTTAGATGCATAGTAACGTTGATTAAACGTCTCAAAGTTCTGCAACAACGTATTTCCTGCCTCAGCATCCCCTATCTGAAACAGTAAGGCAGCTGCAACTTCTGCAGTGCAAACATGATTCTCTTCCCCTGAAGAACGCAACGAATAGCGACTATCAAACGCTATCGTCGGCTCAATGACTGGCAGTGTATCTAAGTAGCGACTGTGTCTGAAGATACGTCGTGCTTGTCTCCACGTTCCATCTGGAATAATAAAGAGTGGGCGGTTTGGAAGCTCAGATAGATCCTTTATCATTCTGTCTGCGTAATCCGGAGCCTCAGGAAAGACGATACAAGGAGAGACCTCAGGATCTGCAAGCGCTGAGATCAGATCTTCAGTCGGCTCTAAGCGAGACCAACGAGAGCATTGTGTCGATGAAAAGGTTCTCTGAATCAAACGCCCAGTGTTGGTTGGCTTGTAAAATTCATCATGATGCATCAATAGCCAGAAATCACAGCTAGCCTGGCTTGTAAGCGTATCTGAGCACATACAGGCAACAGCCGGCAACTTGCAGTCATCACAACGAATAACGTTTGAACCTCGGGCTACAAAGGGTTTACGCGGATATTGAGAGTGCATGTTATGTTCGCGATAAGTGTCTTAAAATAACAAAGGATGAAAGGCCTACATACACAAAA